>JAZUBL010000051.1:0-29234 GCA_045638545.1 Acutalibacteraceae bacterium | reverse complement strand
CATCAGCTGGTAAACTGTGTCGGAGAGAGGTCCCTTGTAAGGAACACGGCCTTCAACGCCTTCTGGTACCAGCTTCTTGTCATTGTGCTGGAAGTAACGGTCGGAGCTGCCCTTGCCCATAGCTGCCAGGGAACCCATGCCGCGGTATACCTTGAACTGTCTGCCCTGGTAGATTTCTGTTTCACTTGGGGATTCCTTACAGCCTGCAACCAGGGAGCCGATCATAGCTACGCTTGCGCCTGCTGCCAGTGCCTTAACGATATCGCCGGAGATCTTCAGACCGCCGTCTGCGATGATCGGAACACCGTATGGAGCTGCTGCACATGCTGCATCATAGATTGCGGAGATCTGTGGAACACCGATACCAGCAACAACACGTGTTGTGCAGATGGAGCCAGGACCGATACCGATCTTAACAGCGTCAGCACCAGCCTCGATGAGAGCCAGTGTGCCAGCTGCTGTTGCAACGTTACCACCGATAACCTGGAGGTCTGGGTATGCTGCCTTTACCTTGCGAACTGCTTCGAGAACGCCGCTGTTGTGGCCGTGAGCGGAGTCAAGGCTAACAACGTCAACACCAGCTGCTACCAGAGCTGCTACACGGTCCAGAACGTCTGCTGTTGCGCCGATTGCTGCACCGCAGAGGAGGCGGCCCTGAGCGTCTCTTGCAGAGTTTGGATACTCAACTGCCTTCTCAATGTCCTTGATTGTGATAAGGCCCTTCAGTTCGCCGTTTTCATCAACCAGTGGGAGCTTTTCAATTCTGTGATGACGGAGGATTTCCTGTGCCTGCTCCAGAGTTGTGCCAACAGGAGCTGTTACCAGATTTTCGCTTGTCATTACGTTGGAGATTGGCTGATTAAAGTCATCACCTGTCATGAATCTCATGTCACGGTTTGTGATGATGCCAACCAGCTTGCCGTCCTTCACGATCGGCACACCGGAGATCTTGTAGCGGCCCATGATAGCATCAGCATCGCCAACTGTGTTCTCAGGAGAGAGGAAGAATGGGTTAGAAATAACACCATTTTCAGAACGCTTTACGCGGTCTACCATATCAGCCTGAACTTCGATCGGCATATTCTTGTGGATGATACCGATACCGCCTTCTCTAGCGATAGCGATTGCCATTTCAGCCTCTGTAACAGTGTCCATAGCAGCTGTCATCAGTGGTGTGTTCAGGCGGATCTTCTTTGTCAGGTAAGTGGAGTAGTCAACCTCTTTTGGCAGAACGTTGGATTCAGCAGGAATCAGCAGAACGTCGTCAAATGTGATACCTTCTTTTACAAATTTCTTAGAAAAATCTGTTTGCAGCATGTTTAAATTTCCTCCCTTTCTATTCACAGAACAATACGCAAATAATACGTTTTTCTTCTTTGTTAAAAATATATTTTACCTATTATATCACTCCGGAGAGACTGTTTCAACTATTTTGTTGAATTTTTGTCGATTTCCTGTTTTGCCCTCTGTATACAAAATTTACCCCTTAGTTTTTAGCAGTTTGCACAAATACAAAATCTGCATTTTTATCTCCATATTATAGGCAGAAAATTTATAAATCATGCATAAAAAATAAATGAAAAACAAAAAATCAGATGCACTAACAAAATAATAGTACATCTGATTTTATATCGCTATATTATACTTAGTTCTACAATTAATTAACCAATTTTGTCGCAGCCCATGTATGGACGGAGTGCTTCCGGAATAGTAACAGTGCCGTCAGCGTTCTGGTAGTTTTCCAGAATTGCAGCAACAGTACGGCCGATTGCAACGCCGGAGCCGTTCAGTGTGTGAGCAAGCTTAGCCTTATCCTTTGTGCCGTTCTTGAAGCGGATGGAAGCACGGCGAGCCTGGTAATCCTCGAAGTTGGAGCAGGAGGAGATCTCTACATAGCGGCCGTAGGATGGCATCCAAACTTCAACGTCGTATGTCTTAGCAGAGGAGAAGCCAAGGTCACCGGAGCAGAGGCATACAACACGGTATGGGAGACCCAGCATCTGGAGCACACGCTCAGCGTCAGCTGTCAGGGACTCCAGCTCATCGTAGGAAGTCTCAGGATCAGCAAACTTAACGAGCTCAACCTTGTTGAACTGGTGCTGACGGATGAGGCCTCTTGTGTCACGGCCAGCGGAGCCAGCCTCTGCACGGAAGCAAGCAGAGTAAGCACAGTGCTTGATTGGCAGCTGCTCGCCGTCGAGGATATCGCTGCGGTACATGTTTGTTACAGGAACCTCAGCAGTTGGGATCAGGAAGTAATCTTCGTTGGAAGTCTTAGTAGCCAGCTTAAATGCGTCCTCTTCGAACTTAGGCAGCTGACCTGTACCTGTCATGGAAGCGCGGTTTACCATGAATGGTGGGAAGATTTCTGTGTAGCCGTGCTCTGTGTGAGTGTTCAGGTAGAAGTTGATAACGGAACGCTCCAGTCTTGCGCCAAGACCCTTATAGAAGTGGAAGCGTGCGCCTGTTACCTTTGCAGCTGTTTCAGGATCGAGGATATCCAGGTCCTTACCAATGTCCCAGTGTGGCTTTACTTCAAAGTCGTAAGCCTTTGGCTCACCCCAACGGCGAACTTCCAGGTTGTCGCTGTCATCGGAACCAACCGGTACGCTCTCGTGTGGTACGTTTGGAATGGAGAGCAGGATGTTCTGCTGCTTCTCTTCCAGTGCGCTCAGTTCAGCGTCGCAAGTCTTGATGTCATCGGACAGCGCTCTCATGCGGTCCATGATCTCTGTAACGTCGCCGCCAGCCTTTTTGATTGCTGGGATCTTCTTTGTTTCAGCGTTCTGCTCTGCCTTCATGGACTCAACCTTACCCATGATTGCACGGCGCTCAACGTCGATTGCCAGCACTTCATCAATCAGTGCATCAGCATCGAAGTTTCTTGTTTTCATAGCAGCTTTTACTCTGTCAGGTTCCTGACGGATCATCTTAATATCAAGCATGGTAATATCTCCTTTTATATAGAAAAATTATTGATTTAAATTTAATTTTCTTATTAACTCTGCAAGGTCATCCTGACCATAGAATTCAATCTGCAGGGTGCCCTTTTTCTCGTTGCCGTTGACGTGAACTTTTCTGCCAAGATAGTCATGGAGAGACAGCTCCACCTCATTGAAATACGGAATGCCGCAGCGGCGTTCCGGCTTTGCTTTTGGGGCTTCGTTGGCTTTCTGCGCCAGCTTTTCCACAGCGCGAACAGACAGGTCTTCCTTGACGATCTGGTCAGCAATGAAGATCATCTGCTCTACATCCTGAAAAGCCAGCAGTGCACGGCCGTGACCGGCAGAAACGTCGCCTCTGCGGATCATTTCGTGGATCTCCGGCGGCAGTTTCAGCAGGCGCAGTGCATTTGCCACCGCAGAACGGGACTTGCCCACAGTGCGGCTCACTTCCTCCTGCGTCATGTCATAGGTATCCATCAGAGACTGATAACCCATGGCTTCTTCCAGTGGAGAAAGATCTTCACGCTGCAGGTTTTCAATCAATGCAATCTCCATAACCTGCTCGTCATCCAGCTCTTTTACAACAGCCGGAACAGCTGTTAAACCAGCCATTCTGGCAGCACGCCAGCGGCGTTCACCGGCAACGATCTGGTATCCGCCGCCGAAAATCGGCCGCACCAGCAGTGGCTGCAGTACGCCGTGCTGACTGATAGAATCAGCCAGTTCTGCCAGGGCTTCTTCATCAAAATCTTTACGCGGCTGGTCCCTGTTTGGTTCCAGTTCACTGAGCTTGATTTCTGAAGCGGCGCCGGATTCTTCCGACACGTTCTCTGCAAAAATCAGGTCAAGACCTTTGCCGAGACCGCCTTTTTTCTTAATTGCCATTCTCCCGCCTCCTTACCTACTGATTTTGTTTCAGCAATTCCTCAGCCAGTTCGTTGTAGGCTTTGGCGCCCTTGGAGCCCTTATCGTAATACTGTACCGGTTTGCCGAAGCCAGGTGCCTCAGAAAGACGAACAGTACGCGGAATAACTGTAGAGAACACCTTTTTCGGGAAGTATTTTTTTACTTCCTCCACCACCTGCTGTGTCAGGTTGAGACGGCCGTCATACATGGTCAGCAGCACGCCTTCCATCTCCAGCATCTCATTGTACTGACGCTTTACGCGGCGCACAGAGTTCATCAGCTGAGACAGACCTTCCAGTGCATAGTATTCGCACTGGATCGGCACCAGAATGGTGTCTGCAGCGCACAGCGCATTGGTGGTAATAAGGCCAAGGGATGGCGGACAGTCGATGAAGATAAAGTCATACTCTGCCCGCAGCGGTGCCAGCGCCTGCTTCAGGATGGCCTCCCGGTGATCAAAGTTGATCAGTTCCAGCTCCGCCGCAGCAAGATCAATACTGGACGGCAGGATGGACAGATTCTCAAACTCTGTTTCCTGAATTACATCTTTTGCCTCTGCGGTGCAGATGAGCACCTCATACATAGAACGCTCCAGCTGGCGGCGATCTACACCAAGACCGCTGGAAGTATTACCCTGTGGGTCAATATCTACCAGCAAAGTTTTCTTGCCGGCCAGACCTGTTGCGGCCGCAAGGTTCACGGCTGTGGTTGTTTTGCCCACGCCGCCTTTCTGATTTGTGATTGCGATAATTTTACCCATCGTCGCCTCCGCCTCTCCTTTTTCAACGATTTTGCCTGAAAATTGATTACTCGCAGTTTATTATAGCATAGAATCACCGGAATTGCACTATATACGCTGGAAATTTCAATATTCCTCGAACAATTATCGGCAAACAAGTACTGCACACCTCAAAAAAAGTTCCACACAGCAATGTTTCACGTGGAACAGCGGGGATGCCCCCGCGGGCGATTCGCTGGCCACTGACTGCAGGAAGCTGCTTTGATCCCCCGCCACGCAGTCACGGCAAATTGTTTCACGTGAAACAAAATAAAAGTTTTGTCCACTTTTTCAAAAGTGGTGGTTTCCAAAGGCGAAGCCTTGGTCGCGGCTCGCAAGCCGCGAAACACCTGTTTATAAATAAGCGCAGGAGAGGTGAATCAAATATTCCAGTGGAATATTTGAGAGGAGAACCCTCGCCGGGGGTTCTCCTCTATAAGGAACCATCTGCCAGCTGGCGGTCGATGACCGCCCCTACATGCATAACGGCAGCGCAGAAATGTTTCACGTGGAACAGCGGGGATGCCCCCGCGGGCGATTCGCTGGCCACTGACTGCAGGAGGCTGCTTTGATCCCCCGCTACGCAGTCACGGCAAATTGTTTCACGTGGAACAGTCGGCAAGCGCCGACGGGCAGTCGCTCGGCCTCTCGGTGACAAAGTACTGCACTCCTCGAAAAAGTTCCGCGCAGCAATGTTTCACGTGAAACTTTTTCTATTTTATTATTCATTAAAAGAAAAAGCGGGAGACAGCTGCGCGCCATCTCCCCATTCTTCATGCCTTCTGCAGTTTTGGTATGCGGACAACAAGTTCGTAGAAATCCTCTGTCTCTTTCTGGTCGGTCACAGCCTCAATGCCGGAGGCCACCATGGTCTGCACTGCATTGTGCACTGTGTTGAGGAAAATCCTGTAATCCTTCCACACAAAGGTCTTCTTCTGATTCCGCTGCGTCTGTTCCTTTTCCCGTTCCTCCAGCCGCTTTTCTACCAGATGATCCGTCTGCGATACATTCAGTCCTTTTGCGATGATTTCCTCCAGTACCTGCATCCGCAGCGGTTCATCTGTAATGCGGATCAATGCTCTTGCATGGCGGCCGGAGAGCGATGCCTCTGTGATTTTCTGCCGTTCCGCTTCATTGAGCTTTAGCAGCCGCATTTTGTTGGCAATGGCAGATTGGCTTTTTCCAAGTCGTTTAGCCGCTTCCTCCTGGGTAATCCCCCACTGGGCAATCAATTTCTGCAGTCCCTCTGCCTCTTCGAACAACTGAAGATCCTGTCTTTGTAAGTTCTCCAGCATGGCGTAAATGGCCGCATTCCTGGTGTCACAGTCATTAATAATGCAGGGAACTGTGCGCAAACCGGCAATTCTGCAGGCACGGAGCCGCCGTTCTCCGGCTATCAGCTCATAGCCGTTATTTCTGTGCCGTACCAGAATCGGCTGCAGCAGTCCATTCTCCCGGATACTCTGGGATAGGCTGTCCAGTTCTTTCTGTGAGAAGGTCTGCCGCGGCTGGGCTGGATTTGGCTGAATGCGCTCCAGTGGGATCTCCACGATCCGTTGTCTCGCTTGCTGCGATACCATCTGACTTCCTCCTTTATTCTTCTTTCCCCTGTGGAAATAACCGTTTGCTATTTCCAACTACAATATAGCACTTCTCTCTGAAAAACCATGTCACTCTCTGTATGACTTTCCTGTCCCTTTCCATCCTATTTTGCATGGTCGCGGAAGAAGTTTTCCACAAAACAAACAGAATGTGTTGAAAATAATACGGAGTGTTCAACGAGACAAAACGAATGCTGTTTCATAAGGGCAACCTGCGATCACTCACCCAAATATGACTTCTGATTGGAACCTTCGATCGTCCTTCGGACGATGGTTCGACCCTCGCAGTGAAACACGATCATTTCCCCTTTGGGTTCAGCCTATCTGCAAATCTGGTCCGTCTTCCTCCGGAGGCACCATTTTCTGTCTTGCCACAGAAAATAGTGGAAAAGAAGGCAATTAAGGGCTTTGCCCTTAATAATCCCACCAAAGAGGGAGCGCTGCTCCCTTTTGGATGAACCCTCGGCGCCTCTCGCTGTAAATCTTCACTGATATCGTTCGAATTCATGCAGCACGCACTAAAGTGCGCACAGAATGAATTCGAGGAAGCATTGTTTCACGCGGAACAGCGGGGAAGCCCCCGCGGGCAATTCGCCGGTCACTGACTGCAAGAGACTGCTTCTTTCCCCCGCCACGCAGTCACAGCAATCATGTTTCACGTGGAACAGTTTGATTTATTGCAATAAAAAACGCCCTCCGGCGATGGAGAGCGTTTAAATTGCGTTATTTGGCTTTTACAGCGGCTTCTTTGCGATTTTAGAGCCGTGTCTAGGATATTCCATGGAGAAACCCTTCACACGCTTAAATACCAGCAGATTGCGTGTGCTGCCGTCCATGAGAACGAACTGCTTCTTCTCAACCAGTTCGCAGCCCAGTACGTCGATGGCATTCTTTGCTGCTTCCAGTTCTTCGTCTGCGTTCGGGCCCTTCATTGCTACAAAGTAGCCGTTCTTGCCAACAAATGGCATGCAGTACTCGCAGAGCACGTTCAGCGGTGCAACAGCTCTTGCTGTTACCAGGTCAAACTTTGCGCGGAGCTCCTTCTCTCTGCCGAACTCTTCAGCGCGGCCGTGGAGCAGATTTGCTGTCAAATTGATCTTCTTCAGCACTTCCTCCAGGAAAGTCAGGCGCTTCTGCTGGCCGTCGATGATGGTCAGCATCAGGTCTTCTCTTGCAATCTTCAGCGGAATACCAGGGAAACCGGCGCCGCTGCCTACGTCCAGAACCTTTGCGTGCTTTTTCAGTTCTACAGAGTCCAGAACAGTCAGGCTGTCTGCAAAGTGCTTAATGCACACTTCTGTTGGCTCTGTGATTGCTGTCAGGTTCATTTTCTTGTTCCAGTCCAGCAGAATCTCCATGTACTTCTGGAATGCGTCCAGCTGTGCAGGCATCAGTCTTACACCCAGCGCATTTGCAGAGGTAAGCAGCATACCTTGAATATTTTGTGCCATAGTATTTTAATCTCCTCTAAATTTATTCTTCCGTCGGATCTGCCACGTCGCCGTCGTCCAGCAGTTTCTGCTGATCCAGATAGTGTCTGCGCTCCAGCAGCACACCGTTCAGTTCACCGCCAAAGATGAAAATAATACCGGTGAGATACAGCCACAGCATCAGCACGATGATTGCACCGAGAGATCCGTATAAGTTTGCGTAATCGCCAAAGTTCGTTACATAGAATGAGAAAATAAAGGAAACGCCGATCCATGCAAAGGTGCTGAACAGAGCACCAGGCAGGGCGTTCTTCATTTTCAGCTTGCGGTGCGGTGTAAACCGGTACAGCAGCAGCAGAATGCCGAAAATCGGGAAAATCATAATTGCGTAACGTAAAATTTCAAAAATCCAGTGGAATGCCGCAATCTGCGGGAACAGATCCACCAGTAAGCCGATCAGATAACCACCGGCAAGCATCATCAGGATACTTGCAAGGATCGTCGCCAGGAAAATGACCGCATAGAAAAAGGATATCAGGAACTGCAGTGCCATGTTTCGCGGCTTCTTCACGTTGTAGGCCACATCCAGCGCACCCATCAGAGAGCGCAGCGCCGACGACGCAAAGTAAATACTCAGACCAAGGCCGGTGTACATCAGGGTAATGTTCAGGCCGCCCTTGATATGGTCATAGAATATACTTGCCACACCCAGCACTTCATCCGGGATGAACTGCATCAGATCTCCCAGCATTTCCGAAGCATCCAGATTCAGAAGCGCCAGCATGGAGGCAGCGAAAATGATCAGCGGCATGAAGGAAAACAGAAAGTAATAAGCAAGCTGGGCACCTTTGCCCAGCAAACCGTGGTCAAAGAACCGCAGCAGCAGCGACAGCATGATAAACCCGAAGGATTGCTTTTTCCTGCCTTTCTCCACTCTTGCAACCAATCGGTTGTGGAAGCCATGAATTTTCTGCTTTCCCTTTTTTATTCGTTTTTTCAAGGACTTCCCCCCTTTGCATTGTTATTTTAACCAATTTGCGTGGGAAATAATTGTCCAATTAATTAAGAATCCAGTTTGCTTAACCAGATGAGCAGAACGGAAATATCCGCCGGGCTTACACCGGAAATGCGAGATGCCTGACCGATATTAGCCGGGCGCACCTTCTGCAGTTTTTCCTGTGCCTCAGTACGGAGACCAGTCAAAGTATGATAGTCTACGTTTTTAGGCAGTTTTTTCTGCTCCAGGCGGCGCATTTCTGCAATGTCGCCCTTCTGGCGCCTAATGTAGCCTTCGTATTTTACTTCGATCTCCACGTTCTCAAATACATTGTCCGGTAAATCAGGACGCTCTGTATCGAACGGTGCCAGATCTTTGTAAGTCAGCTGCGGGCGGCGGAGCAGTTCGATCATACGCACACCGGTGGTGATCGGTGTTGTGCCGCGCTCTTCCAGCATAGCGTTGAATTCTGCGCTTGGCGCGATCACAACCTTCTCAATGCGGCGGCGCTCCTCCTGCTTCTGCTCCTGCTTCAGGCAGAAACGCTCCCAGCGGTGGTCTGTCACCAGACCGATCTCGCGGCCGATCGGTGTCAGTCGCTCATCAGCATTATCCTGGCGAAGTACCAGACGGTACTCCGAACGGGAAGTCATCATGCGGTACGGGTCGGTGCAGCCTTTTGTAATCAGGTCGTCGATCAGCGTACCGATATAGGAGCTGGCTCTGTCCAGAATCATCGGCTCCTTGCCCTGAATTTTTCTGGCTGCGTTGATGCCTGCCACCAGACCCTGTGCTGCTGCTTCTTCGTAGCCGGAGCTGCCGTTGAACTGGCCGGCGCCGTATAAGCCCGGATGCTCACGGAACTCCAGTGTTGCCTCCAGCTGTACCGGGTCTACGCAGTCGTACTCAATAGCATATGCCGGGCGCATGATCTGCATATTCTCCATACCCTTAATGGAATGGTAGAACTGCAGCTGTACGTCCTCCGGCAGAGAAGAAGACATACCCTGCAGGTACATTTCTTCTGTGTCGAGGCCGCATGGCTCTACGAATACCTGATGGCGCTCCTTCTCTGCAAAGCGAACGATCTTATCTTCGATACTTGGGCAGTAACGAGGGCCAACACCTTCAATGTCGCCGCTGTAAAGCGGAGAACGATGAATGTTGTCCAGAATGATCTTCTTTGTGTCTGCGTTTGTCCAGGCAATGTGGCAGATGACCTTGTTCTCGCCCGGATCTTCTGTCTCAAAGGAGAACGGTACTACAGGATCATCGCCATGCTGTTCTTCCAGCTGGGTAAAATCAATGCTGGAACGAAGCACACGAGCCGGTGTGCCTGTTTTAAAGCGGCGCAGGGAAAGATTCAGTTTTTTCAGAGACTCACCAAGGAAAGTGGAAGCAAACAGACCATCCGGGCCGCTCTCGTAGTTTACATCACCAATGTAAATACGGCCGCCAAGGAAGGTGCCTGTTGCCAGAATCACCGCCTTGGTGGTGTACATAGCGTGCATACGGGTAACAACACCCCACAGGCCGTTTTCCATTGGGAAGATTTCTGTAATCTCCGCCTGACGCAGGTGCAGATTCTCTGTCTTTTCCAGTTTATGCTTCATAATGCTGCTGTACTTCCAGCGATCGATCTGGGCGCGCAGCGAATGCACTGCCGGACCCTTACCCAGGTTCAGCATTCTGCTCTGGATAAAGCTGGCGTCGGCAGTAATACCCATTTCACCGCCAAGGGCGTCGATTTCACGAACAAGGTGACCCTTTGCCGTGCCGCCGATAGACGGGTTGCATGGGCAGTTGCCCACGGCATCCATATTGATGGTGAAGATCGCCGTGGAGCAGCCAAGCCGTGCGCCGGCTAAGGCTGCCTCGATGCCGGCATGGCCGGCGCCGATGACGATAATATCATAATATCCTGCATCGTAATTCAAAGAAAACCCTCATTCCGCAATATAATCCTTAAATTGTTATTATAGCATATGTTCCGCTCTTTCACAAGAATCACACATTCCAAAAATCCGCACACTTTCCACATTTTTTCGCATTTTTGTTGAAAATCTTCCGCAAAATAAAAGGGTTTCACAACGAGGGTGGAATCATCGTCTGAAGGACGATAGAAAAGTTTGAATAAACAGTTGTGTGAAATGTGGGCGGTCAGTGACCGCCCCTACGTTCACAGAGGCATTTTGCAGAAATAAAAAAACTCCCCTGATAGGGGAGTCGGCACGGCTATGCCGTGGCGGTGGGGTGCATTGCCCGCGGGGGCTTCCCCGCTATTTACCAACGCAGAACTGCGCAAATACAGAATCTACCACAGCTTCTGTTGCGCGCTCGCCGGTCAGCTCTAATAATTCACTGATGGCACCTTCCAGAGAAACGGTAACAGCATCCAGTGTCATGCCGCCCATCAGGGCAAACAGCGCTTCCTCTACGCCTGCCAGCGCACGCTGAGAAACATCGTGCTGTCTCTCTGTGAAGAGAATACCTTCCGATGGATCGATAGACGCCGTGTGGAGCACATCGGCAACCGCTGCTTCCAGTTCTTCCAGGCCGCGGCCATCCTTTGCAGAAAGATATACCACGTGGGAGAAGTTGGCTCTGATCACGTCAAGATCGGTCACAGCTTCCAGGTCACTCTTATTCACAATGGCAACAGACGGCACATTCTGAGCAGAAGCCATCAGCTCGTGATCTTCTTCTGTCAGCGGACAGGAGGAGTCGAACACAGCCAGTACCAGCTGAGCAGACTCTACCCTGCTCTTTGCCTTTGTTACGCCGATCTGCTCTACCGGGTCATCGGTGATGCGGATACCGGCAGTATCTGCAAGGCGCAGTGTTACATCACCGAGAAGAACGGTCTCCTCTACAATATCACGGGTTGTGCCGGCATATTGTGTAACAATAGAACGCTCGCAGCCGCTGAGCAGGTTCATCAGGGTCGATTTACCAACGTTCGGGCGGCCTGCAATTACAGTGTCCACACCTTCGCGGATGGCCTTGCCTGCATCAAACTGGCTGATCATCTTCTGGAGGGCTGCCTTAGCCTCTTCCAGATTCCCCTGCAGCACCAGCGGATCCAGATCCGGAATATCATCTTCCGGGTAATCTGCCCAGGCAGAGAGATGTGCCGCCGCTGTGATCAGCTTCTGGCGGATTTCGGTAATGCGCTTTTCCAGTGCGCCGTCATGGCCGGCCAATGCCACGCGCACCGCCTGGTTACCGCTGGCGCCAATCAGCTGCATCACAGATTCTGCTTCTGTTAAACCCATTTTGCCATTTAAAAAGGCACGCTTTGTAAACTCGCCCGGGCCTGCTGCCTTTGCGCCGGCTGCCAGCACAGCGCGGAGCACGTTCTTCAGGATGACAAGACCGCCGTGGCAGGAAAATTCTACTACGTCTTCGCCGGTAAAGCTGGCCGGAGACGCAAATACCAGCGCAATGGCTTCATCCAGCACATTGCCTGCTTCATCATGCACATGGCCGTATAATGCGGTGTAGCCTTTGGCCTCTGCAATGGTTTTACCGCTTTTTGCTGTGAATACACGATCAGCTACGGCTCTTGCCTCACTGCCGGAAATACGGATGATGCCGATACCGCCCGGAGACTGCCCGGTGGAAATGGCGGCGATGGTTTTTTCCTGTGCTGTTTTCATGTTGTTCCCTCCGCAAACTGCATTCATTTTCTGCCCTATATTGTATCACACTCTCCGTGAAAATGCACGAAAAAAAGGGACAGATTTCCCCACCTGCCCCTGTCATTTCCCGTCGATATTTTATTGCATTTACCAAAGCGCTAGGCTATAATGAATTTTGTAGAAAACTTCTAAATAAGGATACTTTTCCCTGGGAGGGATTTTGATATGAAGAACAAACGTAAGCGCCTTGCGGCGATTTTTTTAAGCCTGTGCATTTCTGCCACAGCAGCAGCTACAGCAGTTGCAATGCCTGTTTCTGCAGCAGAAGCATCCGGTGAAATTGCACCACTGACCGAAACAGTGGATGAAGTGCAGGAAACCGCAGAAATAACAGCAGAACCTGCTGCGATCAGTGAAGAAAACACACCGGCACCTGCAGCAAACGTAACCGGCTGGCAGACTGTAAACGGCAAAAAATATTACTACGACAGCAACGGCAACAAAGTAACCGGCTGGCAGAGAATCGATAAACTGTTCTACTTTGACAGCAGCGGCGTGATGGCAACCAACTGGAAAACCATCGACGGCAAAACCTATTACTTCGGCTCCGACGGTGTACTCCGCAAGGGCATGAAGGAAATTGACGGCAAAAAGTATTATTTCGAAACAAGCGACGGCTCCCTCTCCACCAAGAAGGACTTTATCACCACCACCAGCAACAATACTTACTACCTGCAGGGTGACGGCACCGTAGTAACCGGCATCAAGACCATTAACGGCAAGACTTACTATTTTGCAGCCAGCGGCGTTATGCAGAAGAGCAAGTGGGTCACTGTCAGCGGTAAAAAGTACTACCTGAAGGGCGACGGCATTGCAGCAACCGGCTGGAAAAAACTCAGCGGCTACCGCTACTATTTCGGCTCCAACGGCGTGCTGGATGAAGACGTTCGCGACCGCAGCGATGTTAGAGGCATCTCCCACATTGTGGTCAGCCTGAATGAGTGCACCGTTACCGTAATCGGCTACGGCACAGACGGCGTTGGCGATATTCCAATGGTAAAATTTGTCTGCTCCCCTGGCCTGCCGGAAACACCAACACCAACCGGTACCTACTATGCAAACAAGTACGGCCGCTGGGTTCCGCTGATGGGTCCATCCTGGGGCCAGTACGGCATCCACGTGGTGCAGGGAATTTTCTTCCACTCTGTTGCCTGCACCTATCAGAACGTTCATAACGTTCCGGCATATGGCTACAGCCAGCTTGGCAGACCTGCTTCTCACGGCTGCATCCGTATGCTGGTTGGCGACATCAAGTGGCTCTACGAAAACGTTGGCAGCAACACAAGAACTGTCATTACAACAAGCACAGCCAAGTCTACTGTCAGCTACTATTCCAAGCCATCTGTTCCGCCGCTGCGCACAACAAACGGCATGAACTGGGACCCAACCGATCCGGTTGCACAGGAAATGTTCGATAAGGCTGCTGTTCCAAACGTTTCCGGCGTGAAGAACGAGAAGTCCACTACCAATTCTGTCAAGATCAGCTGGAAGGCAGTAAGCGGCGCGGAAGGCTACGACATTTACCGCAAGGATAACGGCAGCTGGGTAAAGATCGCCCACACTACTTCCCTCTCTTACACCGATCAGAACCTGAAGGCCGGCACAAAATATCAGTACGGCATTAAGACATACAAAACAGTGAACGGCAAAACTGTCTACAGCACCGGCTACGGCACCGTGGACACCGCAACCAACCCTGCAAAGCTGACCGGCCTGACCATCACTGCAAGATACCCGGATTACATTAAACTGAAGTGGAATAAAGTAGAAGGCGCTGACGCTTACTACGTTTATTACAGAGTGAAGGGCACCGAAACCTGGACCCGCGCTTCCACCACAAAAACATCCCACACCTTTAATAACCTGCAGCCGGGCGTGGAATATGAATTTGCAGCAAAGGGCTACATTAAAGCAGGCGGCAAAGTATATAACGGCACCTACCCTGTTATCAGCAGCAAAACATCGAAAGATCTTGCAGAAGTCAGCGGCTTCCACGCAGAGTCTACCTTCGATACTGTAACACTGTACTGGCAGCCGGTAGCAAATGCAGACGGCTACATGGTTTACCGCCAGAAGCAGAACAGCACCACACTGGAGTTCCAGGGCAGAACTGCTGCAACTTCTTACGTGGATGCAGACAGAGCTTCCGGCACTGCATACACCTATGCTGTGAAGGCTTATAAGCTAGCAGACGGCGTTGAGTACTACGGTTATTATCCGTCCCTGACTATTGCAACCAAGCTGGAGAAACTCACCGGCCTGACCGCTGACAATATGGGCGGCACCACCGCTTCCCTCTCCTGGGATGCAGTAAACGGCGCCGGCGGCTACTATGTATATTACAGAGAAGCCGGCACAAAGACATGGATCAGAAAGTCCACCACAAACCTGAGCTATACCTTTACCGGCCTGCAGCCAAACACAGACTATGAGTTTGCAGCAAAGGGCTGGAAGAAAGTAAACGGCGTTGTGGAAGTTGGCGAATATCCGGTCATCACCGGTACAACTAAGGCAGAGGACGATCTTGCAAAATACAAAACAACAACTACCGTGAATTACCGTTCCGGCGCAGGCACCTCTTACCCTGTAAAAGGTACACTGGCAACCGGCACTGCTGTAAATGTTGTGAAAGATTTCTCTCAGACAGCAAACGGTATGACATGGTATAAAGTACAGATCGGTTCCGATTTCTACTACATGGCATCCAATTACCTGAAAAAGGCATAAAGAAAAACCTCCCTTCGGGGAGGTTTTTTATTTTTACAGGTAACGTTTATAGATCGGATACCTTATGCAGCACACCACAAAGGAAGCTGTGCGAAAAAAGAAGCCCTCCCCAACGGGGAGGGCTTTCTCTTTTACAGATAACGTTTATAGATCGGGTAGCCAATGCAGCACCCTACAAACGAAGCTGCCGCATAGAAGATTCCATAGTAATAGTACTCAAACCCGAAATATACAAATAGCGAGGGCAGCGCCAGCACTGCCAGACACACCGGTAAAAAGGACACAAGGCCAAATTTTACCGTATACAGCATATTGGAGATGATGCAGTAAATAGGATTTACAAAAAACAGCAAACCCATTGCCAGCACGCCGCTGCCATGAAAGAACGGTGGAAATCCATAGAAAATAACACCGCCCAGCATCATCAACACCATAAAATACGTTATTTTTTTCTGATCAAACTTCATGGGGTTTTATTCCTGTTCTGCTGTTTCCTCAATGATTTCTGCATCTGCTTCAGCATCTTCCGGCGCAGCGTCTACTTCTTCTTCCTCATGCGGCACGCGAGCCAGTGTAACCACCTTGTTCTCCTCGCCGTCTACGCGCATAACGCGAACACCCTTGCTTGGACGTGCGCACTCACGAATAGAGCTTGCCTCAATGCGGATGATGGTACCGTCGGTGGAGATAAGAATAATATCTTCCTCTGCGTTGACGGTCTTCACAGCTGCAACATCGCCGTACTTGTCTACATAGTAGTTGATGAGGCCCTTAGCGCCGCGCGTCTGGCTGCGGTAATCCTCTGCCGGAGACAGTCTGCCGTAACCTGTTTCGGAAACAGTCAGCACCAGTCTGCCGTCTCTCAGACGGCACAGGCCGGCAATGGTATCGCCGTCGCTCAGTTCCATGGCCTTTACGCCGCGGGCAGATCTGCCCATTGGACGCACGTCATTTTCGTCGAAGCGGATAGCCATACCCTTCTTTGTTGCAACCAGCAGATCGGTGTGGCCGTCTGTCATTGCTACCCAGCAGAGTTCGTCGCCTTCGTCCAGATCGATGGCAATGATGCCGCCCTTGCGGGCTGTGTTGTAGGCATTCAGCTCTGTACGCTTGATGATGCCGTTCTTTGTGATCATCACCAGATACTTGTCGTCTACAAACTCAGAGACGCGGATCATAGTAGTAACCTTCTCGTCTGCAGTAATCGGCAGCAGGTTGGCTACGTTCATGCCCTTGCTGGTACGGGAGCCTTCCGGAATCTCGTAGCACTTGAGACGGTATACGCGGCCAAGGTTGGTGAAGAACAGCACGTAGTCATGGCTGTTGATGATGAACATTTCCTTCGCCACGTCTTCGTCACGGCGCTTCATGCTGGAGATACCTCTGCCGCCGCGGCGCTGTGTATGGTAAGCATCCAGAGACTGACGCTTCATGTAGCCGAAGTTGGTCATGGTCAGCACGCAGTCTTCTCTTGGGATCAGATCCTCGATGTCTACCTCGCCTGTTACAGTCGCGATCTCAGTGCGGCGCTCGTCGCCGTACTTCTCTTTAATAGCAATTGCTTCATCCTTGATGATTGCCAGCACACGATACTCGTTTGCCAGAATGTCACGGAAGTCGGCAATTTTAATGCCCAGTGCTTCCAGTTCGTCTTCGATCTTCTGTCTTTCCAGACCGGTGAGACGGCCAAGCTGCATCTGTACAATGGCAGTTGCCTGCACGTCATCCAGACCAAAGCGATCCATCAGCGCCTGCTTACCTTCCTGAATAGACTTGGAAGCACGGAGCATTGCGATTACTTCATCAATGAAGTCCAGTGCAACCTTCAGGCCTTCCAGAATGTGCGCTCTCTCCTCTGCCTTTTTCAGGTCAAAGGTCACGCGGCGTGTAACAACGCTCTTCTGGAACTTGATGTACTCGTTGAGGATCTCAATGAGATTCAGTGTCTTTGGCTGACCATCTACGATTGCCAGCATGATCACGCCGAAGGTTGTCTGCATCTGTGTAAAGGAGAACAGCTGGTTCAGCACTACCTGCGGAGAAGCTTCACGCTTTACATCGATGACCATGTACATACCGTTGCGGTCAGAGTGGTCTTCGATTCTTGTAATGCCTTCAATGCGCTTTTCTTTTACAAGGTCTGCAATAGACTCATGGAGTCTTGCTTTATTTACCTGATACGGCAGCTCGGTGATCACGATCTTAAAGCGGCCGTTGGTGTCTTCTACAATTTCTGTGCGGGCGCGGACGGTGATTTTGCCGCGGCCTGTTGCATAGGCTGCGCGGATGCCGCTGCGGCCCATAATAATGCCGGCTGTCGGGAAGTCAGGGCCCTTGATGTGCTCCATGATCTCGTCCAGTGTGGCATCCGGGTTGTCAATGAGGGCGCAGACGCCGTCAATGACTTCGCTCATATTGTGCGGCGGAATGTTGGTTGCCATACCAACCGCAATACCTGTGGAGCCGTTGACCAGCAGGTTTGGGAAGTGAGACGGCAGCACAGAAGGCTGCATGAGACGATCGTCGTAGTTTGGTACAAAATCGACGGTGTCCTTCTCAATGTCAGAGAGCAGTACTTCTGTCAGCTTGCTCATTCTTGCTTCTGTATAACGGTAAGCAGCCGGCGGGTCGCCGTCCACAGAACCGAAGTTACCGTGGCCGTCTACCAGCATATAGCGCATGGAGAAATCCTGCGCCAGACGAACCAGTGCATCGTAAACAGAGGCGTCACCATGTGGGTGGTATCGGCCCAGCACAGCACCAACAGTATCGGCGCACTTACGGTACGCTTTGTCGGAGTGGAGGCCGTTTTCGAACATGGTATACAGAATTCTTCGATGTACCGGCTTCAGGCCGTCACGAACATCCGGCAGTGCACGGGAAACGATAACAGACATAGAGTAGTCCAGGAAGGAGTTTCGCATTTCCTTCTCAATATCCACGTCAATCATGCGTCCGCCGGCCTCCGGAGCCAGTGTGCCCTGATTTTGTAATTGTTGTTCTTGTTCTTGCATAGCATTCACCCTTTGCGTTTAGCAAAACGCGGTATTATTTCTGCAAACGTGCTGTGTGCTGCATAATACGGTCGCGCACTGCGTCGCGGATGCCATCCGGAATTGCTTCCAGCGGCAGCAGCGTCCACTCGGAGCGGCCGGTGTACAGAATAAGCACGTCATTTTTTTCTTCGCAAACGATGGAGCCGTCCAGAGGAATTTCCCAGGATGGCTTGCACCCGGTGCTCACGTTAATGGAATCCGGGTACATAGTCATAGTGATTCTCTCTCCTGTTGCAAGGCGGTTGCAGGTGGAGCGGATGGAATACATCACAACTGCCCAAACCAGTCCGATCAGCAGTGCGCTGGCAATGCAGAAAATCATAGCATTGCCGTCCTGCCACAGGATCCACCAGACACCGAACAGAGCGACCAGCGCGCCGAGAAAACAGGTCTCGATAATTGCCTTTACAAAATTGCGTTTGTAAATGCGGGAGGTGCGCAGGGCTCTGTAAATATTGTCGCTGGTGAGCGCATAGGAAAACTGCATGGAGTCGTCCTGAAACAGAGAGAAATCTCCGTGATTGTTACTCATATAACTATTATTTCCTCTCAAAAGTTCCGATTCTTTTCTTTTTCGTAAATCTTCTTTATACGTCCAGGTTACGAACGTACTTTGCGTTTTTCTCAATAAATTCTCTTCTTGGCTCTACCTTGTCGCCCATCAGCACGGTGAAGATCTCATCGGCTGCCTGTGCGTCTTCCACGCTCACGTGGAGCATGGTACGGGTCTCCGGATTCATAGTCGTCTCCCAAAGCTGTTCGGAGTCCATTTCACCAAGACCCTTATAGCGCTGAACGTCGTACTTGCCGTCAATTTTTGCTGTAATCGCATCGCGTTCCGCGTCGGAGAAGGCGTACAGATGATTATTTTTGCCCTTGGTAATGCGGTACAGCGGCGGCTGCGCTATGTAGATGTTGCCGTTTTCTACCAGTGGTTTCATATAGCGGTAGAAGAAAGTCAGGAGCAGAGTTCGAATGTGGCAGCCGTCAACGTCAGCATCGGCCATGATGATGATTTTGCCGTAGCGGAGCTTTTCCAGATCAAACTCTTCGCCGATGCCGCAGCCAAGCGCTGCTACCACCGGCATTAATTTTTCGTTGCCGTAAACCTTATCCAGTCTTGCCTTTTCTACGTTGAGCATTTTACCCCACAGCGGCAGAATTGCCTGGAACTTACGGTCACGTCCGCCCTTGGCGGAGCCACCCGCAGAGTCACCCTCTACGATGTACAGTTCTGTTTCGGCAGCATTTCTGGACTGGCAGTCTGCCAGCTTGCCCGGCAGGCCTGCGCCTTCCAGTGCAGACTTACGGCGGACCATATCTCTTGCTTTTCTGGCAGCTTCTCTTGCACGGGAAGCAGCCAGCGCTTTTTCGAAGATCGCCTTGGCTGTCTTCGGGTTTTCTTCCAGATAAGTTGCGATCTTATCGCGAACAAGACCGTTGACCAGTGTGCTGATCTCGGTGTTGCCCAGCTTGGCCTTTGTCTGGCCTTCAAACTGTGCCTCTTTCAGCTTTACGCTGATGATAGCTGTGAGACCTTCGCGGACGTCATCGCCGGTCAGGTTCTTGTCAGCTTCTTTTAAAATATTGTACTTTCTTGCGTATTCATTCATCACGTGGGTCAGCGCACGCTTGAAGCCTTCTTCATGGGTGCCGCCGTCGGTGGTGTGAATGTTATTGGCAAAGGACAGCATCAGTTCATTGTAGCTGTCTGTGTACTGCATGGCGATTTCTGCAGTTGCATTGTCGTCTTCTGCAACGGTAGAGCAGTAAATAACGTCCTCGTGGATGATCTCTACAGCCTTTTTCTTGTTGATGAAGCTGACGAAGCTGCGGATACCGCCTTCGTAGTAAAATTCGTTCTGGATGATATTTTCCGGATCACGGAGGTCATCCAGATGGATGCGGATGCCGGCGTTAAGGAATGCCTGCTCGCGGAGACGGAGCTTTAAGGTATCGTAATCGAATACGGTTGTTTCCTTAAAGATCTCTGCGTCCGGCTTAAAGCGGACATAAGTACCGGTTTCCTCTGTTGGGCCCATGTTCTGCATTTCACATTCCGCAGTACCGCGGGTGAAGCGCTGCTCATATCGTTCGCCATCCTTGTGGATCTCTACTTCCAGCCATTCGGAAAGGGCGTTTACAACGGAAGCACCAACGCCGTGGAGACCGCCGGACACCTTATAGCTGCCGCCGCCGAACTTACCGCCGGCGTGGAGAATGGTGAATACAACGGTTGCGGTAGAAATACCCATCTTTGGGTGCATACCAACCGGAATACCACGGCCGTTATCCTTTACGCTGATAATATCCCCCGGCAGGATCTGCACTTCGATCTTATCGCAGAAACCAGCCAGCGCTTCGTCGATGGCATTGTCCACGATCTCATACACCAGATGATGGAGACCTCTTGGGCCGGTGGAACCAATATACATACCCGGACGCTTTCTTACCGCCTCCAGGCCTTCCAGAACCTGAATCTGACTTTCGTCATAATTCTGGTCCACATGTGTCATTTCATTCATTTCGCTCATGCTTTTTTCTCCATTTCTGCGTCGTTAACCCTTTCGTTTTGCAAGGATCGCTGTTCTCGTCAAACATTGCTTATCGGCCAGCCGGCTTTGTTTTTGCCTGCTTTGGCATCTTCGGCTTCTGCGGCTTGATCTTCTTTGGGTCGATCTCATACTTCCGCAGATAAATGAGGAATGGAGACAGCACGGTAAACACAAAGAACGGTGCAAGCATCAGCGGCAGCAGTGCCACAGCCATGCAGCCTGTTACAACGAAGATCAGCAGCAGCAGACCTGCCAGCGCTACAGAGATAATACCCATAATGTAAAGCGCCTTGGAAAGACGGATCTCAGAATAGCCGCCGCAGTCCGGGCAGGCATACTCGCCCTTGCCTTTAATGCCCCATGCGTGGATCGGGTTTACAGTTTTGCCGCAGTGCGGACATTTTGGAAGACCAAAACCGCCGCCCTGCTTTTTCTGGTTTGTTGCCATAGGAATCTCTCCTTTCTAGTCAGATTTTTATTTATAAAATAGTTATCTTTATCATAAAGCAATCTCGCGGAAAAAATTTGTCCTTTTCCGCAGGGTTGCCGCTGAAATCTGCGAGATATAGACGGTAATCTCTTCCCGTCTGCCGTGTTTTTTAGAGGAAGGATCACTGCATACGATGAACGTCTTCGGCAGTTCCATAGAAACATTGACCACACGGCCTTTTTTCTCTGCTTCTGCCAGGTAATCTCTTGTGATTTTGGAGATGGTGCAGTTATCCAGGTCGAAGATCCCGACCACATGGTCCATCCGTACCATAACATCATGGCCTAAGTGCAGATACATATCCTTTCCTCCTGATAAATTGATATCCAATATAAAAATTTCGTCCACCTTTTTAAAGGTGGCAGAGTGAATGCAGTATCCCGGTGGAACGTTTGATTCACTCTTCCTGCTTTTCTTTCATAAAACAGGTATTTCGCGGCTTGCGAGCCGCGACCAAGGCTTCGCCTTTGGAAACCACGGCCTTTGAAAAGGCCGGCGAAACTTTTGTTTCAGGTTCTTGTCACCACTCCAGACTCCACATAAAACGCGGTGCCGCCCTGCAGACTCTTTATAGTGTTCGGGTCGCAGCACGTAATGAAGATCTGCCTGTCACGGATGCGGTTCAGCAGATAATCCTGCCGGTCGCAGTCCAGCTCGCTCATCACGTCATCCAGCAGAATGACCGGTTTTTCTCCGGTGATCTGCTCCATGACGCTGGCCTCAGCCAGTTTCAGTGCAAGCACTGCTGACCGCTGCTGTCCCTGAGAGCCGTACATTCTGGCAGAGTTGCCGTCAATGGTGATCTCCAGGTCATCCCTGTGCGGACCAACGGTTGTGTAGCCGGTGGCAAGGTCGCTTTTCTCTGCCGCTGCCAGGCGCTCCAGAAACTTTTCCTCGGTAATATCGTCATCACGGCTGATACTATTCCCGTAAAAAAGATCAATAGTTTCCTTATTCTGAGAAAGTCCGCCGTAAATTTCCTGTACCGTGGCCTTTAAAAAAGCAACCATAGCCTGACGCTGTTTAATAACCTGCACGCCCCGCTCCGCAAGAAACTGGTTCCAGATCTCCAGCGTAGCGTGCAGCTCCGGATTTTTCTGGATCTCTTTCAGCAGGGAGTTTCGCTGGTTCAGTGTCCGCTGGTAGAGGACAAAATCCTTCGCGTAAGAAGGCCTGCTCTGACACAGTGCGCCGTCCAGAAAGCTGCGGCGCATGGCCGGGCCGTTCTTTACCAGAGACAGATGTTCCGGTGAAAAAATTACACCGCAGAACTTACCGATCAGGTCAGCGCCGGTGCGCTTCTCTACCCCATTCACAGCGAAGGCGCGCTTGCCGTTCTGAATGGTCAGGTCAATGGTCTGTTCCCGTTCTTCACTGAAAAAATCAAGGGACAGTTTGCAGGCGCTCTGGCCAAAAGCAGTCAGTTCGCTGTCTTTGGAGCCGCGGAAGGAATGTCCGCCGGTAAACAGCCAGAGAGACTCCAGCAGATTTGTTTTGCCCTGGGCATTTTTGCCGTAGATCACGTTAATATCCGGGGCAAATTCCAGCGCCGTCGGCTGCAGGTTCCGGTAATGCTCCAGTGTCAGCCGCAGTACATTCAAAGCGCTGCTACCTCGTAGATCACGCCTTCAAATTCTGCCTGGTCGCCCGGGCGCATTTTTTTGCCGCGCATGGTGCAAACTTCACCATTCACCAGCACATGACCGTCCTGGATCACAAACTTTGCCTGGCCGCCTGTATCCAGCGCACCTGCAAACTTTAACAGTGCATCCAGACGGATAAATTCTGTATCAATTGCAACGATTTCTTTTTGCATGGGAATCCCGCCTTTTTCTAAAATCATTAATAATCTGCTTTTAATCGAACCGGGAGAACCAGGAACAGGAAGTCCTGACCCTCTCTCGGTGTGATCAGCATCGGGCTGATGGCCCCGCTGAGGCTGATTTTTACTTCATCGCATTCGCTGTTGCGCAGTGCATCCAGCAGATAGCGGTTGTTAAAGCCCATTTCCAGGTTCTGACCTTCGATCTTTGCCGGGAAACGGTCATTTGCTCTGCCGATTGGTGTGGAACAGAACAGCTTGATCTCGTCGTTTTCAAATTCACAGCGGATCGGGCTCTTCAGTCTGTCGGTGATCAGCAGAGAAACACGCTCTACACTGTTTACAAAGTCGCGAACCTTTACGATGATCTCGGTGGTCTTATTCTTTGGCAGTGCAGAATGGTAATCCAGGAACTCGCCTTCCAGCAATCTGGAAACAATGGTATAGCTGCCCAGTTCAAATAAAATATGTCTGGAAGCAACGTGCATGGTAATGGTTTCGTCACCATCGTCTTTTAAGAGCTTCAGCAGTTCAGCAAGTGTTTTGCCAGGCACAACAAAAGTGGTGTCCTTGCCGGACTCCATTTTTTCTTCGCGAACAGCCAGTCGGTAGCCGTCTACAGATACAAGACGGATGCAGTCCGGGAGAATTTCAAATAAAGTACCGGTGTGGATCGGCTTTGCATCGCTTTCTGCTACAGCAAAGATGGTCTGACGGATCATGCTCTTTAATAAGTGCTGCGGAACAGTCACTGCTTCTTCATCATATACAGATGGAAGATCCGGATACTCCTCTGCAGGAATACCTGCAATGGAGAAGGTACTGTCACCGCTGACAATGGTGGTCATGTTGCTGTCATCTACTGTAATGGTAACATGGTCATCCGGCAGACGACGGATAATATCACCGAACAGCTTTGCGCTGACAACGATCTTGCCTTTTTCCATTACGGTACTGAGGATCTCTGTTGTCATGCCAAGTTCCAGGTTATAGCCGCATAAGGTAATGGTACATTCCTTTGCGCGGATCAGGATACCTTCCAGAGACGGGATGGTAGACTTGGCGGAAACTGCGCGCTGTACGTTGGTAACAGCTTCAACAAGCTGGTGTTTGTCACAGGAAAATTTCATTGTGGAAAGATCACGCCTTTCTTAATCAGGAATTGTTTCCGGATACGGAAACAGAGGGTAGAAAGCTATGTAATAATTTAGCAATCGTAGTAGGGGGCGGTGAATTGTTGAAAACTTTAAAAATCCGCAGAACCATCAAGTTTTCAACAGTTTTGTTTTAGAAAACCGATTGTTCAGAAATTGTGGAATAAATTTTAAAAGATTTTTCTTTCAACGCGCCCGTTGAAAAGTTCTTGTTGAAAGTTGAAAACCCGTTCAAAAGTTTTCGCTTCGTTTTATATATTATACGAAGGGTAATATCACAGGGCGCACCTTTGAACAAACGGCGGAAATAAGCCATTTTTCAGCGTTTGCGGCCGTATATTCTGAACAGGTTGTGCTTTTTCAGGTGATTTTTCGTTGAAAACCAAAAAGGGTTCACAAAAAAGACGCACCTGTGCGTTTTATAAAAAATCAAACTGCTCTGCTTTTTGCGGATCGTCCGTTCGGACGGTCCATTGGAGCAGGCTTTTTATCATCTGTTATCTGCTTTTCACAGAATTTCAGCGCGGCACGGTTTCAGGAGACCCCCGCGAGGGTTCTCCTGCGCTTTTTTCTCAGAAAAAGTGTTTCGCCATTTGCCAATGGCGAGAAAGGGCTTCGCCCCTTCACCCCACCACTTTTGAAAAAGTGGACAAAACTTTTGATTTACAGCATATCTGAGAGGGCGGGCGATCGCCTGCCGGCGCTTGCCGGCTTATCTGTTGCGGATATTCTTAATAATATCGTTAACGGTGTTCTTCACCTTCGGGTCTTTTTCCATCTGGGCTTCTGCCTGGCTGACGGAATAAACCATCGTAGAGTGATTTCGATTGCCGAATTCCTTGCCGATTGCCTCCAGCGGCTGCTGGGTAATCTCGCGGACAACGTAAATCGCGATCTGTCTTGCAGCGGAGATGTTTGCGTTGCGCTTCTGAGAACGGATGTCGTCGATGGTGGTGCCGTAAGTGCGGGCAACCTCCTCGATGATCTTCTCAATAGTCACCGGTGCAGGCTGGTCGTTGTTGATGATGTCGTTGATGGCAGCCTGCGCAGAGTTGATGCTCGGCGGCACGCCGGTCAGTTTGTACTGCGCCTGAATTTTCTTTACAGCGCCTTCCAGCTGACGGATGTTGGTTTTCAGCTTTTTAGCAATGTGGTCTGCCACTTCGTCCGGCAGATCAATATTCAGCAGCTCTGCCTTGCGGCGGATAATGGCAATTCTTGTTTCGAAGTCCGGTGCCTGAATATCTGCTGTGAGACCCCACTCAAAACGGCTCTGCAGACGGCTCTCCAGAGATGCGATGTCCTTAGGCGGACGGTCGGATGTGAGAACGATCTGCTTTTTTGTTTCGTACAGGGTATTAAAGGTGTGGAAGAACTCCTCCTGTGTCGATTCTTTACCGGAGATAAACTGAATATCGTCCACCAGCAGAATATCTGCCTTGCGGTACTTTTCGCGGAAAGCCGGAGTTGTACCCTGACGGATCGCTTCGATCATCTCGTTTGTAAAGTCGTCGCCTTTCACGTAAACGATTTTCGCATTTGGGTTGCGGTCGGTTACGGAGTTCATGATGGCGTAGAGAAGGTGGGTTTTGCCAAGACCAGGGTTGCCGTGAATAAACAGCGGGTTATACATCACAGCAAGATTTTCTGCCACAGCCTGCGCTGCTGCATGGGCAAATTTGTTGGAAGAACCAACGATAAAAGTATCGAAGGTGAAATCGTAGTCGTCGGACTTGATTTTTGGTGCTGCTTCCTGCTTTGGCGCCTGTTCGTCTGCCACCAGGTACTCAATGTTGAACGGAGAACCTAAAATCGCCACACAGGCATCGTTGAAGAGATGATTGTAGGAGGTGATCAGCAGATTCTTGTGAAGTTCCGTTGGAACCTGAAGAATAATGGTAGCGGTGCCAAAATTGATGGAGTTCGGCACAATGCGCTTGACCCAGGTGTTGTAGGCAATGTCGGTCAGATTGCCTGCTTCTTTGCAGTACTCACAGATAGAGTCCCAGACCTGTAAAAAAGATTCCATGGTTTTGCTTCTCCTTTCTCAAAAAATATTTTTAAATTTTAATTAAATAAAGTTCCTATTAATATGTCATTTTTCTGAATCATGTTCCGGTTGGAGAAAGTGCTTAATTTTCGGCGAAAATACCACGAAATTTGAACAATTTTACCTTAAAAAACACGATTCCATACCAGTTTTTATTTTAGCACAAATTCCCCTGTTTTTCAACGTTTTCTCTTTTGCGCAAAGTGCTGCAAAATGCTGCAGAACAGGAAAATTCTGCGAAAAAAAGAAAGTGCTTTTCCGGGAAAAACCCTATAAATTGTGGTCAGATTTTCTGCGACCACAAGCGTCCGGAAAAATTGCTGAAAACCTTAGAAAATCCTACAAAAAACCACACAAAATGACTGAAAAAATTTATTACAATTTTGATTTTTCAGGCTTCCCTTTTGTAATGTTATGTGGTATACTCATGGGGTGTAAATTGAAAAGTGTGACTTTGCAGTGCTGTATCTATGCAGTATTATTCCAGTTCCACGTCTACCAGACACCGCCGGAATCGCTGCGTGATCATGCGAATTTGCAAGGTTTTATCCGAAAGGAGGGTTTTAGGTTATGAAGAGAACATTCCAGCCAAAGAAGCTTCACAGAAAGAAGGAGCACGGTTTCAGAAAGAGAATGGCAGACCGCAATGGCCGCAAGGTACTGGCTCGTCGTAGAGCAAAGGGCAGAAAGCGTCTGACCCACTAAGAGTAAGAAGGCCACCGAAGCAGTGGCCTTTTCTTATTATTCTTTTTAAACACATACAGGAAGAAGCACCCGCTTTTTCCTGTTCGTTCTTACTTTTCGGGAATGGATGAGATACATTGGAAATGAATTTGCAGAATAACACTGCCCCTGAAAAACCAAGACAGCGTTATAAAATCGTTGCGATCAACGAGAACCGGGACTTCAAGCGCGTTTACGCCAAAGGCAAGTCCTATGTTTCTCCGGTGCTGGTTACCTATATTTGTAAAAATAAAGGTCATCACCTGCGGATTGGCATTACAGCCAGCAAAAAAATCGGCAATGCCGTTAAGCGCAACCGCAGCCGCCGGGTAATTCGCGCAGCTTTCCAATCCTTTTTGCCGCGCATGGACAAAAACCGGAACCTGGATCTGATTTTTGTTGCAAGAGCAAAAACGCCGTTTGTAAAAAGCACTGTTGTGCAGAAGGCAATGGCGCATCATCTGAAGGAAGCGGGGCTGATCAAATGAAAAAGGTTTTGATCGGCCTGATCCGCTTTTATCAGGTGGCAATCTCATCGCACCGCCCTGCGTGCTGTAAATACAGCCCTACCTGCTCCGCTTACGGCATCGAGGCCATTCAGCGCTTTGGTGCTTTAAAAGGAACAGGTCTGGCTATCTGGCGGATTCTGCGGTGTAATCCGTTCAGCCGCGGCGGGTACGATCCCGTTCCGGAAAAAAAGGAAAAACATAAAAAAATCAAATAGCAAACCCATGTTTTGTAGTTAATTAAGGAGTACATAATGGAAATTTTTAACGGATTTGGTAGCATTTTAGGCTACATTCTGTACTTCCTCTTCATGATCGTGCAAAACTATGGCGTAGCGATCCTGATCTTTACAATTCTGTTGAGAGCAGCAATGTTCCCGCTGAACATCAAGCAGCAGAAGACACAGGCCAAAATGGCTCATCTGCAGGCGCAGCAGAAGATTCTGCAGGAAAGATACAAGAACAACAGAGAAAAGTATCAGGAAGAAGTACAGAAGCTCTATGACCGTGAAGGTGCAAGACCGGGCGGCGGCTGTCTCACAGCGCTGATCCCATTCCCAATCATGCTGGGTCTGTACTACGCTATCATTTCTCCACTGTCCAACATGCTGCACCTGAGCCAGATGACAATTCAGTCTGCTACAATGACACTGAATCAGATCCCTGGCATCAGCGCAACATTCTCCTCCCGTTTCACCGAGCTGGAGATCGTTAAGAACTTTGACGTTCTGAAGCCATACCTGGATAACGTTTGGACAGCAGATCAGATTGCAGATGTGGACAGATTTGCCCACAGCTTTAACTTCCTTGGTTTGGACCTGCTCCAGACACCACTGGGCGGCGCATGGTACATGTGGATCATCCCTGTACTGTGTCTCGTTCTGTCTGTTGGTACACAGGTTTACCAGATGTTCACCAACGACGCAATGAAGAGCCAGCAGGGCTGCATGAAGGTTACAATGCTGCTTCTCCCACTGCTCACCGCTTACCTGGCACTCACCATGCCTGGTGCGATCGGTATGTACTGGGTTATTTCCAACGCAGCAACTTTTGTACAGATCTTCGTTTCCAACAAGTTCTTCAGCAAGGAGCATATGCTTGCAAACCAGGAAGCACGTCGTGTTGCACGCAGAGTGCAGGAAGAGAAAAAAGTACGCGAGATTCCAATGGCAGAGCGCAGAGTGATCACAAAAGAGAACATTCGCAACCAGGGCACTGTTGAGAATCAGAGAAACGCTGGTCAGAAGACCAACAAGAAAAAGAAATAAGGATCTTGTTCAGAGGGGAGTTTGACCATTGAGGAGAGAAGCAATCGCGACAGGCGAGACCATTGAAAAAGCGTTTGCAAATGCTTGCGAACAGCTTGGGGTTGAACCGTCAGAAGCCGAGTGTGAACTTCTTGAAAAGCCAACGAAAAAAACCTTTGGATTATTTGGCGGCACCCCTGCGAAAGTTCGCGCAGTTACCAGAGAAAAGCGGCCGGTTCAGCTGGCAGCCGAGTATATGCAGGACGTTGTTTCTGCAATGGGCGTAACAAACGTAGACGTGAAAACCAGATATGAAAATGAGGAAGATTCGGAGCTGGAAATTTCCGGCGATAACATCAGCATGATCATCGGACACAGAGGCGAGACACTGGATGCGCTGCAGTATCTGGCCTGTCTGGTGGCAAACAACGAGAAAAACGGCTATCACAGAGTGACTCTGGATGTCGGTGATTATCGTGCAAAGCGCAAGGAAACATTAGAGCACCTTGGCCGCAAAATTGCAAACAAGGCGCTGCGTACCGGCAG
>JAZUBL010000050.1:0-10154 GCA_045638545.1 Acutalibacteraceae bacterium | reverse complement strand
AAGCCTATAACAAACAGGAATTTCTGTTCGTTATAGGCTTTTCGTTTTCTTATGGGATAATCAGATCAAGGAGCAGACCAGCAGCAACAGCCACGCCGTAGTTGATGCCGAGGATCATGAAATTCTGACGCATATGGTGTCTGTTGGCGCGGAACAGGATAATCCAGCCAACGCCTGCGCCGGTGCAGAGGCCGGCCACAGTAGAGCCGAAACTGAGGGCGCCTTCTGTGAACAGCTCTGTGATAATTACAGAAGAAGCACAGTTCGGGATCAGACCGATAATTGCTGTGAGGAACGGCTGGAAAACGGTATCATTCAGCAGGAAAGTACCAATGGTATCTTCGCCGATCAGCTCAATGGCAAAACCAAGGACAAAGCTGACACCGAAAATAAACAGGCCGGTCAGAATGGTGTGGCGGATTGCGGAAAACCAAACGCTCTTGTGCTCACAGTCACATGTTTCGCACACTTCTTCAAAATGTGGTGTGTCGTCGTCTTTATGGAACAGCTTAAAGAGCAGGTCTACGCAGATGCCGGCAATGATCGCAATGAGCACCTTAATGCCGATCATCAGCCACAGTGAACCGTAATGCTGCGGATGGGAGATCAGGATCGGGATGGCCTCATCACTGGTAGAAAGGAATACTGCGATAATCGTACCCATGGTGATCAGCTTGCCGGAGTAGAAATTAGATGCCGTTACAGAGAAACCACACTGCGGCACAACGCCCAGCAACGCACCGCCGATCGGACCAAGCGGCCCCAGGTGCATCAGCTTCCGCTTCATTTTTCCGCTGACTTTATGCTCCAGAACTTCTATTAAGATGTAAGCGCCGAACAGGAAGGGCAGCATCCAGCCTGTTTCCTGCAGGGCGTGTAAAAATGCGTGCAGCAGCATTTCCCAGACACTCTCTGAGGCGCCGTGCGCATGGGCGTGTGTTGCCGCATGGTCACTGGCGTGCTGCACTATCGTTAAAAATCCCATAGTTTGCTCCAGTTTCATTACAGAATAGTCTTTATAGTTTACCACAGCTAACTTTGATTGTCCAGAATTTTCTGATATAGAAAATCACACTTGGAAAGAATGCTAACTGGATTTCTCCCGTCTGCCGCTCTATTATTCACATTACACAAGGCTTTGTTTCTTTTTCTCAGGTTTTCCTTAGCATAGAAAATTCCAGCTATATTTTATATACTATGCCCATGTTTTCTAACATTCCCTTCATTCCTGCCTCATTTCTCCCGAAAAATAGACGGCATTCCAAAAAATTCACGGTTCTGTGTAAAATCTCTTCTCCATTACACATTGTTACAATCCGGCACCATTCGTTGACAAATGACAACCTGTCATTCTATAATAATGACAACGTGTCATTATAAGGAGGACATCTATGCCATCTCATCGTTTTTTCAATCTTCCTGATGAGAAAAAACGAAGAATCATCGATGCTGCCGTTGCGGAATTTTCCCGCGTTCCGTTCGATCAGGTTTCCATTAACCAGATCATTCATTCCGCAGATATTCCACGCGGCAGCTTCTATCAGTATTTCGAAAATAAACTGGATCTGCTGAGCTTTGTGCTCATAGATCTGCGCAAAGTCATGAATGCAACCATTCATGATACTTTGCAGAAAACAAACGGAGATTTCTTTGCAGTGATCCTTGCGATCCTGGATCTGATGATCTCCGCCGGAATACAGGACGAAAATCAGAAACTGTTCCGTAATGTATTCCCGCACCTGAAGTTAGAGGAAAGCAAACATCTTTTTCCTTATCTTCAGCTGCATCAGTTAACAGAACCTCCCGCCTGTGTCAGCGGCAATCAGGAACTGATCCTGTCTTTTATGGATTTTTCCGATCGGCTGCAGCAGGCAGGCGCCTCGCAGGATGATATTCTCGACGTAATCGAGATCATCCTGGCGCTGCTGCAATATACAGTGTCGCAGGTTTTCTTTTACCCCGAAAACGTAATGGAAATCCGCCGTCACTTTGAAAAAAAACTGGCCATCTTAAAACGAGGCCTTTGCAGGGAGGAGACTGTTCATGTCTAAATTTAGTGTTAAAAAGCCACTGACCGTTCTGGTAGCAGTGGTCATCGTCCTCGTTCTCGGCTTCGTTTCCTTTACAAAAATGACGCCGGACCTTATGCCGAATATGGATATGCCTTACGTTATGGTTATGACCACCTACGCCGGTGCAACACCGGAAGAAGTGGAGCAGGAAGTAACACAGCCAATCGAAAAAGCTCTTGGCACGTTGGGTAATCTGGTCGAAATCACTTCCACCTCCAGCGCAAACTATTCCATGGTAACGCTGGAATTTACCGAAGACGTAAATATGGACACCATATCGGTCGATATTCTGCAATCCATTAATGCTATTTCAAGCCAGTGGAACGAAATGGTCGGCACACCATATATTCTCAAAATCAATCCTTCCATGATCCCTGTTGCTGTAGCAGCAGTTAATATGGAAGGCATGGATGCTGTACAGCTTTCTACATTCCTGGATGAAGAGCTGCTGTATAAACTGGAAGGCACCGCCGGTGTTGCCAGTGTCAGTGCAAACGGTATGATTGAACAGCAGGTAAGTGTTGTACTCAATCAGAGCAAAATTGACGCACTGAACAAAAAAGTACAGCAGGCCATCTCCGGCCAGTTTGCTGACGCAGAAGATCAGCTCTCTGATGCACAGACACAGCTGGAAGCAGGACAGGCTCAGATGGAGCTTGGCAAGCTGCAGCTGGAACAGGGTAAGGAGCAGCTGCTGAACCAGACCACCCAGGCTGAATCTGCTATTTCTCAGCTGGATGAACTGGAAGCACAGCTGGAACAGCTGGAAAAAACAGAACAGCAGCTGCAGAGCATCTATGCTACTGTTTCCAAGCTGGAAGCTACCCAGAAGGAACTGACCAACAAAGTAACACTGCTTGAAACAATCAACGCTCAGCTTCCGGCACTGGAAGCCGCTGAAAAAGAGTTCCAGGCAGAACTCCATGCAATTGACGCAGACACAACGCTGACAGAGGAAGAAAAAACAGCAAAGAAAAATGCGATCCTCAACAGCGCAGAATACAAGCAGAACACTGCCGCTCTGGCAACCATTGACACACATCTGGCAGCAATGGGCACCGACCGCCGCGGTCTGGAAGTAGAACTGCTGACAACACAGGCATCTCTGACAACTGCCAACGCAAGCCTCGGCGTGATCGATGCAGCACTCACCAAGTTGGGTGTGAACCGCAGCGATCTCGCAAACACCCTGCAGGAAATTTCTTCCGGAAAAGCACAGCTTTCCGCAGCAATCACACAGATCAACAACGCCATTGCACAGTTTGGCAATGGCGACATCACTGCAGAGCAGGCGCTGCAGGAGCTGGAGAAACAGAAGCTGAACGGTATGTTCCAGCTCAGCGATGCTTCCGCACAGCTGATCCTGGGCGAAGCCTCTCTGACCTCTGCTGCAAAAGAAGTGGAAGCTGGCCTGACACAGCTGGAAACAGCAAAGGAAGAAGCTTTAAAGCAGGCTGACCTGACCAACATCGTGAAAATGGATACCGTTGCGGCGATCCTCGGCGCACAGAACTTCTCCATGCCTGTTGGTTATGTGCAGGAAGAAGGCATTGACTATCTGGTCAGCGTCGGCGACAAGATCACCACAGAGGAAGAAATGAAGAATCTTGTTCTGCTGGATCTTGGTATGGATGACATCGGACCGATCAGAGTTTCTGACGTAGCCGATGTTTTCATCGCCAATAATGCCAATGAAGTGTATGCTACGATTAATGGCAATGACGGCATCCTGCTGACTTTCAACAAGCAGTCTACTTACGCTACTGCAGAAGTTTCCAATAATATCAATGCAAAATTCGCAGAACTTTCTGAAGAATACGAAGGCCTGACCTTTACCCCGCTGATGGATCAGGGTGAGTATATTTACACCATCATCGAATCCATCTTCTCCAGCCTGATCTTCGGCGCAATTTTTGCCGTGATCATTCTGTTCCTGTTCCTGCGGGATATCAAGCCAACCTTTATCATCCTGTGCAGCATTCCGATCAGCGTTATTTTCGCGTTCGTTATGATGTACTTCTCCGGTATCACACTGAACATGATCTCCATGTCCGGTCTGGCCGTAGCAGTTGGTATGCTGGTAGATAACTCCGTTGTTGTTATCGAGAACATTTATCGTCTCCGCAACAAGGGCGTCTCCGCAATCAAATCTGCCATCATCGGTGCATCGCAGGTTGCAGCCGCTATTGCGTCTTCCACACTGACCACCGTTTGTGTGTTCCTGCCGATCGTCTTTATCGAAGGCATGACACGCGATCTGTTCACTGATATGGCACTGACCATGGGCTATGCCCTCATGGCCAGCCTCATCGTGGCGCTGACCGTTGTTCCGGCCATGTCGTCACGCATGCTGAAGAATACCAAGGAAAAGAAACACAGGATTTTTGATAAGCTCATGAGTGTTTATCAGAAAACACTGCGCTGGGCACTGAAATACAAAGCAATTGTTCTCATCGGCTCCATTGTGCTGCTCATTGGCAGCGGTGCGCTGGCTATGGCAAAAGGCTTTGTATTTATGCCGGAAACAAACGCTACCGAAATTAACATGACACTGGAAATGCCGGAAACAGCTTTTCTGGCCGATACCAGAAAAGTTGCTGACGAAGCGATCCGCCGTATCAGCGAAATTGAAGGCATCGAAACCGCAGGCGCAATGCTGTCTTCCAGCAGCGGCGGCATGATGGGTATGCTGGGCGGAACCGGTGGTTCGGATCCTAGAAATGTCACCTTCTATCTGACACTGGAAGAAGGCACCGACAGTAAGGAAACAACCGCAAAGGTTCTGGAAGCAGTATCCGATCTGGAAGGTACCTTTAAAACTTCCGGCGGCGGCATGGCCTCTATGATGGGCGGCCTCAGCGACAGCGGTATTACGATCCGCGTTTACGGCGAAGACCTTGATGTACTGCAGCAAACAGCAAAAGACATTGCTGCAGAACTGGAAACAGTAGACGGCACTGCGAATATCTCTGACGGCATGGAAGAAACAGACCCGGCCATCCAGTTTATCGTAGATAAGCAGAAGGCAATGGAATACGGCCTGACCACTGCACAGGTTTATCAGCAGCTGTCTGCCGCACTGCAGACAGAAGTAACTGCTACAACTGTTAACTACAGCGGCGACATGTACGACGTGCTGATCCTCAAAGATAACAAAGCAGAGCTGACTCCGGAATTCATTAAGAACTATACCTTTACAGTTACCATGCGGGACGGCACAGAAGAAACCATTGCCATCCAGGATATTGCAGAGGTTATCGATACGGAAACACTGACATCCATCAAGCGCGTTGACCAGACTCGCTACATTGACGTAAAGTGCGACGTGGCAGATGATTATAACATTACCCACGTAGCCGAAGCTGCAAAAACTGCCCTGGCAGAAATGGAACTGCCGGAAGAATGCCGTTATGAATTCTCCGGCGGCAACGAAGATATCATGGCATCTCTCGGCGACCTGGTTGGCATGCTCCTGCTGGGCGTACTGCTGGTTTACCTGATCATGGTAGCACAGTTCCAGTCTCTCAAGCATCCGTTCATCGTTATGTTCACCATTCCGCTGGCCTTCACCGGCGGTCTGCTTGGTCTGCTGATCACTGGTTTCGAAGTTAGCGTTATGTCTATGATCGGCTTTGTTATGCTGGTGGGTATCATCGTTAACAACGGTATCGTTCTCATTGACTACATCAACCAACTGCGTCTGGCCGGTATGCCGAAAAAAGAAGCCATCATCGAAGCCGGTGTCACCCGTATGCGCCCGATCCTGATGACAACCATCACAACCATTCTTGGTCTGCTGGTAATGGCCCTGGGCATTGGCGGCGGCAACGAGCTGATGCAGCCAATCGCCATCGTATGTATCGGCGGTCTGACCTATGCAACACTGCTGACACTGTACGTTATCCCGATCATTTACGACATCATGAACCGCAAGGAAATGAAGCGTCTGAATAAGCAGGATCTGGATATTATCAGTGAAGAAGCACTGGATGCAGAATTAGAAGCAATTGCAAATAAAGCAAAGCACTTTGGTTCCAAGAACAAGGACCAGAATTCTGCAGAAAACGCAGAACCAACCAAAGAAAATGAAAAAGACGAAATGCTGATGTGATTTTTTCTCATCAAAAGCAAAACAGCGAGCAGAGCAATCTGTTCGCTGTTTTTTTATTACAGAAAATTTATACCAGCCCCAGCAGCCTTGCTGCATTTGCCGTGACAAAACATAACAGCAGCCCTGTTGCTGCAGGGATCACCATAGAAAGCGCTGTCCAACGGAGGCTTTTCGTTTCTTTGTAAAGCGTCAGGCAGGAGGTAGAGCAGGGCCAGTGCATCAGTGCAAACAGAACAAAGCACACTGCCGTCAGCCACGTCCATCCGTTGTCCAGAAATACCTGCTTCAATTCCAGTAAATTTTCCAGTTCCAGAATACTGCCTTCTGCCAGATAAGCCATCAGCATAATGGGAATGACGATCTCATTGGCAGGGAATCCAAGAATAAATGCCAGCAGGATTACGCCGTCCAGGCCAAACAATTTTGCAAAGGGATCGAGAAAAGCTGCACAGTGGGCAAGCAGGCTGCTGTCGCCAACTGTAATATTAGCCAGCAGCCACAGCAGCGCGCCTGCCGGCACAGCAACAACAGCCGCTCTGCCCAGCACAAACAGGGTGCGGTCCAGCAGAGAGCGCAAAATCACCCTGCCAAACTGCGGAACTCGATAAGGCGGCAGCTCCAGCATAAAAGAGGACGGCAGCCCTTTCAGGATGGTTTTGGAGAGGACTTTGGAAAGCAGCAGCGTCATGGTGATACCCAGTAAAATAACAGCCGTTAAAATCATCGTAGAAAACAGACCGCTCCAAGGCACAGCCGATGACACAAAAAACAGAGTGATCATGGTGAGCAGCATGGGAAAGCGGCCGTTGCAGGGCACAAAGCTATTGGTCACCATGGCAATGAGTCGCTCTCTGGGAGAATCAATAATGCGGCAGCCGGTAATGCCCACCGCATTGCAGCCAAAGCCCATACAGGTCGTCAATGCGTGTTTGCCGCAGGAACCTGCTTTTTTAAAGTACTTATCTAAATTAAACGCCACCCGGGGCAGATAACCGAAATCCTCCAGAATGGTAAACAGCGGGAAGAAAATTGCCATAGGCGGCAGCATAACAGATACTACCCACGCCAGCACCCGGTACATTCCCAGCACCACAATGCCATGGAGCCACTGCGGTGCACCAACCCATTGGAAGAAATCTGTCAGTCGATCCTGCACCCAGAACAGACCGTCCGATAAAAGCTGTGACGGATAGTTGGACAGGGTAATGGTAATCCAGAAAATCATCATCAGCAGCAGGAGCATAATGGGGATACCAAATCGTTTGCTTGTCAAGATGGCATCCAGTTTTCTGTCCCAGCGGCAGCTGTTTTTATTTTCATGCACACATTCTGCAGCAATTCCCTCTGCTTCGATTACAAGACAGGCGGCAATCTGATCGGAGTACGAATTCTCCTGCCTCTCTCCCATCTGCAGAATTGCATCCGGCAGATGCTGCCGAAGGGATGCCAGCATAGAAGCATCCCGCTCCAACAGCTTAACAGCAGTCCATCGAGCAGGCAGCGTAATTTTCGACAGTTGTGCGGTAATCTGTTCAATAGCGGCTTCGATTCCAGCGGTATAACGCAGTTTGCGGGGCTGTCTGGTTTCTCTGCATGCAAGAACGATGGCTTCTTTCAGCTGCTGCAGTCCTTTTTTTGCCCGGGCGCTGGTGCCTACTACCGGCACGCCCAGTTCTCGCTCCAGTGCAGCTAAGTCTACAGCAATGCCCTTCTTCTCCGCTTCATCCAGCAGATTGACGCACACCACTACGTTGCCGGTCACTTCCAGAATCTGCAGAACCAGGTTCAGGTTTCGCTCCAGGCAGGTTGCATCGCAGACGACCACTATGCAATCAAAGGGTTCAAAACAGATGGCATCTCTGGCTACGGTCTCATCTTCTGACCGGGCAAGAAGTGAGTAAGTGCCCGGTACGTCTGTTAACTGATACGTCGTGCCGTCAAAACGGTACTGGCCTACTGCATTACAGACGGTTTTGCCAGCCCAGTTGCCAGTGTGCTGACGGCCGCCTGTCAGGCCGTTGAACACCGTGCTTTTACCCACATTTGGGTTGCCTGCCAGACACACCCGTTTTACCGTATCATCCATCGGCTCCCTCCCTGCTTACAAAAATACGGGCGGCATCTTCCCGCCGCAGTGCAATAACAGCGCCGCGAATGGAATAGGCCATGGGGTCGCCGCCGGGACTTTTGCCAACGCAGCGCACCGTCGTTCCAACAATCAGCCCAATGTCCTGCAGCCGGCGGCGCAGATTGCCCTCCACCGTAAGATGGGTGATTTTCGCCCCATCTCCCGGATACAACTGTGCCAGTGTCGTTTTATCGGTCATACCCTCACCATCCCGAATAGAATCTCCTTTTGTTATTCTATTTTAAAAATTGAATTTGGTGAATAAAAAAGCACCCCGCACAGCGTAATGCCATGCGGGGTGTTTTTATTTCAAGCTGATGTTACATCAACTGATTATTTGTTTTTAATTGCAGCCTGTGCAGCAGCGAGGCGTGCTACAGGTACACGGTATGGAGAGCAGGAAACGTAGTTCAGGCCAACCTTATGGCAGAACTCAACGGATGTTGGGTCGCCGCCGTGCTCGCCGCAAACGCCGAGGATCAGCTCTGGACGTGTCTTTCTGCCCAGCTGTGCAGCCATTTCTACCAGCTTGCCAACGCCGTTCTGGTCGAGACGTGCAAATGGGTCTGCTTCGTAGATCTTGCTGTTGTAGTAGTCATCGAGGAACTTACCAGCGTCATCACGGCTGAAGCCGAATGTCATCTGTGTCAGGTCGTTTGTACCAAAGCTGAAGAACTCTGCTTCTGTTGCGATCTGGTCTGCTGTGAGAGCAGCACGTGGGATCTCGATCATGGTACCAACCATGTACTTCAGCTCTGCGCCAGCCTCTGCGATGATTGTGTCAGCTGTCTTTGTTACAACGTCCTTAACATACTTGAGCTCCTTCACGTCACCGATCAGCGGGATCATGATCTCAGGAACAACGTTGAACTCTGGGTGAGCCTTGTTTACAGCGATTGCTGCGCGGATAACAGCTTCTGTCTGCATCTCTGCGATTTCTGGGTAAGAAACGGAGAGACGGCAGCCACGGTGACCCATCATTGGGTTGAACTCGTGGAGGGAAGCGATTACTTCGTACAGCTCAACAACAGAAACGCCCATGTCCTTAGCCAGCTCGATTACTTCGTCTTCCTTCTGTGGGAGGAACTCGTGCAGCGGTGGATCCAGGAAACGGATTGTTACAGGACGGCCTTCCATTACTGTGAAGATGCCTTCAAAGTCGTTCTGCTGGTATGGCAGAATTCTGGAGAGAGCCTTCTTGCGGTCTTCAGCGTTCTTGGAGAGGATCATCTCACGAACAGCCTTGATTCTCTCTGTTTCGAAGAACATGTGCTCTGTACGGCAGAGACCGATGCCTTCTGCACCGAACTTCTTAGCCTGTGCAGCATCCTTTGGATTGTCTGCGTTTGTGTAAACTTCCAGCTTACGAGCCTTGTCAGCCCAGCCCATAAAGCGGCCGAAGTCACCGGAAATAGTAGCTTCTACAGTTGGGATTGCTTCTGCATAGATGTTACCTGTGGAACCATCGATGGAGATGTAGTCGCCTTCGTTGATTACCATGCCGCCCAGTGTGAAGTGCTTTGCTTCGTAGTCAACTGTGATGTCACCGCAGCCGGATACACAGCATGTACCCATACCACGAGCAACAACTGCTGCGTGAGATGTCATACCGCCGCGAACTGTGAGGATACCCTCGGATGCTGCCATGCCTTCGATATCTTCTGGGGATGTTTCCAGACGAACGAGAACAACCTTTTCGCCCTTCATGTTCCACTGCTGTGCATCTTCTGCTGTGAATACTACACGGCCGCAAGCTGCACCTGGGGATGCTGGGAGACCCTTGCCGATTGGCTCTGCTCTCTTCAGTGCTGCATCAGCAAACTGTGGGTGGAGCAGGGAGTCG
>JAZUBL010000049.1:0-47781 GCA_045638545.1 Acutalibacteraceae bacterium | reverse complement strand
TACAATCCTTGCTGGTCTCATCCAGTTTGTGCTGGGTATCTGCCGGATCGGTTCTCTGGTAAAGTTTATTCCGCAGAGCGTTATGAACGGCTTTGTAAACGGCTTTGCCATCGTTATTTTTGTATCTCAGTTAAAGCTGTGTATCAACCAGTCTATTGAGATGTACATCCTTCTCGCCGCAGGTATCGCGATCATCATTCTGTTCCCGTTCCTGAAGAAGGCAATTCCGATTGGCTTTGTAAAGAAGATTCCGGAATCTTTCGTGGCGATCGTATTTATCACAGCATATGCTCTGATTTTCCAGAGTGATGCAACAAACATTGGCGACATGGGTTCTGTTACTGCAAGCTTCCAGTACGTAGGTTACGTATTTGGCAATCTGGGCGGTATCTTCTCCGGCGAATGCTTCGGCGCTATTGTTGGCCCGGCTATTTCTCTTGCATTCGTTGGTCTCATTGAGTCTATGCTCACCGGTCGTATGGTTGACCAGGAAACACAGACTGAAAGTAACAAAAACCGTGAGTGCCGCGCACAGGGTATCGGCAACATGGCTTGCGGCTTCCTTGGCGCAATGCCAGGCTGCGGTATGATCGCTATGACCGTTACCAACCTGAAGTCCGGCGGTAAGTGCCGTCTGTCTCAGCTGGTAGCCGGCGGCCTCATGGCAGCTCTGCTGTTCTCTGTTCCATTCCTGCTGGAAAGCATTCCGCTGGCAGCGCTTTGTGCTGTTATGTTCGTTGTTTGCTTCCACACAATTAACTGGGGTTCCATTTTCAAAGTACACAAGATTCCTGTTACCGAAACAATGATCATGGCAATCACCGCCATCATCGTTGTTGCTACCGATAACCTGGCTCTTGGTGTAGGCGCCGGTCTGGTGCTGGCAGCGATCTTCTATCTGCTGCACCGCTTTACCAACGCTTACGTAGAAATCGGCCTCGGTATTGCATGCCTTGGCGGTGCAGTTGGTCTTGGTATTGCCGGTCTCTTCGGCTTTACACTGGGCTACGCAATTGCAATGGGTCTCAGCGCACTGGGTGCAGGTCTGGCTTACCAGGCTCGCCGCAATGCTGTGCTGAAGGCAATCTCCGTTGCTGTTATCGCACTTTGCGTTGGCGTTGGCGTTGCAAACGTTGTTGGCGCTTCCATCGGCTTCCATATGGGCCCATGGTTCCATATCATCGAAAAGGCTATGGAAACTCACGCTGAAAGCACACTGTATGTAAAATAAGAAATCTTTCTTCACCGGCGCGTTCCACCCATCAGGACGCGCCGGTTTTCTTGTTGGTACACAAGAAATGTGGTTATCACTGCCAATTTAAAACAGCAGAAAGGAACGCTCCCAATGAAAAAGGCAAACAGAAAACCGACCGGCCTGCGCAGCGCCGTCTTTTTTGAGAAGAAAAAGCTGCACAATCTTTTCCTTGAAAAAAATACATTCTATGACCTGGAATGCGGCCCAACCTGCGTATACTTTACCTGCACGCAGCATCGAGAAGCTTATGCCGTGCTGCTTACAATGAAGCAGGGCGTCATTCATGCAGACAGTCAATATTTTCATTATATTTTTCTGCCGGAAAAGCAGTAAATGACCCACAAAAGGGTCTGCGATCAGAACAGACCGTTTTTTCCATTGCAGCTTTCTTTTCAACATGATACAATAAAACTGTCGAAACCAATGGTTGCTGTTCCCATGGTTTTCTCCTTTGATTTGTTTAGTGTTTGTTGTTTGTTTACTTGCTTTTCTTTTTTCTTTATCTCTTTTTTGATTGAACAGCATCGTGGTGTGTCCCGCAGAGATTTCTTCTGCGGGGCTTTTTTATTTTTTTAATGCACATTGCGGTGCAGTATGGTATAATAAAGCAATATATGAAATGACAACGGAGGAATCCTCATGGTACTGACACAGCTGAACAAGCAATATACTGTAAACGACAAAACCTATGATGTAAAAATCACTGCAACTCCTGTAGAGGACACTGTTTTTTACCGCACAAACTATCACTTTAAATTCACACCGGAAGATGCACGCGTAACAAACTTCTACTGCTTCACCAGCGAGAATTTCGAGATCGTATTCCGTTATCTGATCGAAGCATATGAGATCTTCGGCACAGAATGGAACAAGCACCTGAAGTTTAACTTCATCACAAAGCAGCTCTTCCTGGACGACCAGGCTCTGCCAGTTTAATTACCAGATTGCGCAGCGAGGTTCAACAGCAGCCTCTTTCTGCGCATGGCTGGCAAATTTGCCCGTCGGCGCTTGCCGACCAGGCTCTGCCGGTTTCATGGCAGCAAAAAAGACCTCCCGATCTGGGAGGTCTTTTTTATGCTGACCACTTAAACACTGATTTTATAGCCAACACCGCGAATGGTTTCAATATATCGGCCGCATGAGCCCAGCTTCTGGCGCAGGGTGCGAACATGAACGTCTACCGTGCGTGTTTCGCCGTCAAAACCATAGCCCCATACACGATTCAGGATCGCGTCTCTTGTCAGCACCACACCTTTGGAATCCAGCAGATAGCACAGCAGGTCAAACTCTTTCAGCGTGAGAACTACCGGCTTACCCTCTGCTTTCACGGTGCGGTCTGTGACGTTTACAACAAGATCACGGTGACGATGCTCCATTCTCTTCACCTGTTGGGTACGGCGCAGCACAGCACGAATGCGAGATACCAGTTCCATCATACCAAATGGCTTGGAGATATAGTCATCAGCGCCGCTGTCCAGGCCGAGGACTCGATCGTACTCACTGCCTTTGGCTGTTAAGAAGATGACCGGTATGTTGTTTGTTTTTTGAGAAGAACGCAGCTTTTTGAGAATAGACAGGCCATCCTCTCCCGGCAGCATCATATCCAGCAGAACAAGTTCCGGCAGACCTTTTTCTATTGCCTCCCAAAAAGCCTCCCCACTTTCAAAACCAACAGCTTCGTAGCCGGTAGACTGCAGTGTATACAGCACCAGCTCGCGGTTGCTTTTATCGTCTTCGATCAGATAAATCATCATGTTCTCCCCCGATTTCAACTTATCTTTCGTTTCTTAATGATGCGCAGCGGAGACCGTACTGTGCGGGGTACGGTGCCGCGTGTAATATAAGAGCAGACATCACCAAAAGGGCAATGTCTGCCTTTGCATTTACAGCTTTTTTTGCGGTAGAACAGCCTCTTCTGTTACAGGCAGTTTCTGCAGAAAAATCCGTCTATTTTTATTTTAAAGTAGGTTTGTTAAATAACAAACGTTCTAACTTTAAATCTATGTAAAATTTTCAATAAATTTCCGCAAATTCTATAAACTTTTCATTATGCTTCTTCTAAAGAAAAAAGATCCCTCTGCAAAGCCTGCAGAGGGATCTTGCTTTATTGTTTTGGGAAAATAATTTTTACGGTCGTGCCAACGTCTTCTTTACTCTTTAAAGAGATTTCTGCGTTATGATAAGCCGCACCGTGCTTTACAATGGACAGACCAAGACCGGTGCCGCCGATGGCTCTGGAGTGGCTTTTGTCCACGCGGTAGAACCGCTCGAACACGCGGTCGATCTGGCTTTCCGGAATACCAATACCGGTATCTTTTACCGTAACCGTTGGCCTGCCATGCTCTGTGCGAATGGTGATGTCCACCTGTCCGCCGTCCTTATTATACTTGATGGCGTTTTCGCAAAGGTTAAATACCATCTCACTGAGAATCTGCCGCACACCGGTGAACTTGATATGATCACCGTGGAGACGCAGGGTGATCTGCCGCTGGTCTGCTGTATTCTGCAGGCATTCTACTGCCAGCGCTGCCAGACCATACAGGTCCGTTTCTTCCATTGGCAGACCACCGGTATTTTCGTCCAGACGGGAAACCTTGATGATATCCTCAATCAGGCTGATCATTCGCTGGGCTTCCTTATAAATGTTGCCGGCAAACTTTCCCACGTCCTGCTGCTGCACAAGGCCGTTCTTCATCAGCTCTGCATAGCCGGAGATCACGTTCATCGGTGTTTTCAGTTCGTGAGAAACGTTGGCTGAAAACTCACGGCGGAGCTGGTCGCGCTCCAGCCGCTCTGTTGCATCCAGCATCAGAATTACGGCGCCGCGGACGACTTCGCCATCCTTTACAGGGTTTCCCAGCATCTGGTATTTGCGCTCACCAATTTCCATCAGCCAGTCGCTGGCCTCACCTTTCAGGGCAGCTGTTACTGCCTCCTGAAATTCTGTGCTGCGGTTAAATACCAGAAAATGCTTTCCCTTACTTTCTGTATGGTCCAGATTCAGGATCTGGGTCGCACTGTTGTTGTAGGAGATGATCTGACCTGCTGTATCTACAATGATCATGCCTTCGCGCATATTGCCGGTAATAACTTTAAAGTCAGCCTTGTTGGCGCGGAGATCACTGAGCTGACGATGGATCAGCTGGTTCTGCATTTCAATGCGGGAAAGCAGCGGTGTCAGTTCTTCATACATATTGTTCTTCAGCGGCGCCTCCAGGTTCAGCTTGTTCAGCGGCTTGATGATGCGCCGTGTCTGATGACCTGCTACTGCAAGGGAAATCAGGAACACGATGGAGATAATGCCCAGCATCGTTGGAATAATGGACATCAGCGACAGGAAAATGCTGCTGACATCACCGGACACACGGAGAATCTGGCCATTTTCCAGAAGAACTGCGTAATAGTAGCGGCGCATACCCAAAGTCTCGGAGTCACGGTTGTCTTCGCCTACGCCTTCAGCCAGCGCCTGCTGCACCTCCGGACGATTCAGGTGATTCTCCATTGTTTCATCGGTAGCGCTTTCATACACAACAGTGCCGTCAGGGTCAATGATCGTAACGCGGGTATTCTTTTCCTGCAGCGCAGCTTTGTCGATATGCTGCAGGAATTCCGTTTCGTTTACTGAGATGCCTGCCCGGATGTATTCCGTCTCCAGCTGCACCATACTTTTCATAGAGCTGAGGAAGTCGCTGTAGCGCAGCGCTGTTACAAGAACTGCCGTCAGCACAACAACAATGACGGATAACAGGCACATACTGCGAAAGATGCGATGCTTCATGCTTATGCGCCCCCGATTTTATAACCAACGCCGCGGATGGTCTCAATACAGTTGCCGCAGCCGCCAAGCTTCTGGCGCAGCGTACGGATGTGCACGTCTACAGTACGGGTTTCGCCGTCAAATTCATAGCCCCACACATGGTTTAAAATTGCATCTCTTGTCAGCACATTACCTTTTGCTTCCAACAGATACAGCAGAAGATCGAATTCTTTCAGCGTCAGAGTAACCGGCTCGCCGTTGGCGCGGACTGTATGGTTGGTCGCGTTCACATACAGGTCACCGTGGGTGTATTCCACCATCTGTGCCGGCTGGGCACGGCGCAGTACAGCACGGATGCGGGACACCAGTTCCATCATGCCGAACGGTTTTGGAATGTAGTCGTCGGCGCCGGTATCAAGACCGATCACCTTGTCATACTCGGAGCCTTTTGCAGTAAGCATAATCACCGGCACACGGCTGGTGATGGCAGAAGAGCGCAGTTTCTTCAGGATGGTCAGTCCGTCATCGCCCGGCAGCATAATATCCAGCAGGATCAGCTCCGGCACCTTTTTTTCCAGTGCACTCCACAGCTCCTCTCCCCGCTCAAAGCCCATGGCCTCAAAACCAGTGGCACGCAGTGTATACAACACTAATTCTCTGTTGCTCATATCGTCTTCTACGAGATAAATCATAACCTATCACCTTTGTATAATCCCGTCAGGGAATATTCAACCCACTCAGCAATATTGGTCGCATGGTCGCCGATGCGCTCCAGATACTTGGCAATCATCAGCAAATCGATGTAGGTCTCGCCTTCTGCAGGATTCTGCCGAATCAGGTGTACCATACGGCTCTGGAATTCCAGCAGATACTGGTCTACAATGTCATCATCTTTCATGACCTTGCGGGCCAGATCCAGATCGCTGCGGACAAAGGCGTCAATACTGTCTGTCACCATACCGATGGCAGCGCGGCCCATGGCAGGAATACAGGTTTCCGGCAGATGTCTGCTCCACAGGTTACGGGAAATTTCTGCAATGTCTGCGGCCTGGTCGCCAATGCGCTCCATGTCAGAGACCATCTTCAGCGCCGCGGAGGTCATCCGCAGGTCGCCGGCAACCGGCTGCTGTGTCAGCAGCAGATGCAGACTCATTTTCTCGATCTCCCGCTCTTTCCTGTCAATTTCGTCATCCACCGCAAATACGCTGCGGATCAGACTTTCGTCTTTGTCCAGCAGACCGCGAATCGCCATGGAAATTGCATCTTCGCACAGGGTTCCCATGCGGATCAGTTCATTGTGGAGCTCAGACAGCTCCCTGTCAAACATATTTCTCATATTAACCAAACCTTCCTGTAATGTAGTCTTCGCATCGTTTGTCTTTCGGCATGGAGAACAGCTGCTCTGTGTCGCCGTATTCGATGACTTCGCCCAACAGGAAAAATGCGGTTTTGTCGGCAATACGAGTCGCCTGCTGCATATTGTGGGTTACCATGATTATAGTATAATCCTTTTTCAGCTCCACTGCAAGATCTTCAATTTTAGAAGTCGAAATTGGATCCAGCGCAGAGGTCGGTTCGTCCATCAGCAGCACTTCCGGCTCTACTGCCAGAGCACGGGCAATGCAGAGTCTCTGCTGCTGGCCGCCGGACATTCCCAGCGCACTCTTCTTCAGGCGGTCTTTTACTTCATCCCAGATAGCCGCCTGCCGCAGGGACTTTTCTACAATGTCGTCCAGTTTTGCTTTGCTGCGGATACCGTGGGTACGGGGACCAAACGCGATGTTATCGTAAATACTCATTGGAAACGGGTTTGGTTTCTGGAACACCATGCCTACCCGCTTGCGGAGCATGTTCAGATCGATGCCGCCGTAAATATCCACGTCATCCAGCAAAGCTTTGCCGGTAATTTTGCAGCCTTCTACCAGATCGTTCATTCTGTTGAGGGACTTAAGCAGTGTGGACTTACCGCAGCCGGATGGTCCGATAAATGCGGTGATTTTCTTTTCGTCCAGCGTTAAATTGATATTTTTCAGCGCATGAAATTTGCCGTAATATAAGTTCAGATCTTCAATGGTAAATTTATGCATGGTTGTTATCCTTTCGTCAGTTTTTTCGCAATGAGACCGGAAATAGCATTGATGCCCACAACAATCACCATCAGCACCAGCGCTGTGGCAAAGGATTTGCCGATGGCAAGACCTTCACTGGAGAGAGACCACATATGAACTGCCAGTGTTCTGGAAGAATCCATCAGAGAACCGGCAACCTCCGGTACTGTACCGGCTGTGTAAATCAGTGCGGCAGATTCGCCGACGATTCTGCCGATTGCCAGAATGATGCCGGAGAGAATGCCAGGGATTGCAGATGGAAGGATCACGCGGAATACGGTGCGGAGTCTGCCTGCACCAAGGCCGAAACTGCCTTCTCGGTAAGCATCCGGTACCTGCTGCAGTGCTTCTTCTGTAGAACGGATGATCAGCGGAAGGATCATGATTGCCAGAGTAAGAGAACCGGCAATCAGAGAGTAACCCCAGTTGAATGCCGTTACAAAACACAGGAAACCGAACAGACCGTACACAATAGATGGAATACCGGAGAGTGTTTCTGTTGCCACGCGAATAACGTGAACCAGTTTATTGTTGCGGCCGGTGTACTCTACCAGATAGATTGCTGCAAAAATACCCACCGGCACAGCAACGATCAGCGCACACACCGTGGTGATCAGGGTGTTGATCAGCGCCGGCATGAGAGAACCGTTGTCCTTGGTGTATTCCCAGGAGAACAGGTCAAGGCTCAGGTGCGGCACACCCATCACCACAACATAGCCAATGAGAAATGCAATAAAGCCAGCTGTAATTACAATGGCTGCCAGCGTAAAGAGCAGCAGTACCATCGAAACAGGGTGGTGCTTATAAGTAGCAAACCGCTCTTTTATCGTTGTGCGGTTAATGCCGTGTTTTGGAATCGCCTCCGCAGAAAGCGCTTTCTTTTTCATTTATTTCGACCTCCTTTTCAGCACGGAGAAGGACAGGTTGATGATCAGAATAAACACAAACAGCACAACGCCGGTTGCGATCAGCGCTTCTCTGTGCAGGCCGGAAGCATAACCCATTTCTGTTACAATGTTGGCTGTCATGGTGCGGACACCGCTGAGGATGCTGCTTGGAATTGCAACGGCGTTGCCGGCAACCATGATAACCGCCATTGTTTCGCCGATGGCACGGCCAATGCCAAGAACAACACTGGCCAGAATACCGGACTTTGCACCTGGCAGCACTGCGCGGAACACTGCGCGCTCATGGGTAGCGCCAAGAGCCAGTGCACCTTCGTAGTATGTATTGGATACAGAACGGATGGCGGACTCAGACAGATTGATCACGGTTGGCAGGATCATCATGCCAAGAAGAATCGATGCTGTGAGAATATTGCTGCCGGTGCCGCCGAAGATGCCGCGGATTGCCGGAACAATGATTACCATACCAAAGAAGCCGTAAACAATGGACGGAATACCAGCCATCAGATTAATAGCAGGCTTTAAAATCCGGTACAGCCACTTTGGGCAGAATTTTGCCATAAACACGGCTGCAAATACGCCAATCGGCACACCGATGATAATTGCACCAGCTGTTACGTACAAGCTGCCTAAAATAAATGGCAGAATACCGTACAGGTCATTGGACGGCCGCCAGGTTGTGCCGAGGAGAAAATCGAAGATACCGATTTTTCCAATGGCAGGGATGCCGTTAACAAACAGGAACAGACAGATCAGCGCTACTGCTGCAAGAGATGCGCAGGCAGCAGTGAGAAAAACAATCTTCATTCCCGTCTCTTTGAATCGTTTCATGGGATTCCTCCAGAATTTAACCCGGATAAACGGGTTTTTGATAGAGACGGCAGCAGGGAGCTGCAGTATGCCGCGCCCCCTGTAATGCCGTTATTTTTTTCTTTTAGCCAAGCTGAGACCAGTCTGTTGTTTCGCCAACGTAAACAGACTTTACTTCTTCCTTGGAAAGTTCATCGATGCTGTTGTTATTGTTTACGATTACAGCAACACCGTCGATTGCAATTACAGTAGCCTTCACGCCTGCGCTCTTTTCTGCATCCTTCAGGTCACGGGATGCCATGCCGATGTCGCAGATACCGTCGATCACAGAGTTCACGCCAGTTGTGGAGTCAGATGTCTGGATCTCAATGTCAGCATTTGGGTTCAGTGCCAGGTAGGCTTCCTTCAGTGCTTCCATTACAGGAGAAACAGAAGAAGAACCTGCAATCACAATTTTGCCGGATGGCTTTGCGCTTTCGAATGCTGCTGCATCATTCACAGACGCAATGTACTTCTCTTCTTCTACAATCTTCTGACCCTCTGCACTGAGGATAAAGTTGATGAAGTCCTGCGCTGTTTCGTTCACTGTGTCACCTGTTACAATGTTGAATGGACGGGAAACTTCGTAGCTGCCGTTCTTTACGTTTTCTGTGGTTGCTTCTGCACCGTTGATATCCAGTGTTTTTACGCTGTCATTGAGAGAACCCATGGAAACGTAACCAATCGCATTTGGATCGTTGGAAATATTGGTCAGCATAACAGCAGTGCTGTTTGTAATGGATGCATCCGCCTTTGTGCGGTCAACCTTGCTGCCGTCTTCCTGCTTTTCTTCAATACCGAACAGTTCTACAAAAGCAGAACGTGTGCCGGAACCATCCTCACGGGATACAACGTTGATAGTTCCGCTCATTGTGCCTGTGTTGCCGGACGCTGTTGGTGCTGCATCTGTACCGCCGCAGCCTGCCAGCGCACCCATGAGAATCATTGCAGATAATGCTACGCCTGCGATACCGGTAAGTTTCAGTTTTTTCATAATCAATACCCCTTTTCTAATAAATAAAAATGATGGTTCAGTTCAATTTGATTTACTTTGTTTGCTATGATTTTATTGTAAAATTTCCGCGTTAAAAGCCGAACGAGAAAACTGTTAAACCTTTATTAAAAAAACAACAGCAGGAGTTCTCGCAATTTTACACAGATGCCGTAGACAGCGCATTTTTTCGCTGTTTTACCGATTTTGCTGCTTAAAAATTCCGTTACATAGATTTAACAATTCATCTGAATTCCTGTTTTTTCCGGTAATTGTAATAAAGAAAAGTACCTGCAGCAAGGCTGCAGGTACTTTTTTGTTCCGTTTTTTTCAGGCTTTCTATTTATATGAACAGAAACTGCAGAACTTGTGCAAAACTTTTTACAAAATCCTGCGCTTTCTGCAAAGAAAAAACCTCCCAAAAGGGAGGCTCTGTTATTTAATATCTTCTGTAATGCTGGTCGCTGAGCATTCGTTCTTTGTAGGCAGCTGTGTCTTCTGTTGGGCGGCCCAGCTTGCCGCTGCTGGTTGGGGTAACACCGCCCGGCGGGTTCTTCTTTACCCGAATGATGATAATTGCCACAATGCCGGCAACCACAAAAAATGCCGCCCAGCAGGCAACACCGATCACGACCATCTTATTGTCGTTCTGTTCATTAACGGCTGTCATCGGGTCCTGTGCGTCCGGGTCCGGTTCCACCGGCAGCGGCAGGGTGATCTGCTCCTGCACCACCGGTTTGCCTGTCAGTTCCGGCAGGTCCGGCACGGTTTTCATAGCCGCAGACACCGGACTGATGGAAAGGAACAGCATCGTTGCTGCGCAGACCATTGCAATAAACCATCGTTTGATCGCCATTTCCATCCCTCCCTCGCTGTTCGATCAAAACCGACTCTTTTCTACTATATAGTATACCGAGAGAGAGGGCGCGATTGCAATGCTATCTAGTTTACAAATTGTTCCAAAACCGTAACCAATGCATCACCAAATAAATCCCCTGCATAAACGGCTTCTTCCAGGGTATTCACCTCTGTGCCAAACTCCACCAGCAGAGAGTTATGGGTCAGGTTTTCATTATAAATACAGGGTTTGAACAGCATAGGCCGGGCAAAATGGCTGTCTACGTTGGCACAGGCCTGCTGCAGCCGGGTAGCCAGCCGCAGATTGTACGCCCAGTCCGGAAATCCAAGGGTACCATCGTCGTCGCAGCCGCTGATGATCATAACCTGCGCCGCCTTTTTGCCGTTGATCTCCACCGTTGGTTTGTAGCGAGTGCCGTCCTCTGCCGTCATGGCATCCCGGTGAATATCAATGGTCACCTGAATGGACGGATACTGTTCCAGATTTTTCAGAATGGTCTCTGCCGAGCGGCTGTAGGAACCATTATAATTGGTATCATGCACGGTGGTGTCATGGATCACACCGATGCCGGCAGCCTCCAGCTTTGCGGCCACTGCTCTGCCCACAGCCACCACATTGCAGTTCTGGTCTTCGGTGCGGGTGGGCATATCGCTGTAAAAGGTAGCGCTCTCTTCCTCTAAAAAAGCTTCGCTGGTGTGGGTATGATACAGCAGCACCTGCGGTGTGCCATCCTTTTGAATAGAAAGATCCGGTGTTTCTGTCAGTACTTTTGCAATGTCGATTTCTGTATAATCGTTTTCATTTTTTACAAAGATATTTTCATACCGGACGCCGCTGTTCTGAATCACCAGTTCCTGAATGGGAGAGGCGGTACCCTTCCAGGTTTTCTTTGGTTTTGCGCTGACTTTTTTCGGCGTCTCTTCTGCCTGCGACGACACCGTCTGCGAGGATACGATTTCTTCTGCAGCAGAACTGACAGGCGCAGGCTGAGTCTCCTGTGCCGCAGATGCTGTTTCTTTCGGAAAAAAGGACGCTGCCACGCCGTTAGGCAGAATGGAACCTGCCGCCACCAAAGCCGCGGCATCCACCTGCGACGAAAAACTGGGGATCGTCCGCAGAAGCACACAGGTTGTCCCAACTGCTGCTGCCGCAATAGCCGCCCCAATAGCGATCCACTTTCTCCATTTTTTCGGCTGTATTAATCCTGTAATCATTGTCCGTCTCCTTTGCCTTTCTTTCCTGGTTTATCAATCTTTATGCAACCCCCGGAAAAAGTATGCCTGCAAAAGAGCTGCTGCTATTTTCCATTATACTCACAGCAGTGCCGTAAAAGTTTCCGCATCAAAAGCAGGGTTCAGCGCAGTGTTCACCGCCATTGCAAGGAGACGGGCAGCTCTGTGGATCAGCAGATCAATTTCCCGCGGCGTAACGATCATTTTTGCGCTGCGGGGATCTGCCCACTCTTCCCGGACAGACACGCCATGGTCCCCCAGCACATCTGCTGCGAGGGTCGCGGCATCCACCACCGTTGGCACACCAACAGCGATGACCGGCGCACCCAGCGTTTCGGTGCTGATAGCCGGGCGGCTGTTGCCGACACCGGAACCGGGTGCAATGCCTGCCGTAGATAACTGCACTGTGCGGCCAAGGCGGTTTACGTTCCGGGCAGCAAGGGCATCGATGACAATGACAGCTGCAGGGCGCAAAGTTTTCGACAGACAGGAAAGCACCTCTGCTGCTTCCAGGCCTGTATTGCCAAGCACACCGGGACTGACCGACACCACCGGACGGAAATGCTCTTCTCCGGTAATTCTTCCAAGTTCGCCTGCAACGTGCCGGGTAGCAAGAATCTGATCTGCTGCTTTGGGACCAAGGGCATCCGGCGTAATATCTCTGTTGCCAAGGCCGGCCGCAAGCACAAGGCCTTTTTCCGGCAGCAGCTTTGTCAGCTCCTGCGCCACCAGAGAAAGGTACCGATCGTCGCTGTCAATGTGGTCGGTGATCACCGGCAGCTCTACAGTTACATAAGTGCCCGGCGGTTTTCGGTAAAGTCCTGTTTCCTCCGGCAGAACTTCGATAGACGTAACGGTGCAGCCGTGGGCGCTGTAAAAGGCCACGCGGCCGTCTTTTGGCGAAAAATTGCCGGTCTCTCTGTCTTCCAGGGCAAGATCGGTTCGAAAAATCATGAAAATTCCTCCTTTTTTTCTTTTTCTCCGCACTACATATAGTATGAAAAAAGGGGCAGGTTATGGCTTCGGTACCATTTGAAGTTTTCAACAGAATTTCACCCGTAAATTACCCAAAATCTCATCAAAAAAGTTGTTGCATTTCCATACATTTCGTGATATGATAATGATTGTGTAATCACGTATATCAGTATCAGGAGGTGAAAACCATGCCAAACATTAAGTCTGCTAAGAAGCGCGTTAAGGTAATCGAGGCTAAGACAGCTCGTAACAAGGCAATCAACTCTGCACTTAAGACAGATATTAAGAAGGCTAACATTGCTGTTGAGGCTAACGCTGAGAACAAGGCAGAAGCAGTTCGCGTAGCAATCAAGGCAATCGATAAGGCTGCTGCTAAGGGTCTCATGCACAAGAACACAGCTGCTAGAAAGAAGTCTTCTCTGGCTAGAAAGCTGAACGGCTAATTTTTGCCATAGCACTATCTAGTGATAAGTAACAGAGCCAAACGGCTCTGTTTTTCTTTTGCAAAAAATCTGTTTTTATATAAAACAAATCGCCTCCGGACTGACCGGAGGCTTTCTTTTTTACCAATGGTTTTCTCCGTAAGCGCTCATAATCTGAAAACAGGAGATCCCGGTTATTTTTCTGTAAAATTATAACGCCAGTCTGCCTTTGCCGCCATTGCAGCGATTGTTGAAAAACTTGGAAGCCCAAAATAATTTATACCATTTTCACAGAAATAAGATTGACTTTTCCAGAAAAGTTGGGTATCATAATCTTATAGTTTGTTGTACTATTACTAATTGGGAGGTATTCACCATGAAACATAAGGGCGTTAAGGGTGTAGCTAGCATTGTTATCCTGGCAAGCGTTGTTGCAGCTGTTGTTACAACTGTAATCCACTTCCTGCACAAGAAAAAGCAGGACGAAGAAGAGCTCGAGCAGTATCTGGATTGCTCCATTGAGTAATTTTTCTGATCCCCTTTGGGGATCTTTTTTTATGCAGAAAATAAACCTCCCTTATAAAAGGGAGGTCTTTTTTATTGCCGCACGTTTCAGGATTTATCCCCCGATTTTGACACAAGAGCCGCCAGATAAGCAAAAAAGACAGAAGCGCCGATCCCCGCGGCAGCGGCCGCTACACCGCCAAGAAATACGCCGGGGAACCCATGCTGCGCCACCGCTTCCTTCACGCCCATTGCCAGTGTGTAACCAAAGCCGGTCAGGGGAACTGTTGCGCCGGCACCGGCAAATTCTACCAGCGGCTGGTAAAGTCCCACTGCCGTTAAAATAACGCCTGTCACCACAAACAGCACCAGGATCCGCGCCGGGGTCAGTTTTGTCAGGTCAATCAGCAGCTGGCCTATGACGCAGATGCCGCCGCCGATGAGAAATGCCTTTAAAAATTCCATGTCCGTCACCTCTTTCCCCTAGGATTTCCAGCCGCAGAACTTTTATACAATGAAAGGAGATACTTGATGTATCTCCTTTTTCTTTGCTTTCCGAAAACAGAACTTCTATACAATAAAAAAAGAGATGCCGGAGCATCTCTCATTACTTTACTTTTTCTTGCGGAAACGGTTCGGCGGCGCATCCTGCGGCGGCGCTACAGATTTTGCTACATTCTTAGAAACGTACAGCTTGGTGCCGATGGCTCCGCTTGGACATTCAAACTTCAGCAGTTTGTCGCCCTCGTACATCAGGTGGCCCCAATCGTTGGCGCTGCACTTACCGCGAACTTTGTTATCTACGTTGAAAGTTTTGGTAGAACCGTTTTTAAACTGGAATGTCAGCTTCATTGCAACAGGACCACGATGAATATTGCCTGCAGCGTCTTTCACTTCACCCATTTCTGCTTCCGTTTTTATAAGGGCAGCTGGTTTGTAATACCGCTTTGTGCCGCCGCCGTTTTTGCGGGCCTTCACAAGGCGCAGTACGATGCCGCCGCCAATGATCGCTACAATCAGGACGCCAAAAATAATATAGGATGTATAGGACTCTCCCATAACTACCTCCTGTGTTCTGTAAATAAATTCTTGCCTTTTATTTTATCATAGACCTACGCCGGTGTAAACTGTAAAATTGCAGTTATAAATTCTGTGCAATATGCACAAGTTAGCATTTGCTTTTTTTACACATAATATCTTAATGAGAAAAAACCACAGCTAACTAGGTATTGAGTGCATGAAAAAACAAATTCCAAAACTTTCAATTCACTTTGCAGGCACCCTGCAGCTTCCTTCATGCAAATAGCAATATAAGGCGTCAGATCGCGGCCTGTTTTTTCACAACTTTTATAAAAAGTGAAAAAACCGCATAAAATCAAGGTTTTTTTAAAAATAAGTGTTGACATTTCAAAATACATCGTATATAATAAGTTCAACGCAAGCGAGAAACCCCACAAAACAGTCTCTCAAATGCGAATTTTTTAAACTTAATTTTGCAAGTTTAAAGACACAAACTTTCATTTCAAAGTTCCTTTTCCGCTGAATCTAATCTTTACAGAATTATTAAGAGATTCAGATTAGGTTGAGCGGAGACAGGAACCAGAACCAAAAGCTTTTGGTTCATGTCCCAAACACCCGTTGAAAAACGGACTTTCTTGAGGAATTCCCACTTGGTAGAGTTACAGGATGGGTATTTCATTTCAAAACCTCGCGGAATTATGACAGACTGATTAACTACGATTCCGAAACGCAGCTGGATGACTGCAATCGTCCGCTGGACCTTTTCCCGGTACCGTCTCTTCTCTCTCTCTTGACGGTCTCTGGAAAATAGCATTTGTGACTTTCCGTAGGAACTTGCTTCTTATGGAAAGCAAAGATAGCCCGCCGCATGGCAGGGCTATTTTTTTTGCCTTTTTACAGCCTCCCGGATTTTGGGAGGCTTTTTTATTGCTCAGAGCTGCTCATGTACACCTCACTTGTACACAGAGATCACTTTCCGTAAATAAAAAGGACAATTACTATTCGCTATCGTCTGATTCAAATACCCGGGAGCAGTTCTTATCTGCTCCACACACCCCGCAAATAAAAAAAGGATAATTACTATTCGCTATCGTCTGATTAAAATAACCGGAGCAGTTTTTAACTGCTCCACTCAACCCCTGTAAATAAAAAAAGGACGATAGCAATTATTCGCCATCGTCTGATTAGGGGATTATTATGGTATTGGGTTCTGCGGCGGATGGGGGCCGCCGCTGTGACCGAGACTCCGCCACTGCCCTTGGCGTTGTCCCTTTCACTGACTATAGTATAGCAAACTGTTTGCCTCTATATTCAAACAAATTATTGTTAATTTGTAAACAAACTTTAAACGCTCCATACAGAATCTTGTATGGGGTGTTATTTTTACCACAAAATAATCTGCTGTAAACTTTTGTGGAAAAAATTAACAAAAACCACTGCACATTTTACACATAATATGGTATAATCATTAAAACCTATATAAGAGCAATGCTCTTTTTTGAGAAAGGTGAAGTCCCATGTTAGAAACTCAAGTTATGTTTGATTCAAGAAACCCAATGTACAGAGATCCTGTTGGCGCAGTAGAAGAAGGCACACGCGTACACTTTAAAATCCGTGTTCCGCGCGAGCTCGGCTGCACCTCTGCCCATCTCTGTGTTGAAAATGATACAACAAAGAAAACCCAGGTGCTGAATATGTTCTGGTGCGGCATGGCAGACGACCGCAACGAGTGGTGGGAATGTCATTTTACACCGGAAAAGTTCGGCCTGTATTTTTATAATTTCGAGATCCAGACCCACCGCGGCATCACCCGCATCTGCCAGCTGAAAGGCGGCGAAGGCGGCATTGACAACGCCGGTGATTTTGCAAAAAGCTGGCAGATGACCGTTTATAAAGAAGGCTTTACCACACCGGACTGGCTGGCCGGCGGCATTATGTACCAGATTTTCCCGGATCGCTTCTATAACTCCAAAACACCAAAGGAGAATATTCCGGCAGACCGCCACTACCACGAAGACTGGGGCGATCAGCCTGACTGGCGCCCTGATAAAAACGGTGAAGTAACCAACTCCGATTACTTTGGCGGCGACCTGAAGGGCATTGAGAAAAAACTGCCATACCTGCAGAGCCTTGGCGTTACCTGCATTTACCTGAACCCGATTTTTGAAGCACACTCCAACCATCGCTACAACACTGCTGATTACAGCAAGATCGACCCGGGCCTTGGCAATGAGAAAGATTTTAAATCTCTCTGCGCAAAGGCAAAGAAGCTGGGCATGCGTATCATGCTGGACGGCGTTTTCAGCCACACAGGCAGCGACAGTATTTACTTTAATAAGAAAGGCCGCTACGACTCCGAGGGCGCCTTCCAGAGCAAAAACTCCCCATACTATGAGTGGTATAACTTCAGCCAGTGGCCAAAGTACTACGAGAGCTGGTGGGGCTTTGATACCCTGCCAAACGTAACAGAAACAAACCCGGCCTATGACAAGTACATCAACGGCGACGGCGGCATTGTGCAGAAGTGGCTGGCAGCCGGCGCAGGCGGCTGGAGGCTGGACGTAGCAGACGAACTGCCGGACGAATTCATCGACAGCCTTTCCGCCAGCGCAAAGCGCTACAGCGACGAAGCGATCGTGCTGGGCGAAGTGTGGGAAGATGCTTCCAACAAAACAGCTTACAGCATCCGCCGCAGATACCTGCTTGGCGGCCAGCTGGACAGCGTTATGAACTATCCATTCCGTGACGCCATCCTTGGCTTCCTCAATGGCGCTTCCACCGAAGACATGATGGAGATCATTCTCTCTGTGCTGGAAAACTACCCACCACAGGTTGTGCGTTTGCTGATGAACCACATTGGCACCCACGACACCGAACGCGCCATCACCGCTCTTGCAGGTGAGCCAATGAACGGCCGCGGCCGCGAATGGCAATGGTTTGCTAAAATGACAAAAGACGAGTGGAAGCTTGGCCTGAAGAAGATGCGTCTTGCATCTCTCATGCAGTATACACTGCCGGGCGTACCTTGCGTTTATTATGGCGACGAAGCCGGCGTAGAAGGCTACAAGGATCCATTTAACAGAACAGGCTACCCATGGGGCTGCGAAAACAAAGAACTGATTGCATGGTACGAGCGCCTTGGCGAGATCCGTGCTGCACACCCTGCTTTTAAAGAAGGCGAATTTATTCCGATTGCCGCTTCCTATGGTCTGATGTCCTACATCCGCAGATGTCCGGAAGAAGACATTCTCGTCATCCTCAATTCGTCCCAGGAACAGAAGCACTTCTGGCTGTGGGATGACTTTGCCGGTGCAGAAGCACTCCTCGGGAAAGACGACAACAGAAACGTTTATCTGGAACCATACAGCTGCGCTGTGTTCTGCAAAAAACATTCATAGAACCTGATCAAAACGGCATCTCCCGGCGGGATGCTGTTTTCTTTATGAAAAAATACCTGTTTCACTGATAAGTCAGTATATTTTCTGGTTAATTCGTCAAAGTTAAAAAACTTTCAAAAAACACTTGCTTTTCCCTGGACCCTATGATATTATATAGAAGCTGACTGCTACGAACCAAGCCAGTAAGCGCTGCTAGCTCAGCTGGATAGAGTAACTGGCTACGAACCAGTAGGTCAGGGGTTCGAGTCCCTTGCAGCGCGCCAAAGAGACACCCGCACGATGTGCGGGTGTTTTTTTTATTTTCCGGCAGCAGACACATGAAAAAAGCCTCTCCTTTTGCAGGAGAGGCTTTTCTTTTTATAATACAATGATCTTACCGTCCGGCAGGACACTGTGGCGTACTTTGCGGTCTGCGAACATAAGTCCCAGAGAGATCGCGCCGACACGTCCGATGAACATCGTCACCATCAGGGTGATCTTGGCCACAATATGGAGTTCCGGCGACATATAAGGGGTACTGAAGCCGGAGGTGCTGGTAGCCGATATAGAGCCGTACAGGGCGTCAATACCGCTGATGCCATCTACGGTGCAGATGAGAATGATCGCCGTTGTAATGGCGATAAACGTACTGCAGATAAAGATAGACAGCGCCTGATAAACAAGCAATTTATCAACGCGATGCTTCAGGATCGACGTCTCGGAGTGAGCACGCATAACGCATACCACCGTCATGATCAGAATCAGTACAGAAGTCAGCTTGATGCCGCCCGCCATAGAGGACGGTGCGCCGCCGACAAACATATACACCACGCTGAAAATTTTGGTAATCAGGTGCATATCGCCGTAGTTAATGGCAGAGAAGCCGGAAGTACGGGTGCTGGCCGACTGGAAAAAGCTGACCAGAATCTTCTCGCCAAAGTTATATCCCTGCAGCGCATGATTGTATTCTACCACCATCACAATAATCAAACCGGAAACTAACAGAACCGGTGTTGCAATCAGAACGATCTTCGAATGGAGAGAAAGTCGTCTGCGGTGTTCTTTCTTGATTGTTGGCCACATCTTACGCAGGAAAATGTCACTGACAACAACAAATCCCAGGCCGCCTACAATAATCAGGCCGGAAATAGTAATGGCAACCATAGGGTCTGCCGCAAAGGTGCTTGTATTCACACCGTCCCCCAGTGAAGAGAAAATATCGAAGCCGGCATTACAGAAGGCAGAGATCGCCGTAAAGATGGCGATCCACAACCCCAGTATTCCGGCCTCCGGAATGAACCGGATGGCCAGAACAATAGCGCCGATAAACTCCATGGAGAAGGTAAAAATGAAAACTGTGCGCAGCAGATGCTTCATGTCCAGTGTGTCTACACCGGAGCTCTCTCGTGCCAGTGCCAGGTCTTTCAGACCCAGCCTCTGCCGGAACAGCAGGGTGGCGCCGGTGGTAAATGTTACCAACCCCAGGCCGCCTACCTGGATCAGCACAAGAATAACCATCTGCCCGAAAAACGACCATTGCACCCAGGTATCAAACACGGAAAGACCGGTGATGCAGGTGGCGCTGGTAGCTGTAAACACGGCGTCTATCACAGGCGTAAACGTACCATTGCGGGAAGATATTGGCATGATCAGAAGAACGGTACCGATCAGGATCATGCCCAGAAAACTGAGCACGATCAATCGAACGGGAGTAAGCTGTTTTTTGCTTTTTTTCGCTCGCCCCCCGAATAAATTTTCCATGGGTAACGCTCCTTAATTGATGCAATTTTAACATGATTATCATACGCTTATCCCCGGTATAAATCAAGAGATTTTACAAAAACAACCTGAAAATGGCCTGTTTGGGGACGGAACACCCGGAATTGACAGAATTCCGCCCCCAATGGTTGACTTTATTCGTTAAATGAACTATAATTTTAAAACTGACTTTTAAAAAGGATGGTGTGTAAGTTTTGCAGAAAGGCGACATTATGCGAGACCTGCGCAAAGCAAGGCAGATGACACAGGGAGATGTGGCTGCACTTTTAAAAACATCCAGGCAGTATTACTCTGACTACGAATGTGAAAAGTATGAGCTTCCCCTGCATCATTTGGAATTCCTTTCCGAGTTTTTTAATGTTTCCACCGATTATCTGCTCGGCAGAACCAGTGTGAAAAAACCATATCCGCACAAAGCCGGTTAATCAGATCCTCTTCCGCCCGGAAGGGGATTTTTTTATGCGCAGACTTCTATCAGCCATCCGCTTCGAGGAAAAAGAAGCCCCGCTCTGCAAAAACTTCTGTCTTGTCATAATTTATTTACAAAAGGACCACAATTTGTTTGTATATTCTGCATTACCATTTGGTATACTATAGTCAGTGAAAGGGACAATGTCAGAAGAAGATGACAGATCCTGAAACAGCGGTGCCCCCCAATCACCGCGAACCCATCAATACCCTACAAATAACCCCCTAAAGACGATAACAACCCCTGTTATCGTCTCTTTTTTTATTTACGGCAAAATAAAAAACAAAAGACCGCCCCACGAAGGGACGGTCTTTTTTTATATCACTTTCTCCGGGGAGAAGGCATTATCTCTTTGTTGTTGTCTTCTTTGTAGCTGCTGCTGCCTTTGTAGCTGCTCTCTTTGTTGTAGCAGTCTTCTTTACAGCTGGAGCTGCTGGCTTTACTTCTTCAACAACTGGTGCTGCAGGAGCTGCAACAGCTGCTGGAGCCTCAACTACTGGATGTGGCAGTGGCTTTGCACCCCAGATGTTCTCTGCGTACTCGCGGATAGATCTGTCGGATGCGAAACGGCCAGCCTGTGCAATGTTTACTGCACACATGCTGTTCCACTTAGATGCATCGTTGTAGAGCTGCTCTGCCTTGATTCTTGCGTTCATGTAAGAATCGAAGTCTGCCAGAACCATGTACTGGTCCTTTGTTCTCAGGTTGTTTGCGATGTTCTCGAATGTTACACCGCCAATACCTCTCTCCATAGCTTCCAGAGCGTTCTTGATTACAGCGTTGTTGTTGATGTAATCCTGTGGGTTATAGTGTGGAGCCAGAGCGTTAACTTCTGGTGTTGTGAGACCGAAGAGGATGATGTTGTCATCGCCTACGGACTCGTAGATCTCAACGTTAGCGCCGTCCAGTGTACCCAGTGTAACAGCACCGTTGATCATGAACTTCATGTTGGATGTACCGGAAGCTTCCTTACCTGCCTGGGAGATCTGCTCGGAGATATCGCCTGCTGGGATCAGCTTTTCAGCAACAGTTACACGGTAGTCCTCGATGAATACAACCTTCATCATCTTGTTCACAGCTGGATCGTTGTTGATCACGTCACCCAGCTTGCAGATGAACTGCATCATCTGCTTTGCAAAGTAGTAGCCTGGAGCTGCCTTTGCACCGAAGATGTAAGTTCTTGGTGTGATTGTCTTGCCTGGGTTCGCCTTGAGCCACTGGTAAGTAGCCAGCACGTTCATAGCGTTCAGGTGCTGTCTCTTGTACTCGTGCATTCTCTTGATCTGTACGTCGAAGATGGAGTCTGGATCGATTACGATGCCGTTGTGCTTCTTCACATACTCAGCAAAGCGAACCTTGTTCTCCTTCTTAACCTGACCGAGCTTCTGCAGGAATGCTGCGTCATCCTTGAATGCCATCAGCTTTTCGAGCTCTGCTGCATTGCGGATGTAGCCTTCGCCGATTGTCTCGTTGAGCAGGTTAGCCAGGCCTGGGTTGGACTGGTTCAGCCAGCGGCGGTGTGCAATACCGTTTGTTACGTTTGTGAACTTATCTGGCATCTCTGTGTAGAAGTCGTGGAATACGTCATCCTTCAGGATCTGGCTGTGCAGAGCTGCTACGCCGTTTACCTTGTGGGATGCTACAACAGCCAGGTTAGCCATCTTAACGTAACCGTTGTTCAGTGGAGCCATGCGGCCTACCTTGTAGCCATCTACGCCGATATCGTGCATATCCTGGCAGAAGCGGCGGTTGATCTCCTCAACGATCTGGTAAACTCTTGGGAGGAGCATTCTGAACAGATCAACGCCCCAGCACTCGAGAGCTTCCGCCATAACAGTGTGGTTTGTGTAAGCGATTGTTCTTGTAACGATATCCCAAGCTGCATCCCAGCCGTAGCCGCACTCGTCCAGCATAATACGCATCAGCTCTGGAATTGCCAGAACTGGGTGTGTATCGTTCAGGTGGATTGCAACAACTTCTGGCAGGTTATCCAGGGAGCTGTATGTGCGCAGGTGACGACGGATGATATCCTGAATTGTGGAGGATACCAGGAAGTACTGCTGCATCAGGCGCAGGTTCTTACCTTCCATGTGGTTGTCTTCTGGGTAGAGAACCTTTGTGATTGTCTCAGCCATAGCGTTCTGCTCCAGAGCGTGGAGGTAGTCACCGCTGTTGAAAGCCTTCATGTCGAACTCTGGGGACTTGGATTCCCACAGACGGAGCAGGGAGATGGTCTTGCCATCCATGCCTGCAACGTGCATGTCATATGGAACAGCTGTGATGCGCTTGTAGTTCTTGTGGTTTACGATGTGGTAACCGTTCTCCCAACGATCTTCGATCTCGCCGCCGAAGTGAACTTCGATCTGCTTGTCTGTTGCAGGCTGCAGCCAGATGCGGCCGCCTGGCAGCCAGAAGTCAGGAAGCTCTGTCTGCCAGCCGTCTACCAGCTTCTGGCGGAAGATACCGTATTCGTACAGCAGGGAGTAGCCTGTTGCCTGGAAGTCGTTTGTTGCAAGACCATCCAGGAAGCAAGCTGCCAGTCTGCCAAGGCCGCCGTTGCCGAGGCCTGCGTCTGGCTCTTCTTCGTAGATGTCATCGATGTTGATGTCCAGACCCTTCAGTGCTTCACGGAAGTCGTGCTCAATGCCGAGGTTGAACAGGTTGTTGCGCAGGGAGCGGCCCATGAGGAACTCCATGCACAGGTAGTAAACCTGCTTGGAGTGTGTCTCTTCTGCCAGCTTCTTGTTTTCAGCGCGGCCCTTTGCCATCATGTTGCGAACGATTGTTACAACAGCTTTGTAAATTTCCTGGTTTGTTGCGTTGTCCAGGTCGATGCCGAAAGCGTTCTCAAGAGTCGCTTTGATCTGAGCCTGAATTTCTGCAACAGGTTGCTTGTAGTTCATAGCCTTAATTCCTCCAATAAAAAAATCAGTCGGAAGATTCCGCCTGTTAATTTCACATTAATATTTTTTATTCAAAAATAAAAATAGCTTAGGTCATTATACAATAAAAATACGAGGATTTCAACCATCGATGCAATGTTTTTTCAAAATCATAAAAAGGCCGCAAAAATGGGAGAACTACTGAGGTTTTGGCCGATTCCGTGAATCATTTTTCCGACATTCCACTGCGGCGCAGGATAGCTGTTTTTTTGTGCAGTCTGTACAAAAACACGCTTCTCTGCAAAAAATTTGCATATAATGGGCTTGACACAGGGCAGACTTTTCTGTTTTCGTAAAGGTGCACAAGCATTTTTTATGTTTCCTGTTCATTAATACAAACTTCCAAGACTTTTGATTTCCTGCAGTCCCTTTCTAGTGCCGCTCTCAAAAATGTGATAGAATAGAATTGGTGAGGTATGTGCGCTGTTTCTGCGCATACTTTCCGCCATTTTGCAGGGAAATCTCCCTCGAGGGTTCCCTCGTAAAAACTACAGTTCAGAAAAAAATTACCTTTCTCAAAGGATGATTATAATGCAGAAAACAAATAAAACACTGGAGATCCTGGCGCCGGCCGGCTCTATGGACTCTCTGATTGCCGCTGTACGCAGCGGCGCCAATGCCGTGTACCTTGGTGCGGAAAGCTTCAGCGCTCGCGGCAACGCACAGAATTTTACACGGGAACAACTGAAAGAAGCCGTGGAATACTGCCATCTTGCCGGTGTAGCGGTACATCTGGCGGTGAATACCGTGATGTTTGATAACGAACTGCCGAAAGCGCTGGAACTGGTACAATATGCCTGCACTCTGCCGGTGGACGGCCTCATTGTGCAGGACTGGGGATTGTTCTCCCTGCTGACAAAAGCAGCGCCGGGTATGCCGATCCACTGCTCCACCCAGATGTCTGTTCATACTCCTGCCGGTGCAAAATTTTTAGCCGACAACGGCGCAGACAGAGTCGTGCTCTCCCGTGAGCTTTCTCTGCCGGAAATTAAAGAGATCTCTGCCGCAACACCGGTGGAACTGGAGCACTTTGTCCACGGCGCGCTGTGCATGTGCGTGTCCGGTCAGTGCTATATCAGTGCGGTGCTGGGCGGCCGCAGCGGCAACCGCGGTCTGTGCGCCCAGCCATGCCGTCTGCCGTTTAAGGCAAAGGGCGGCACCGGCTACGACCTGAGCCTGAAAGATCTCTCCATGATCCAGCGTATCGGCGCACTGCGGGAGGCCGGTGTGGACTCCTGCAAAATTGAAGGCCGCATGAAGCGTCCGGAATACGTGGCAGCTGCCTCTGCGGCCTGCCGCCTTGCAGCAGACGGCGAGCCGATTCCGGCAGAGCTGCTGCAGAATCTGGAGTCGGTGTTCTCCCGTTCCGGCTTTACCAGCGGCTACCCGGACGGTAAACTGGGCGTAGAGATGTTCGGTACCAGAACATACGATGACGTGACCAGCGCTTCTAAGGAAGTATTTTCTTCTTTGCAGCAGTTATACCACAAAGAAGCCCAACGTGTTGGAATTTCCATGACCTTTACGGCGGTACCGGGCAGCCCGGCAGCCTTAACCGTCAGCGACGGCAGCGATACAATTACTGTTACCGGCGCAATGGCAGAGGTTGCCCAGAACAGACCCCTTGACCCGGAACGCTGCGAAACACAACTGAAGAAAACAGGCGGCACTGTTTTCTTTGTGGAAAACTATACCGCCAACATTGCAGCCGATGCTGCACTGCCGATCTCTGCCCTCAATGAACTGCGCCGCGACGCTCTGGAACAGCTGAGCCAGAAGCGCAGTCACCGGGAACCGGTTGCCTTTGCCATGCCGGAGCTGAATGTGGAAAAGCACAGCGCTTCTGCACCGACGCTCCGCGCAAAGTTTGCAAATGTGAAAACCAGCACAGACATTGACGATGCCTTCAAAGCCTGCGAGCTGGTATTCGTGCCATTATATACAGACGAGAAAGTTTTGAACGATCTGGTTGCCCGCGGGTTCCGTCTTGGCGTTACCCTGCCGCGCGGCATGTTCGGCAAAGAGGCGCAGATTCGACAGAAGCTGGAAGCAGTGTCGAAACTTGGCATTCGCCACGGCTGGACCGGCAATATCGGCGGCATTCCATTGCTGAAAGAAGCCGGCTTGGAGATCCACGGCGGCTTCTCTCTCAACGTAACCAATAGCCAGTCGCTGGCATTTCTGGAAGAAATCGGCCTTGCTGATACAGAGCTTTCCTGTGAGATCACTCTGCCGCAGGCTGCAAGACTGGGCAGCCAGCTGAAGCGCGGCCTCATTGCCTACGGCCGCCTGCCTGTGATGCTGACACGAAACTGCCCGGCGGCAAATCATCCGGACAAATGCAGAGGCTGCGAGAATAAGGGCGGCAATCGTCCGGCGGAAATTACTGACCGAAAAGGTGTAACTTTTCCCATCCGCTGTGAGGCCGGCTGCAGCACCGTTTACAACAGTGTTCCAATGGTCTGGAGCGACAAATTAAATGAGTTCAAAAACGTGGATTTCCTGGTTTTAGACTTCTGTGTTGAAAACTCTGTTGAAAGTGTCGAAATCCTATCTGCCTATCAAAACGGTAGAATTTTAGATATTTCCCATACCAGAGGGCTTTATCGCCGTGGTGTAGAGTAATCAACAGGGTGTGGAAAGTTTTTGAACATTAAACAAAAACTTTTAAAACAACCGGTTTTGAACAGTTTTTCCTTCTTTTATCGAAACTTTTTCCAAAAACGATCACCTTTTTCCGGCGGTCGTTTTTTATTTTGACAGGAGAGATCCTCTGCTATTCGCTCCGTTTCTCTTGTAATCGGCGTGGCGCTGTGTTATCATAAATGTGTATATTTATCTTTTTTCAACAATGACCATTCTGCATGAATTTGCAGAAGATTTAATAGAGGTGACAGTATGATCAACCGTATTCCAGACCGCCTTGCGTCTGCTGTTGTAACCGAACTCCAGTGGGAGCGCATCCATCTTTCCGTCCTGCTGAACGTAACTTTTTCCCCGGAAGCTGACGCTGCCGCGCCGCTGCAGTTCTATGCTGTGAACGAAAAACTGCAGGCTAAAGCGGTGTTCAAAGCAGAAAAAACAGAAACCGGCAGCTACCGCCTTACCATGAACCTGACCAATGCCGGCAACCGCCGCTGCCTGCCAAACGGCGTGTATTCCATCGTTGTATGCCAGCAGGACAGAATTCTGGCTTCCGCTGTGATCGACCCGGCTTACACAGCAAAGCTCAGCGACTGCTCCCGCAGCTTCCTTTACGGCAATAACCAGAAGGCATACACCGTCTCCTTCCGCGTGGCAGAACAGGCAGAGAATCTCCAGTTCCTGATGCAGGTGCTCTGTGCTGAGAAGGTTTCCACCGATTACGAAGGACTGCTGACCATGCCGGATAAAGCGGCCATTAAGCAGACCATTAAAAAGGTTGGCATGCCGGTACTGCAGACCATGTACGATACCCTCCGCTGCGCCCATAAGCACAGCGGTAAAAATCATAAACCAACCGTACTGTTCCTCCACGAGCAGGGCAGCCGCCTTGGCAACAACCACATTGCTGTGCTCCGCCGCATGATGGAGCGCGGTCTGAACAAACAGTTTAAGATCCTGCTCTCTTCCCGTCCTGCCGGCTGCAGAAGTCAGTCTCTGGGCAGCTGGGCAGAGGTTCTGCGCAAACTGGCTGTCAGTGACTTTGTACTGGTAGAAGATCACATTCCGCTGCTGGACTGGATCCGTCTGGATGAAGACACCACCGTAGTACAGCTTTGGCACGCCGGTGCAGGCTTCAAGTCCTCCGGCTACAGCCGCTGGGGCCAGCAAAGCGGCCCTGGTCCTGTTGGCTGCCACCGCCAGTATAAGTACGGTATTTCCGGCTCCAGGCATATCTCCCACTTCTTCTCTGAGGTATGGGGCATTAATGATGAAAACGTGCTGCCAACCGGCATGCCGCGCATCGACCGCTTCCTGAACGAAACCTACAGAGCCGAAACAACCGCAAAGCTGCTGGAACAGTATCCCCTGTGCAATGGCAAAAAGGTCATCCTCTTTGCGCCGACCTTCCGCGGCAAAGACAGACCAAAAGCCCACTATCCTTATGAACTGATCGACTTTGATAAGCTGTACAACCAGTGCGGCGATGACTACGTGGTGCTGTTCAAAATGCACCCATGGGTAAAAATGCCCGTTCCGCTGAAGGACGAGCATAAAGATAAATTCCTGGATGTCAGCGATTACAAAAATATCAACGACCTGTTTTATATTACAGACCTGCTGATCACCGACTATTCTTCCAATATTTTTGAGTTCTCCCTGATGAACAAGCCAATGCTGTTCTTCGCTTTTGACGAGATCCAGTACAGCTTTGCAAGAGGCTTCCACCGTGATTATCAGGAGTCTGCACCGGGCAAAATCTGCCACAGCTTTGACGAACTGCTCGCTGCCATTGCGGCAGAAGACTTTGCCTTTGAAAAAGTGGCGGAGTATGTGGAAAAGCACTTTGACCACATTGACAGCGGCGCTTCTGACCGTGTGATCGACTGGATTCTGCTGGGTAATATGCCGCAGAAACTGCAGGCTGCCATCACCGCCAAAAACATTGAGTACGACAGACTCTCCAGCATGGATTTTTCCGCTTTGAATACATAAAGATCTAAGGCTCCCTTTCCGCAAGGGAGCCTTTTTGTTTTGCGGAAATTTTTCTTTTTGACAGATTCAGAATAATTTGTTCAAAATTCCATCACTGTTTCTTTTTAATTTCGCAACAGATCTGTGATATAGTAAAACTCTGCCATAAAATGACAGAATGTGCAGAAAAATACAAATTTTCTGTTTTTTCTTTTTCCTAGTGCATTGACAGGAGATTTATGATATACTAAGAATGGAGAAATTTCGTGGGAAATTCCCGCGTTAAAATATTGCGAAAACAGAAGCTGTTTTTGCCTGTTTACGGAAAGGAGAAACTAGATTGTCCAAAGATTTAGGAATTGACCTGGGTACTGCCAACACCCTGGTTTTTATGAAGGGAAAAGGCATTGTGACAAGAGAGCCGTCTGTTGTGGCTGTTGACACAAGAACTGACACTGTGCTGGCTGTGGGCGAGGACGCAAAGAACATGATTGGCCGTACACCTGGCTCTATTGTTGCTGTGCGCCCGCTGAAGGACGGCGTAATCGCTGACTTCGACATTACAGCAACGATGCTCAAGCACTTTATCCGCACTGCAACAAAGGGCAGCGCTTTTGGCCGCCCGCACATTGTTGTGTGTATTCCATCCGGCGTTACAGAGGTTGAGCGCCGTGCTGTAGAGGATGCTGCCCGCTCTGCCGGCGCAAACCACGTAGAACTGCTGGAGGAGCCAATGGCTGCTGCCATCGGCGCAGACCTTCCTGTTGGTGAGCCGATCGGCTGCATGGTTGTTGACATCGGCGGCGGTACAACAGAAGTTGCTGTTATCTCTCTCGGCGATATCGTTTCTTCCTGCTCCGTTCGTGTGGCAGGCGATAAGTTCGACGAGTCTATCATCAACTTTGTAAAGCGCCGCTTCAACCTGCTGATTGGTGAGAGAACAGCAGAAAACATTAAAATTGCGCTGGGCTCTGCTTATCCAATCGAAGATATCGAGAACTCTGATATGCAGATCAAGGGCCGCAACCTGGCAGACGGTCTGCCGGGCGAGGCAATCATCTCCGGTACTGATGTTCGCGAAGCGCTGATGGAACCGGTAGAAGCAATTGTTGATGCAATTCTGACTACACTGGAGAAAACACCGCCGGAGCTTTCTGCCGATATTATCGACTACGGCATTACCCTGACCGGCGGCGGCGCGATGCTCCGCGGTCTGGATCAGCTGATCACAGAGCGCACCAGCATCCCTGTTAATATTGCAGAAAATCCGCTGGACTGCGTTGCGATGGGTACCGGCAAGCGCCTGGAGCTGAAACTGCCAAAGGATCTTTCCTCCAAGTGGAGAAAACGATAAAATACAGCTTATGCTGTTTGAAAAGTCCCCTCATTCCCGAGGGGACTTTTTCTTTTGTGCATTCTGAAAATGGCTACAATATTGATACGAATTTGTGATGATTTCCACACGAGTTCCGCGCATATTTTTGCTATAATTAAAATGTGAAAGTGTGAGATGAAATCATTTACGTTCATCCAGCCATCGCTGATCGCCCGTTTGCACCAGCCCCCTGCCTCCCCTTAGAGGAAGGACTTCTGTGCAATGTTTCCCTTAAGGAGAAGATTTAGATATATGAAGAAATTTTACAAACGAAGAAGCTTTAAAGTGCTGCTTGCCGTGGCAATCGCGCTGCTGCTGCTGATCATCCACACCTCGTTCAGCGGCAGTATTGTGCTTTCCAATCTGTTCGGCGCCGTAACTACGCCAATGCAGAAAGTCAGCGCGGAGATTGCCGAAAGCACAGGTACAGCTATCACCCAGGCCAGCACCTCTTACGAAGAACTGCTGGCAGAAAATGAGAAGCTGAAAGCAGAAATCAACGAGCTGAACAAGCAGCTTTCCGATTACTATCAATACAAGCAGGAGAATGAGCAGCTGAAGAACTTCCTAGACCTGAAGAGCGCCAACCCAGACTATAAATTTGCCTACGGCTCTGTGGTTGCCCGCGACAGCTCCGACCTGTTCTACAGTTTCCGTGTAGACAAAGGCACCATGGACGGCGTTTCCATCAACGACCCTGTGATCACAGCGGAAGGCCTTGTGGGCTGGGTCACCTCTGTCAGCGCAATGCACTGCAACGTGACTACCATCCTCTCCCCTAGCGCCAGCATCTCTGCCATGGATAAAGTAAACCGTGACACCGGCGTTATTACCAGCGACGTTTCCCTCACCGACGAAGGCCTTGTGCGGCTGTCCTATCTGGAAAATGATCACACCGTGAAAAAGGGTGATATGATCGTCACCAGCGGCATCGGCGGTATTTTCCCGAAGAATCTGCTGATTGGCAAGGCAGTGGATGTAAAATCCAGTAGCACGGACGTTTCTCTCTATGCAACGGTAGAACCGTATGTAGACATTAAAAATGTCAGCGACGTGCTGATCATCACAGAGTTTGCCGGTCAGGGCGAAGTTCTGCCGGACTCTACCGATGAAGCCGTGAAAAAGGATACCGCATCCGGAGAGGATGACAAGGCATGAAGCAGAAAAACCCTCTCCACATTTTAAAATACGTACTCTTTGTGTTTGAGGTCTTCGCTCTGTTCTTTATTGGCGACACCGCCGGCGTCCTGCCGGAGATCCTCGCCGCAAAGCCGGCGCTGATGGTCTGCGCGGCCATTGCAATTTCTCTGTCCGGCATCAAAGAGCTGCCGGCTATGTGCTTTGGTGTGCTGTGCGGCCTGCTGATGGACTTCAGCCGCGGCGGCCCTTACGGCTTCCACGCACTGATTCTGGCTGTTGCATGCTACGTCTGCTCTCTGCTGGTGCAGAAGCTGTTCCAGAAAAACCTGCTCTCTGCCTTGATGATGACCGTGCTGGCAATCATGCTGGTCTTTCTGCTCCAGTGGTTTTTCTTCTACGTATGCCAGGGGTTCGGAGGAGCAGGCTTTGCCCTCGTCCGCTATTACGGCATGATGGCGGCTTACACGCTGGCGGCAGCTGTACCGGTTTATTTCCTCACACGATTGATCGCGAGAATTGCGCGATAGTCGGGAAGCCCCGACAGGCAGTCGCTCACCCTCGCAGATAAAACAACTGCACTCCTCGAAAAAGATCTCCTCCGTGATGAGGAGATTTTTTATTTTGTGCAGATTTAAAATAGCTACAACATTGATACGAATTTGTGATGATTTCTACACACGCTCTCCACATATTTTTGCTATAATTAGAACGTATTCGTATGAAAAAATTCCGATCACTTTTACAGAAAGGAGGAACTCTATGGAGAAAAAGCCATCCAAACTGCGGCGAACGGCGCCTTACTGGGTCAGCGGCCTGCTGCTGATCGTGATTTTCCTGGTATTTGCAGCCCGGCTGTTCCACTGGCAGATCATCGACGGTGAAGAATATCTGGCAACGGCAAACGCAACCCACGTTTCTACCGTCGCCATTGATGCTGCCCGCGGTGAAATTCTGGACCGCAACGGCAACCCGCTGGCCACCAACCAGACAGCTTACAAGATCATTTTCGAAAAGCCGTACATGACCACCGAGACCATGAACGACACCATTCACACCCTGGTAGAACTGCTGGAAGAGCGGGACGAGGAGTGGAATGACGAACTGCCGATCCTGCTGAACAAAAAGGGGGAGTACGTCTTTAAGGAAGACAGCGAAGAAGCCATCGAGTTCCTCAAAGGCAAAACCTTCCTGAACGTGAATTCCTACACCTCTGCTGAACTGTGCGTAAAGCAGCTGGCAGATCTGTATGACGTTGACATGGAACAGTACAGCCAGAAAGAGCTGCTGCGGATCCTTTCCGTCCGGTATAACATGACTATGGAGACCTTCTCCACCAATATGCCGTACACCTTTGCAGACAGCGTTTCCAAAGACACTGTTTCCATTATTGAAGAAAACTCCGCCAATCTGCCGGGCGTGACCGTCCGCGTTACTACCACCCGTTACTACGAAGACGGCACCATCGCACCGCACCTGCTGGGTACCATCGGCAAGCTTTCTGCTGAAGAGTACGAAACACTGCAGCACGTTGGCTACACCTATGACGATGTCATCGGCAAAAGCGGCATTGAAAGCGCCTTTGAAAAGCAGCTCCGCGGCACCGACGGCAAACAGGTCATCGAGCTGGACAACAACGGCGACGTTGCCTCTTATGTTGTAAAGGAAGAACCGGTGCAGGGCAATACGGTTTATACCACGCTGGACGCCAATCTCCAGAGTGTGGCTCTGGCTTCTCTCTCTAAAAACATCAGAGCAGCCAGAGCGGAAGGCATTGAAATGGGCGAAAAGTACGTTGGTGAAGACTGCGTAGCCGGTGCAGCCGTTGTGCTGGATGTTGACACCTTTGCCGTACTGGCAGCGGCAACCTACCCAAGCTACGATCTCTCCAAATATGTGGAAGACCCGGATTACTACAACAAACTGCTGGCAAACAAGGCCCTGCCGCTCTTTAACAGAGCTTTGGACGGTTCCTTTACCCCTGGTTCTGTTTACAAGCCGCTGGTGGCTGCTGCAGCATTGCAGGAAGGCGTTGTGGATCAATATGATACCGTTACCTGCAACCACATCTATGAGTTCTACGCCCCAAGCTTTACACCGTCCTGTATGGGTTACCACGGCAAAACAACGGTGAACCAGGGTCTGGCTTACTCCTGCAACATTTACTTCTATGACGTAGGCCGCCGCCTTGGCATTGAGAACATGAACCTGTACAGCGAAAGCTTTGGCCTTGGTGTGGAAACAGGCGTTGAGATCGGTGAAAGCACCGGTATTCTGGCAAGCCCATCTTACCGCGCGGCGGCAGGCGGCACATGGCAGCCGGGTGACGTTGTACAGGCAGCCATCGGTCAGTCGGATAACTCCTTTACGCCAATGCAGCTTGCCGCTTACTGCGCAACCATCGCCAACAACGGCACACGCCTCAAAACCCATCTGGTAGAGAAAATCACCGACTACACAAGAGAGACGGTGATTGAGAAAACAGAGCCGGAAGTAGTGGAGAAGGTAGCTGTTTCCAAAAAGAACCTGAAAACTGTGCAGGAGGGTATGCGCTCCGTGTGCATTGAGGGTACGGCTTCCAAGCAATTTGCAAACTACGGCATTGCTGTGGCAGGCAAAACAGGTACTGCAGAAAACCCTGGCCACTCCGACAACACCGTATTCATTGCCTACGCACCATATGACAAACCGGAAATTGCCGTGGCTGTTGTACTGGAATACGGCGCTTACGGTCAGTATTCCATGGGCGTTGCAAAAGATATTTTCGACGCGTACTTCTACGGCAAAGTTCTTGATAAAAACGGCAACGTGGTTACACCGGGCATTGCAGATGCCGCCGACGGCATCCTGACCGGCGCAGACCAATTCAACTAAAACAGAAAGACCTCCCATGTTGGGAGGTCTTTTTTATTCAACAGATTTTTATAAAACTGTTGAAATTTACGCAAAGAAAAAAGCCCGCGGAGAACTGTCCGTGGGCTTTTTCTTTTATGGATGTAAGTTTTGCTTTGGCTGTGGTTTTACCAGTGCACGCTTGATCAGTGGAAGGAAAATGTGTTCTGTAACTGCAGAAACGATCCACAGAGCAGCAGTCAGTGCTGCGATCAATGCGATGCCGATGCCGTAAACGACCCAGCCGTTTGGAATTGCGTCCTCCAGATGCGGGACGACTCTTTTACAGATTAAGATGTGGCTCAGGTAAATGTACAGGCTGCTCTTGCCCAGGAATTTACAGAGCGGCCAGAACAGACCGAAGATACGGTTCAGAATGGTGTTCTGGCTGAAAGTAATAGTAATGGCGGCCATCATCACAAAGCAGATGACAAAGTCCTGATTTGGCAGGCCGCGCCAGTTCATATAGAAGAATGTGTATGCGTAGCAGCCGATTTCAATCAGACTGATGATCAGGAACCCGAAGCCCGTAAATTTTACCTTCTGCAGGCAGGATGCCAGCGCATAACAGGAAACGCCTAAGTTGATTACGCCGATAGCGCGGAGAAAATGCTTGAATACAATGCCGGTGAACTCGCTGATGTTTGCGATGCCGCCGTATTCATGGTTCAGGAAACCAAGAATGAACAGCGCGGACAGCGGGGCAATGACATAGAGATATGTTTTCTTAAACTTGAGGAGAAGAGGAAAACAGAGAAGCATTGCCAGCAGCATTGCAGAAAGATACCAGGTCTGGCCAACGGAATAGTAACCGTTAAAGCCGGCAGAGCGAATAAAGAACAGTTCAAATATACTGCGGAAGAAATCCTTGATCCAGGTTGCTGGAGAATACTGGCCGTTGATAAAGTGGATCGCTATAAAGCTGACAATCCAGATGACTACAAACGGCACCACAAAGGCCCTTGCTTTTCGCAGTACATAGAGAATGCTTGTCTTACCGATACTTCTGTCGGTTTCTTCCGACCAGAGCCGTTTGGCGCTGGAAGCCATCAGATAGCCGGAGACCAGGAAGAAGAATTCTACACCAATAGCGCCATGGGCAAAGAAGAAGCCTTCATGGTTGTTGTTGACGTGGAAAAAGTGGAAGTTGACGATGCACACTGCCATTAAAAACCGCATCAGCTCAATGGTATAGTTTTGTTTTCGAATCGTCTTTGTGTGTTTACCGCTCATAGACGATTACCCTTTTTGAATCAGTTCCTTGATTTTTTCAACCACACGCTCGCTGGCATGGCCGTCCTCAATACAGCCCTTGCCCTTCAGGAATGCCTGACGATCTGCTTCGTACTTTTCAGCATCGAAGTTCAGGATATTCGCTTCCATCTGCTTGTTGTTTCTTGCAATTGCGAACGGTGTTGTTTCCAGCGGATATGCAAAGCCGCGCTCGTTGTTATAGAGCTCCAGGTCTGTTGCAAAAATGAACGCCGGCTTGTCTGTCAGCGCAAAGTCGTAAATCCAGCTGGAGTAGTCTGTTACACCAATGTCGGCTACGCGGATCAGATCCTGCATATCCGGGTATGTTGTCATATCTACAATATTGTCGCCGGTTGCGCCTCTCTGCTGTGCCCATGCGCGCACTGTCGGGTGGTAGCGGTAGAAGGCTACCCACTCGCCGCCGAAGCGTGTTTTCAGTGCTTCCAGCATGGTGTCTGCATGGAGGTTGTAGCAGTCAAACTGCTTGGAGTCACGGAAGGTCGGTGCATAAAGCAGGATCTTCTGGCCCTTGTCTTCCATGCCGGCAAACTTGAAGAGCTGCTTGCGCACCTTTGCTTTTTCTTCCGGTGTGCAGTTAATAATCGGGTCATTTCTCGGGTGGCCAACCTCCAGGATCGGAGTGTTCGGCCAGTAAGACTTTTTATAAATGTCGTTTTCAAACTTACTGTTGGAAACGAGATAGTCTGTGATAGTGTTGCTGTAATCAGCAGCCTTTACCCATGCTTCGCCGCTGTTTGCGTCGCGGTCAAAGCGCTTAATGCCCAGAGAGCCGTGCCATGTCTGGATCACATACTGACCCTTCTTTTTGCCGTATGGGCGCTTAAACAGCTCAACAGAGTTTACTACCAGCACTTTGGCGCTCATCAGTGCCTCATATGCTTCGTAAGTGTACCACTCCAGCACTTTGGAGAATTCCATTGGCAGCAGCTGCGGGTTCTGTGCTGTTTTTTTGCGGCCAATCCAGATCAGCTCGCAGTCAACACCCTGACGGATCAGTTCATCTGCAATATACTTCGGGTTGTCGGTATAGTCACCCTGGAAGGAGCAGAGTACCACTCTGTTCTTCTTGATCGGTACCTTCGGCGCATATTTTTTGCGCACCTGCTCACCAATGAACAGGTCTACCTTTTCCTGCGCTTTTTTCAGCTCATCAGAAAGATACTTCTTTGTTCTGGTGATCAACTGACCTTCGATCAGCGCTTTTTCGATCTTATTGATTTTCATAATAACCCCTTCTAATCATCACACAAAAATGCCGCTGATCATGTAGTTATACTTTACGGCATAGTTGTAGTCATCCACCAGTTTGATTACGTTGTCCTTCACCAGTTCTTTTGCCTTCATTGGCAGCTGGCCGTCACGAACCTTAATGTACTGCAGCGGCATGTACTGCTTGAGCATGCTCATTGGAATATCCAGATTGTCAATGTTCTCAAACAGCTTGCGGCGTGCGTCTTCTACTGCCGGACGGGACATATAATAACGGCTGCGGTCGGAGAAGCTGTACTTGCGCTTGATCTCCTTCTCCTTCTTTTTGCCGGTGTAGTAGTTCTTCCAGTGCTTTGGATCCTTTGTCATTTCCTCTTCCAGCACCTGGCGGAAGTTGGAACGCTTCTTCTCGTTTTCGATCAGCTCGTCCTCAATCATACTCAGGGCAAACATTGCTTCGCGGAGCGCGAAAGTCAGCGCCGGGCCAACCTTGATGATCGCAATGCCGTCCTCAACCATCTGCTTCAGCGCAGATGGTGCCTGATAGTCAGTGGAGTGGCCTTCGAATACGATGTCCGGATACTTTTTCAGGGCATTGCACAGCTTCTGTGCATCTGCACGGTTGTAGTGGTGAATGGTCTCGTCACCAAACTCCACACCCGGCTGCACAACGATCGCAATGATATGCTCCCATGCATCCTGCAGCTTGTGCTCCTTGAACTTCTTCTTGTACGCCATCAGGGTACGCTCAAAGTCCTTAACCTTGGTCAGCTCCAGGCCGTCTGCTTCTTCTTCATTGATGCCGCCCGGGATCGGCACTTCACTGCCGATAACAAATACAGGGTGCATTTCATCCGGGTTCTCTTCCAGCATTTCCTGATAAGCCTCTTCACAGGCCTGGTACAGGATCGCGCCGCGCTCTGCGATCACTTCGTCGGAGAGACGCTCTTCCATAGAGTCGTCGCCAAGGCGCATGCTGGTATCCAGGTGGATCTTCTTGTAGCCGGCCTTTACGCACTGAGCAACCAGTTCTTTTGCATTTTCCATTGCTTCTGCAGCAGGGAGATCTGCCCATGGCAGCGGACCCATGTGGTCGCCGCCCAGATAGATCTTCTCACGGGAGATGCCCAGCTTGTCTGCAATTTTATAAACGTAATCGGTAAAATCCTTTGGATTCATGTCCATGTAGCCGCCGTTCTGGTTTACCTGATTGGAAGTTGCTTCGATCAGGGTAATGTCGCCAAAACGCTGTGCCTGGTCCAGAATCGCTTCGATTACGATTTTATTGGCGCAGCAGAAAGAAGGCATGCCGGTGTGGATGCCGTTCTGACGCTTGATCACCATTTCCTTTAAAATATTCTGCTTCTGCATTCTATCCTCCAAAATTGCTCGCCCGGCTTATTCTTCCGGGAAAAAGTAGTTATGGATCAGTTCCAGGAACAGCTTCATATCTTCCTGGTATGTTACTTTCAGGTTCAGTACCGGTGTCGGCACAACTTTCATTGGAATGTTGTATGCCAGAGCGATAGCGCCGGCAGAAGTAAAGCCTGCCAGCTCTTCTTTTGTAGCACCGGTGTAAATCTTGTAAATATCACCGAAGCGGAATGCCTCCGGAGATGCGCCCGCTACGATCAGATCTCTTGGCTCTACCTTCTCCAGGAAGCCGTCTTCTCTGGTGCGGTAAACGGTGTCGTAGTTTTTCGCTGCCAGTGTTGCGCCGCCGTACTCGTTTACTGCTTCGATTACAGCTTCGATACCGGCTTCGTCGATGTATGGGTGTGTTGCGTCGTGCATCATCACTACGTCGTTGTCAGATGCAATGTCTGCAATCGCCTTGAGGCCGTTGAGTACAGACTCGGAACGGTTCTCGCCGCCGGCTACTACGTCGTATGGCATGGTAGTTACCAGCTTTTCACACCACTCGTTTACATAATCCAGCCAGTCTGCGTGGGATACTACCACCAGACGGTCAATGCTTTTTACGGTTGCCGCTTTTTTTACAATATAAGAGAACAGCGGCTTCTCATCAATCAGAGTATACTGTTTTGGTCTGTCGGCGCCGAATCGGGTGCCGCTGCCGCCCATCATCAGTAACAGAACGTTCATTGTTCGTTGCCTCCTGTGTTGTTTTTATTCGTGTACAAGCAGAATTCTGCCTTTGATTTTGCTTCTGTCTTTCAGAGTCTCTGTCAGTTCTTCCGGTTTGCTGATCGGAATTTTCTTGTAGAAGATCTCCTCATCATATTTTAACTGGCCGTTGGCAAAGCAATGGGAGGTCAGTGTCCACTCATCGCCTGGATACGGTGCATTGCCGCTCATCCAGCTGCCGGTCAGTTTGAATTCTTTTCTGTTAAGCTGCTCCCACTGCTGTGGTGTAAATGTAATGTCCTGGCTTGGTGTGCCGATCATGCAGACGTGTGCCTGATTTGCTGCCAGGTCAAATGCCAGCTTCATGGTTGCTGTTGCGCCTGCGGTCTCAAACACGTAGTCGTAGCCAACGCCGTCTGTGTGCGCCATTGCTTCCTGCACAAAGCCTTCGTCCAATGTGCTGATCACAGCATCTGCACCCAGGCGTGTTGCAATTTCCAGGTCCTTCTTATCAAGGCCGAATACAACCACTTTCTTTGCACCAAGGATCTTTGCCCACTGCATGGTGAAGAGGCCGATGGTACCGCCGCCGAGAACAGCAACTGTGCCGCCGCCTTTATAATCTGCGCAGCGAACACCGTGCAGCGCAACGGTGGATGGCTCGAACAGTGCGCCCTGCTCAAATGGGATGCTGCTGTCGATCTTTACCGCGTTGCGCTCCGGCATTACAACGTACTCACCGTAGCCGCCCTGAATTCTGGAGCCGATAAAGGTGTAGTTTTTACACTGGCTGTAGTGGCCGTTGCTGCAGCCGCGGCACTGCAGGCATGGAACCAGCGGCGCTGCCGCAATGTGGTCGCCAGGCTGCAGAGAGGTCACGCCCTCGCCAATTTCGGTTACTGTGCCGGCAAATTCATGGCCCAGCACGATTGGATAATAGTGGGCTTTGCCTTGTGTAATTCTAGGGATGTCAGAGCCGCACACACCGCATGCGCCGACCTTGACTTTTACAAAACCAGGCTTTACTTCCTGTTCTGCAAATTCTTCATAACGCATATCGTAATCGCCATATAAAACAGCTGCCTTCATAGTTCCACTCCATTCCGGTCCTGCCATGCACGCATAGCAAGTCCATCATAAATTATCTTAATTAAGCTATTTTATCATACCCTTCTTATTTTTTCTAGGTTTTCAGTTATAAATTCATATTCTTGTAACATTATTTTCCCTGAAAAACGGCAGTTTCAAGGGAAAAACCCCTTTTTTTGTTCCCTTTGCTCTGCGGCAGCAGCCGGAGAAAAATCTCCGCAAAAAGCAAAGGAGCGCCGGTTTTCTCCCGGCGGCAGAGGTTTCTTCAAAAAATTGCCGTTCTTTTTGTGCATTCTGTTTGTTCGTTTTGAATAATCCATGTATTTTTTATAAACAATTGGTTTTTTTCACGAAAAACTATTGTAAACATTGCGTAATTTATGATATTATCATTGTGAGTAAAAGTGTCGAAAATTTTTTTCGATAGTATTTTATTTCTTCGAGGTTTTCACTATGTTCCAAAAACTGACCGTTCTCTCTGCCGGCAAAGGCGGAGCCGGGAAATCCACCGTGGCCGCAGCCCTTGGCTGCGCCCTCGCCCTGCGCGGGCACAAAACGGTGCTTTTAGACCTGAATCCCCTTTGCGGCGGCGCCTCGTATTATCTGGGCGCCAGCGGCAGCTCTCCCTATCACCTGGGCGACGCCGCAGAAGAGCGCTGCGATTTGCGGGACGCAATTTTTCCATGTGAAATGATACCGGGGCTGGACATTGCACTGCCGCCCCGCTCGGCAGAAACACTGCCAACAGAAACAACTCTGCTGCAATGGCTGACGATGCTTTCCGAAATTTACGACCAGATTCTTGTGGATGCACCGTTCTGGAGCCGCTGTTTTGCAGCGGCAGCACCGCTTGCCGGTACAACACTGCTTGTTTCTCCTGCCAATGCTCTGCACATTGCCTGCTGCGACCTTGTGCGCACCTCTGCCGCCGGACAGAAAATGCACAACCCACGGCTGGTCATCAATCAATTTCACCGGATGGAATTTTACAAAGCAGGTGAATTCCCTGATCTTGATGCAGTCATCGACAGCGCCGGCCTGCGGCTGGCCGCTGTTGTGCCTGCTGACCGAAACCTGCAGCAGCATCTGGCACAGACAATGCAGAAAACGCTGGAATATAAACATCTCCTGTTCAGCCAGAACGGCAACGGCGGCGCCATCGCCATCCACTGCCTGGCAGAACGGCTGCTGGGACAGAACACGTCTCTGCGGAACCTGGAGTGGCTGTAACCGGCTGTTATAAATTTGTTTGAACGTATCACAGTAAATAAGGAGGCACATCATTTATGAACATCGCATTGATCGCACATGATTCCAAAAAGGAACTGATGGTGCAGTTTTGCATTGCATACTGCGGCATTCTGAGCCGTCATAACCTTTGCGCAACCAGCACAACAGGCAAAATGATCTCTGAGGCAACCGGCCTGAACATTCAGCGTTACCTGGCCGGTGCGCAGGGCGGCGCGCAGCAGATCGCATCCCGTATTTCCTGCAACGAAATCGACATGCTTCTGTTCTTCCGTGACTCCCTGAACCCAAAGCCGCACGAACCAAATGACATTAACCTGCTGCGTCTTTGTGATATGCACAATATCCCATTTGCCACCAACATCGCTTCCGGAGAAATGCTCATCCATGGTCTGGAGCGCGGTGACCTGGACTGGAGAGATATTGTCCGCAATTAATCATATGCTCCCTCGTCCCCGGACGGGGGCTTTTCATATTGTTATTACAATTTTTACTATAGATTTTTGGAGGAATCCCCAATGGCATTATTAACCAAAGCACCAAAAGGTACGCAGGACATCCTGCCTTCTGCCAGCAGCACCTGGCAGCTGGTAGAAGACGTTCTCCGCGACGAAGCAGGCCTCAACGGCTATGCGGAGATCCGCACACCTGTGTTTGAGCATACAGAACTGTTCCAGCGTTCCGTTGGTGAAACAACAGACGTTGTACAGAAGGAAATGTACACCTTTATGGATAAGGGCAACCGTTCCATCACACTGCGCCCGGAAGGCACTGCCGGCACTGTTCGCGCAATGCTGGAGCACGCACTCTACAACGAAGGTCTGCCTGTAAAGCTGTACTATCTCACATCCTGCTACCGTTACGAGAACACCCAGAAGGGCCGTCTCCGTGAGTTCCACCAGTTCGGTGCAGAAGTATTCGGCGCAGCATCTCCTGTTGCTGACGCAGAGCTGATCACCATGGCAGCAAGCATTTTTGACCGCCTTGGCCTGCGCAATATTTCTCTGGAGCTGAACTCCATCGGCTGTCCGGAATGCCGCGCAAAGTATCACGAAGCACTGAAGGCATACTTCTATGAAAATAAAGACAAGCTGTGCGCAACCTGCCTGGACAGATTGGAAAGAAACCCAATGCGTATTCTGGACTGCAAGAGCCCTGTTTGCGGCGAGCTGGCAGCCAACGCACCAAAAATGAAGGACTATCTCTGCGAGGAATGTGATAACCACTTCAACGCAGTGCAGAAGCTCCTCACCGATGCAGGCGTAGAGTTCACTGTGAACCCAATGATCGTTCGCGGCCTGGACTACTACACACGCACTGTATTCGAGTTCGTTTCCAACGACCTTGGTGCACAGAGCACCGTTTGCGGCGGCGGCCGTTACGATGGCCTCATTGAGCAGATGGGCGGCACACCAACACCGGCGCTGGGCTTCGGTCTCGGTCTGGAAAGACTGCTGATGATCATGGAAGCACAGGGCGTTGAACTGCCGGAACCAAAGAAGTGCGAAGTTTACCTGGCATCCATGGGCGCAGAGGCAGAAGCAAAGTGCTTCCAGCTGGCATCCATGCTCCGCGAGTGCGGCATTTTTGCAGTATGCGATATCTGCAGCAGAGGCCTGAAGGCACAGATGAAGTACGCAAACAAGATCGGCGCAAAGTACTCCGTTGTTGTGGGCGAAACTGAACTGGCTGAAAACAGCGCACAGCTGAAGAACATGGAAAACGGCGAAACAACACCGATCGCTCTGGATGAGAAGTTCATTGAAGATTACGTTGTACGCATTACAAAGGACGACGACAACGCTTACATGACTCAGATGGCAACAGGCGGCCTCAATATCAACGACATCGAGATCGAAGGTCTGGACCAGTTGAAGTCCTAAAATAAATTTGCGCAAAGAAAAAGCAAAAGTTTCGTCCACCTTTTCAAAGGTGGCGGAGTGAAGAGGCGGAGCCTTTTCTCGCGGCTCGCAAGACGCGAAACTCCTGTTTCTAAAAGAAAAATCAGGAGGGGAGGAAAAAGAATCCGGGGGATTGTTTTTCCGTGGAGAACCCTATGAAGGGGTTTCCCGCATCGGCTCTGCCGATAGAATTCTAAAAAACAGAAACATCATTTCCAACTATATATTTAGGAGAGAACAACACATGGCAGAAACAATGACAGGCTTAAAGCGTACTCATTATTGCGGCGAACCACGCATGAGCGAAGTGGGTACAGAAATTACCGTTTGCGGCTGGGTACAGCGTCAGCGCGACCTTGGTCAGCTGATCTTCATCGACCTCCGCGACCGTACCGGCATTCTGCAGCTGGCATTTGACGACGGCACAGACCGTGAAATCTTTGATAAGGCATTCGCGATCCGCGGCGAGTTCGTTCTGGCTGCAAAGGGTACACTCCGCGAGCGTTCCGCAAAGAACAGCGAGATCCCAACAGGCGACGTAGAGCTGTTTGTAACAGACCTGCGCATCCTTTCCAAGAGTGAAACACCTCCATTTGAGATCGTAGAGCACTCCAAGGTTAAGGAAGACCTGCGCCTGAAGTACCGTTACCTGGACCTTCGCCGCAGCGACGTACAGGATAAGATCATCACACGCCACAAGATCACTAAGGTTGCACGCGACTACTTTGACGACAACGGCTTCCTGGAGATCGAAACACCAAACCTGATCGTTTCCACACCGGAAGGCGCAAGAGACTATCTTGTTCCATCCCGTGTATTCCCTGGCAAATTCTTCGCACTGCCGCAGTCTCCGCAGCAGTACAAGCAGCTGCTGATGCTCTCCGGCTTTGACCGTTACATGCAGATCGCTCGCTGCTTCCGCGACGAAGACCTCCGCGCTGACCGTCAGCCGGAGTTCACACAGATCGACCTGGAAATGTCCTTCGTAGATCCGGAAGACGTTATGGCAATTGGCGAAGGCTTCATGAAGCGCGTTTATAAAGAGGTTCTCGATATTGACATCCCAACACCATTCCCACGCCTGCCATATCAGGAAGCAATGGACCGCTTTGGTTCCGACAAGCCTGACCTGCGCTTTGGTCTGGAGCTGATCGACCTGAGCGACGTGCTGGCAGAAACAGAGTTCCGCGTATTTGCAGGCGCACTGCAGGCTGGCGGCTCCGTTCGCGGCATCAACCTGAAGGGCTACGCAGACCAGCTGAGCCGTAAGGAGATCGACAAGCTGACAGAGTGGATCAAGGACTACGGCGCAATGGGCATTGCATGGACAAGACTGACCGAAAAGGGCGAGTCCTCCAGCTTTGAAAAGTTCCTGGCTGAGTCTGAGGTTGCAGCAGTACGTGAGAAGATGAACGCTGAAACAGGCGACGTTCTCATGCTGGTTGCAAGCCCAAAGGCACAGGTTGTTTACGATTCCCTCGGCGCACTCCGCTGCGAGCTGGCTAAGCGCTTCAACCTGGCTGATACTTCCAAGCCAAACCTGCTGTGGGTAACAGACTTCCCACTGCTCGAGTATGATGAGGACGAAAACCGCTACGTAGCAAAGCACCACCCATTCACCATGCCAAGAGACGAGGATATTCCGCTGCTGAAGACTGCACCGGAAAAGGTTTGCGCAAAGGCATATGACATGGTGCTCAACGGCAACGAAGTTGGCGGCGGTTCCATCCGTATCAACGACCCAGAACTGCAGGAAGCAATGTTTGCAGCACTGGGCTTTACACCGGAAGCTGCACACAAGCAGTTCGGCTTCTTCATCGATGCATTCAAGTACGGTGCACCACCACACGGCGGCATGGCATTCGGTCTGGACAGACTGGTTATGCTGATGACTGATTCCGACAGCATCCGCGACGTTATCGCATTCCCGAAGGTAGCAAGCTCCGGCGAACTGATGACCAACTCCCCAGGCAATGTAGACCCTAAGCAGCTGCTGGAACTGGGCATCGAGATCATCCCACAGGACGAAGAAGAAAAAGACGCTGAGTAATTTCCTTATTTTTTCAATAAAGGAGATAGAATTGTATGAAAAAGAAAATTCTTGCCGCAATGCTGGCTGCTCTGGCAGTTGGCGCAATGGCGCTGACAGGCTGCAGCATGGGTGGAGATTCCACAGAACCTTCTCAGAATGTTGAAAACGCCGGCGTTGTTTCCAATGATACAGCTTCTGATAAGACAAGCACACCAGTTATATCAGATGCTGACCTTGCAGCATTTGATGCAAAATTTGCTGCAAACCCAATCGACGCCGCTTATGCTGTTGAATCACAGGAATCCATGACAAACCTTGATATGGTTTCTCTGGAAGAAAAGTTTGCAAACCTGTGGATCGATGAGATCAATGCAGCATATTCTCAGCTGACTGCAGCAAACGTGGACGGTATTCTGGATGACAAGAAAAACTGGAACGACAACCTCGACAGCGAACTGGACCAAATTGGAAATTCCGTTGATGGTCAGGGTTCTCTGGTACGCGTAGAGCGCGCAATGAAAATCAAGAATTTCTTCCGTGATAAAGCAAAGGAACTCTATGGTAAGCTCTATGCTATCAATCCGGATTACAATTACCACTACAACGCATAAGCATCTGTGCGCAATTTGACAGATTCCGTTTAAGGAGGTTTCCTTTATGAAAAAGAAAATTCTGGCGGCAATGCTGGCTGCTATGGCAGTTGGCGCAATGGCACTGACAGGCTGCAGCTTCGGCGGCGGAGAGCCAGCAGAGTCTTCCTCTGCTGCTGAGAACTCTCAGGTTGTTTCTTCTGAGGACACATCCTCCGAGGAAAGCAGCACACCGGATAACGTGATCACAGAGCCGGCCGCTTTTGAGGACGTATTTGCAAAGAACCCGATCGACGCAGCTTATGACATTGAAAGCCCGGAAGCGCTGACCACACTGGATATGGTAAATCTGGAGAACAAGTACGCTGATCTGTGGAAGGAAGAAGTAAACCACGCATATCAGCAGCTGATTCAGCGCGGCGCAGAAGGCGCAGAAGCTGACCAGCAGACATGGAACAATGCGCTGACCGGTGAACTGCAGCTTCTCAAAGATTCCGTAACTGTTACCGGTTCTCTGGCTCAGGTGGAATACGGCATCAAAGTGAAGAACTTCTACCGCGAAAAGGCAGAAGCACTCTACAAGCAGCTGTATGCACTGAACCCGGATTATACTTACATTTACGCAGCATATTAATATAAAAAAAGACCTCCCGGCTTCGGGAGGTCTTTTTGTTTTGAGGGAAGCGTGCATATCACACGGCGCACAGGCGGTTCAGCAGGGGCTGCACGCTGGCGTAAATCTCATCCAGCTGCGTGATCGGCAGCGGATTGCGTCCCTTTCCTGCTTCAATGGTAAACGCCGGGCGGTGAAATTCCTGAATGAACCAGTCTTTGAATCCGCCGCCTACAGCAAGACCTTCCGGTTCTGCCACAGCATACCCGCTGGCTCGGGACAATGCCACGGCAATTGCATACGACTGCCGCGGCGTGTGATTACCGAAGTTCCAGTAAATCTCCTCCCCCTGTGTGTGGAGGGCAGCCACTGCTGTGTATTGTTCTTTGCGGCACAGCTGCGCCAGGGCATGGCTTTCCGGCTCACTTTCCGGGTGGGTACCGCCAAATCTGGTCGGCCCGGGGCCTGTAATGCCGGCGGCAATTTCCCGCCGGCGCAGGTTCTGCCATTCTGCATCAAAATTGTGGTTCAGGTCTACGCCTCTGGTATTTGCCTGCCACCGGGTAGTGTCCCCTTTTGAGGATGACCGCACAAAGGCAGCGTATTTTCCGGCACACTGCCAGCCGTGACAGTGAATTTCCACCCCATCAGGGTTCATCATGGGGATCAGGTCAATCTGCGCGCAGAGCCGCCTGCAGCCAATGTATGCCCCATAACGAAGCAGAAGATCCGTTGTAATATGCTCCATACCGTGAAAAGCTGCTGCCAGCAGCAGTTTCCTCTCCCCTGTTCCAATTCGTAAGCGATACAGCGGCCGCTCCAGCACACTGCTGCCGAATACGTCGATCTGCACCGCCGGACACTGTTTTTTCAAAGCAGAAATCGCCTGCTGCATGGTGGTATAATCCATAGGATCCCTCCTGTTTTTTCTTGCTATCTCTATCATTATGGAGTACAATAAAACTATATTCTGAATCTAGGAAAGGGTGTTTTCTTATGTATGAACATCTGATTGAAAAATGCGTGGAACGCAACGTGCTGTACACAGGCCGTATTATCGAAGTGCGCAACGACATTGTTTCTCTGCCAAACGGCAAACTGGCCGACCGTGAAGTAGTAGACCACTGCGGCGGCGTAACCATCGCTGCCCTGACCGATGATAACTGCCTGCTGTTTGTGCGCCAGTACCGCTACCCGCACGACGAAGTGCTGCTGGAGCTGCCGGCCGGCAAACTGGAAAAAGGCGAAGATCCATTTGAAGCAGGCAAGCGTGAACTGCTGGAAGAAACAGGCGCCATCGGTAAAGATTACCGCTTCCTGGGCGTAGCATATCCAAGCCCTGGCTGCTACAAGGAAGACCTGCACCTGTATGCCTGCCGCGTGGAATCTCTCGGTGACTATCAGCCGGATGAAGATGAATTCCTCGACGTAGTGAAGATCTCACTGGACGAAGCACTGGAGATGTGCCTGAACAATGAGATCGCTGACGCAAAAACACAGATCCTTCTGCTGAAGGTTGCTGTGCTTGTAATGCAGGGCAAATTCTAGTCGGCAGGCGCCGACAGGCAATACACCCCACCGCCACGGCATTGCCGTGCCGACTCCCCTTCCAGGGGAGTTTTTTTATTTGCACAGAGGCAGCTCGCTTTGTTTTCCATTTCATCGCGGAGCGATGCACCGAAATTATTCACTTTCACTAAAACAAGAGAAAACACCTTGCTCTCTCTGATGAGGAAGCTATGGGCTTGGTGCATGGCGGGCGGTCAATGACCGCCCCTACGTACACAGAGGCAAATTACAGAAAAGAAAAACTCCCCTATCAGGGGAGTTTTTTATTTGCACAGAGGCAGCTCGCTTTGTTTTCCATTTCATCGCGGAGCAATGCGCCGAAACTCTTCACTTTTCACTTTTCACTAAAACAAGAAAAAGCCCGTGGTAATTACCACGGGCTTTTTGAATTCTTATTTACGGCTTCCTTTTGGGGCTGTTTTGTCGCACCCTTCAGGACCTACCACAATATGCCGTTTGGTATCCTGACCATCGGACCAGGATACCACGCCGTCAATTTCCTGCACAACAGCATGGATAATTCTGCGTTCGTAAGGATTCATTGGTTCCAGAGAACAGATCCTGCCGGTACGCAGCGCCTTGTTTGCAATTTTGCGGCCAAGGTGCTCTAATGTTTCCTTGCGCTTTGCACGATAATCACCGACATCCAGAGTCACTCTGTGATAGCCGTTTTTCTCGTTGTTTGCCACCAGACAGGCCAGA
>JAZUBL010000048.1:0-7401 GCA_045638545.1 Acutalibacteraceae bacterium | reverse complement strand
GTCCGTCATTCCGGAAGTGATTCCAAAGCAATAGAGAAAAATCCCCGGTTTTGACCGGGGACTTTTTTATGCAAAAAAAAGAAAACCCCGGCGATGCCGAGGTTTTTTGTTTATCAGTCAGTATGTGGTCTGTCACCAAAGCTGATGCCGATGTCTCTTGCGTACTGAATCAGGTCAAGATCCTGCGGTACACTCTTCAGCTTGCCGGCAACCTCTTCCAGTGGAACAGGAACGATCTGGTTATTCTTCAGGCCAACCATGTAGCCGTACTTCTCTGCCAGAATCAGCTCTGCAGCAGCAGCGCCAAAGCGGGTAGCCAGTACGCGGTCAGCCGGAGATGGATTACCGCCGCGCTGGAAGTGACCAGGTACAGTTACGCGGATCTCGCGGCCTGTGTATTCCTTGATCTCATCTGCAATGCGGTAGGAGATGGAAGGATAACGATTACCTGCGCGGTATGCCTTCAGCTCCTTTTTGCTCATAGCGGCTTCCTGTACAGAGATTGCGCCTTCTGCAACAGCAAGGATGGAGAAGCGCTTGCCCTGTCTGTCTCTGTGATTCAGAGCGCCAACTACGTGCTCGATGTTGTATGGGATTTCCGGCAGAAGGATAATATCTGCACCGGAAGCAATACCAGCGTGGAGCGGCAGCCAGCCTACCTTATGGCCCATTACTTCTACGATGAAGATACGGCCATGGGAATCGGCTGTGGTGTGGATGCAGTCGATAACGTGAGAGGCAATTTCCAGCGCACTATCAAAGCCGAATGTCATGTCAGTGCCCCACAGGTCATTGTCGATGGTCTTTGGCAGTGTTACCACGTTGAGGCCTTCTTCACGGAGCAGGTTAGCTGTTTTATGAGTGCCGTTGCCGCCCAGGATCACCAGACAGTTCAGCTGCAGCTCGTGGTAAGTAGATTTCATTGCCTTTACCTTGTCAATGCCATCTGGGCCGATGTTGCGAATCTCTTTGAATGGCTGGCGGGAAGTACCCAGAATGGTGCCGCCTTGGGTGAGAATGCCGGAGAACTGGGACAGGTTCAGGTGGAAAAAGTCGCCGTGGATCAGGCCTTTATAGCCGTCACGGATACCGATGATTTCCAGATCATCGCCCAGTGCTTCGTACAATGCTTTACCAACGCCGCGGATCGCTGCGTTCAGACCCTGACAGTCGCCGCCGCTGGTGAGAATACCAATTCTTTTCTTCATTATATTTACTCGCTTTCGTTTGTTGTTTCCGGTGTTTTTACATTTGGATTCTGCTGTGGTTTAAAGCCTTCGCTCCAGTCAGTTTCCTTTAATGCATCTGCCTGTTTCTTTGCTTCTTCTGCAAAAGCAGCCTGGCAATTGAGAGCAGCCTTGCCGCGGCGGTCAATCATTCTGTATTCGCCGTTTTCCAGCAGGACGCGTGTATTGATGGTGTCATTGATCATTGTGTCCAGAATTACTTCTGTGCGCTGTTTCAGGTCCTCGTCCTCAATTGGGAAGACCAGTTCTACACGGCGGTCCAGATTACGCTGCATCCAGTCGGCGCTGCCCATGTAGATTTTCTTGCTGCCGCCGTTTTCGAACATCCAGATACGGCTGTGCTCCAGCAGCTGGCCTACAATGCTGTGAACGGTGATGTTCTCACTGAGGCCAGGGATGCCAGGTACCAGACAGCAGATGCCGCGAACGATCAGATTGATTTTTACGCCTGCTTTGGAAGCCTTGTACAGGTGCTCAATGATCTTTGGATCAACGAGAGAGTTGACCTTTGCTGTGATGGATGCATCCAGGCCTTCTTTTGCGTTCTTAATTTCCTTATCGATCATGCGGGTAAAGAAGCTGCGCAGGCCGTGAGGTGCTACCGCAAATTTGTTGTACTCCGGCGGCAGAGAGTAGCCGGTCAGTACGTTGAACAGGGAAGATGCGTCTGCGCCAAAGGAATCGGAGCAGGAGAATACGCTCAGGTCTGTGTAGATCTTCGCAGTGGAGTCATTGTAGTTGCCGGTGCCCATGTGCACATAGCGGCGGATGCCATCTTCTTCCTTGCGGACAACCAGTGTGATCTTACAGTGGGTCTTAAGGCCCTGCAGGCCGTAAATAACGTGGCAGCCTGCGTCTTCCAGCTTCTTTGCCCAGTGGATGTTGTTTTCTTCATCAAAGCGGGCTTTCAGTTCAACGAGAACTGTAACCTGCTTGCCGTTTTCTGCAGCTTTGATGAGAGATGCGATAATCGGGCTGTTGCCGCTGACTCGGTACAGTGTCTGCTTGATGGCCAGAACGTCTTCGTCCAGGGCTGCTTCGCGAACAAAATCAACCACTGTCTGGAAGCTTTCGTATGGATGGTGGATCATGCGGTCTTTTTCTTTGATGGTGTCGAAAATATTTTCGCTGCCGGCAAAGTCTGCGCATGGATATACAGGAATTACCGGATCAAAGCACAGGTCACGGAATTCACTCTGAGAAGCAAATTTCATGAAGAAGGTCAGGTCGATCGGACCTGCAGATTCATAGATCTCGTCATTCTTTACTTTCAGTGCGTCTGCCAGGAATTCCTTTGTCTGCTTATCGCACTTCTGGATCAGCTCCAGACGGATTGGGCGGCCGCGTTTTCTCTTTTTGATGGATTTTTCGATCTCCTGCAGCAGGTCATCTGTTTCCTCGTCAATGTTCAGGTCAGAGTTTCTTGTAACGCGGAACAGAGTGCAGGCTTTGATCTTATGCAGTTCAAAGAGGCTGTGGATGCGGTGGATAATAATGTCTTCCAGCATGACGAACTGATGGCCTTCTTCACAAGGCAGTTTGAGGAATCTTGGCAGGATGGATGGTACCTGTACCACTGCAAAGCAGGATTCCTTGCTTTCATCCTTCAGGTGCACCGCAATGTTCAGGCTTTTGTTTGCCAGATGCGGGAACGGACGGCTTGGGTCAACGGCCAGTGGTGTCAGAACAGGGAAGAGGATCTTATCAAAATAGTTGGAGATATAGTTCAGCTGCTCTTCATTCATTTCTTCCGGCTTCAGGAAGGTGATGTTATGGCGCTTGAGAGCCGGTACAATGGAACGATGGAGGCAGGAGTATTGTTTGTCGGTAAAGTCGTGAATTTTGATCTGGAGGGCTTCCAGCAGCTTTTCCGGTGTGTAGCCGGAAAGATCTGCCTGAACATAGCCGGAAAGCACCTGTGCTTTTACGCCGGCAACGCGTACCATGAAAAATTCATCCAGGTTAGATTCGCTGATCGCCAGAAAACGAAGGCGTTCCATCAGCGGGTTTTCTTTTTCCTGCGCTTCATCCAGAACACGGGTGTTAAAGTCGAGCCAGCTCAGCTCGCGGTTGATATATGGTAATGGCTGTTTATTCTCGATCATAATGTCCTCCCTGTCAGATCATGGTGGATTTAATCTGCAGCACAGGCTGCATGCCGAACGCTTCTTTGAAGAATGGAACGCTGTGTTTCATTGCCCATTTTTCCAGATACAGGTTCTGGTCGCAAACGCCGGTAATGATAATGTCGTCGCCTCGCAGTTTTACCTGAATATCTTTGATTTTCTGCTTTTTTGACTTATCCAGAGAGTTGGCAAGACGGAAAATCGCTGTCAGCTTGGAACAGAGCAGCTGTTCTTCCAGCAGCAGGGAGTCAAATTCCGGCTCGTTCAGCTCATAGAAGTTAGCAATGAGAGACACCAGCGTCATGTCGTCACCACTAAGGCCGCATACGTCCAGATTGCGGATCAGCTCTGCTGCGCAGCCGCCTTTTGCATTTACAAAGTAGCCGGAGTCATGGAGGATTGCCGCAACCTGCAGAATGGTTTTGTGCTTGTCATCAAAGCCATGGAGGCGGCGGAGACGATCAAACAGTTTGCCTGCGTGATTTGCCACAACGGAATAGTGCTGCGGATCGCACTCATAACGCTTTGCAAAGGTTTTTGCGCAGGCAATGGCGCTGCGATTCATGTATTCCGTATGGTCGCTTTCCCAGTTGGCAACGAGCATTTTGCGGAGGAAAGCATCTGCCAGCTCAATTTTTGGAATGAGGATCTCTTCAGCCTGAGTCAGGTTCATGAGACGGCTGAAAATAGACAGGGAGGAGTACAGCATTTCAGCGCGTTCCTCACTGATGTGATAGTTGAGAGAAATACGCTCCAGGCTGTTGTTTCTCACCTGATGGAACAGAGCACGGATATCTTCGCCGCTTACACGATAAATGCCGTCTTCCGGCTTTTCGCCGCACAGCTTGCCAACCAGTTCCATTTCGGTACCGGTCATCACAAGGCTGTCAATCATCTGGCTTGGGAACGGCATCACAATATTGCTGAATACTGCGTCCAGATATTCCTCAGCGGCTTCGTCAAAGGCGCTGTTGCTGGCTGCTGCGTCATCCAGCATGTCGTGGATCTTCAGAGAACCCATGGACAGTGTCTGAGAGAAGGTGATGGCATCATCTTCGTAAATGCACAGGCCAGTGGAGCCGGTGCCGGTGTGAGAGATCAGTGTCTTTTTGTTGGTGTTCAGACCGCTGACTCTGTTGATAGCACGGATAACTTCGTAGTAGATGAGAGATTTTTCTCTGGAGTCATCGCAGATGAGCACAGAGATTCCTGTTTTTACACGGATCTGGTCCAGTACAAAGTTTCTGTTTTTAGCCTCGCGCAGGGCGCTGGTGGCAATGGCTGTGTAATCAGTCACAGCATATTCCTTCATCACGGCGAGATACTGGTTGAGAATCTCACAGAGATCACTGAGGCATTCGTAGCTGATCATGCCGGAGTTGAACACTTCATGACCCAGCTGGAGTGGCTTTTTCAGAGTGTCCAGTTTGTGAATATGACCGTTTTTCTGCTCTGCAATGATCATTTTCACAAGGCTGGAGCCGATGTCGATAATCGCGACTGTTTTTTTGTTTTTATGCTTCAAGGTAATCACCGCCCTAAAATTGCAAAAATTCAAATATTTTACCTGTTATTATACCATATTTTCTGGCAAATGTGTTGAAAAACTGCGGATTTATGGGAAGAACTGCATTTTCTACCATCCTAGCAAAGAGAGATGAAATATACAGCCGGAATTCGGTAAAAATTGCGTAAAAAATTCCTGTTTTATGCAGAATTTTTACCGGGAAAAAGAACAATAAAAAAGACCGGCAGAGCCGATCTCTTTTTGCAGTTCTTTTCAGAACCAATTATGCCATTTTAGCAACAACTTCTTCAGCTGTGATTGCTGTAACGCCAGCATCGCCTGCTTCTGGAGCACCCTTCTCAAAGAGAACCTTGATGTTAGGGTTGTTGTTGTATGTAATGTGGTTAGCCTTTGGGCATGTCAGCTCGTTTTCGAACCATACGAAGCCGTTATCGGTGTTGTAGTAAATTCTTGCCCAACGAGTATCAGCATTGTACTCTTCAACTGCTGTGAGAATATCCTTAGAAATTGCCATGTGAAATCTTCCTTTCAACTGTGAAAAATAGTATCAAATACAATAAGCTGATTTTAGCATGAAATGGAGAAGATTGCAATACTATTTCTGATAAATTGCCTATGTGAAGTGCTCTTTTTGCATTTTTGCAATGCAGAATGCACAAAATACGATGAAAAATTTTAGCGTATTCTTTCAAAAGAATTGACAGCTTCTGCTGATTTTCCTTGAAACTTTGTGGCTTTTGTGCTATAATTACTTTGCAAAAGTATTGAAAGCTGAATCAGACAGTTCGCTCAGACCATCCTGTCTTAAAACAAAACTAGGCTGATCCTTGTTTCGGAATTTTTCTGCAGACAGGCAGCCTTTTGCTGCGCCTGTCTGCTTTTTTATTTTTTAGAGAAAAATCTGATCCGCCTGCATGGTGGGGGATCGACGAGATAGTTATAAACAGGAGGAAAGATATGTTTCAGTTAAAAAGTGAAGTGCAGTTCGATATGGCGCATTTTCTCTATGACTACGAGGGTAAGTGCGCAAATATTCACGGCCACCGCTACAGACTGGTAGCGATTTTCGCATCCGAAACACTGTGCGAAAGCGGCCAGACCCGCGGCATGGTGGCCGATTTCCACGACATTAAAGCGGCTCTGAAGGAACTCTCCGATGCTTTTGACCACAAGCTGGTAGTAGAAGACAACGAAGAGGGCAGACGCCTCCAGAGCGTTCTCAGCGGCTACGAGGTAGTGCTTGTTCCATACCGCCCAACAGCAGAGGAAATGAGCCGCGATATGTTCCATCGCATTAAGGCAACCGGTCTGCCGGTAACTTCTGTAGAGCTGTACGAAACACCGACCAACAGCTGCATCTACAGCGAATAAGAGGTGGCTTATGTTTTCGATTATTGAAAAATTTCTCTCCGTAGATGGTGAGGGCCCTACTGCAGGCCGATTGGCGGCATTTGTTCGCTTTCAGGGCTGCAACCTTCGCTGCAGCTGGTGCGATACCACTTATTCTTTCTCAGAGGAGCAGATTACAGAGCAGTGTACCGCACAGGAGATTTACGATTATATCAAAAGCACTGGCGCTATCTGTGTAACGCTGACCGGCGGTGAGCCGCTGATCCAGCCGGGCATTGAAGAAGTGCTGGCACTGCTCAATGCTGACGATACACTGGATGTGCACATTGAAACAAATGGCTCAGTAGACATCGCGCCGTTCCAGCAGCAGTTCCCGCATATTTCCTTCATTGTGGACTATAAGCTGAATGCCAGCGGTATGACCGACAAAATGTGCGAAAATAACCTGCGTGCTGTTCGTATGCGCGACGTATACAAGTTTGTTGTAGGCAGTGCAGAAGATCTGGTACAGGCAGAGACAGTGATCAGAGAAAATGACCTGTGCGAAAAAACACAGGTGTTCTTCTCTCCTGTGCTGGGGCAGATTGAACCGGCGGACATTGTGGAATTTATGAAAGAGAAAAATCTGAACAGGGTGCGCCTGCAGATCCAGCTGCATAAGGTGATCTGGCATCCGGAAGAAAGAGGTGTGTAACATGGCAAAGCAGATCGATACTGCAAAAATTGAATCCTGTATCCGTGAACTTCTGATCGCGCTTGGCGATGACCCGGAGCGTGAAGGCCTCATTGATACGCCAAAGCGTGTGGCGAAAATGTACGCAGAGGTATTTGCCGGCATGACCTACACCAACGAGGAAATTGCCGCTATGTTCGATACTACCTTTGAGCAGGAAGATTTTGTGCAGGAAACCAACAAAAATCTGATCGTGGTTCGTGATATCCCAATCTTCAGCTATTGTGAACATCACCTTGCGCTGATGTATAACATGAAAGTTTCTGTTGTATACCGTCCGGCAGAGAAGATCATCGGCCTCTCCAAAATTGCGAGAATTGCCGACATGGTTGGCCGCAGACTGCAGCTGCAGGAGCGCATCGGCAATGAAATTGCAGAGATCGTTTCCATGGTGACAGGCAGCGAGGATGTGGGCGT
>JAZUBL010000047.1:0-15083 GCA_045638545.1 Acutalibacteraceae bacterium | reverse complement strand
AACCCCCGGCTTGGCCGGGGGTTCTTTTTGTTCTGTGCAGTGAATTTTAAATTCACACCAATCTGGATTTATGTATACAGGGGAAGACTCGCAAAAGAAAAAGACCTTCCGGAAGGAAGGTCTTAAAAATTAATATCCCAGTTCCTCGCCGATGAGGATTACTTTTACTCTGCCCGGTGTCATGCTGCCGCGGGTCACCACCAGCTGGCAGCAGATGCAGCTGTCTTTTTTGCAGTCGCCGCAGATGCCGTGCTCACGGCAAGGTGTATCGCCAGGGAAGCGGAATGCGTTGATTGGTGCTGCAGTGTTGCGCACGCGGGAAATTGCTTCGTCCAGTGTTTTTGTCAGCTTGTTCATGCCAACAACTACGATCACGCTCTTTGGACCGAAGCACAGCGCAGCCACACGGTTGCCGATGCCGTCCAGGTTAACCAGCTGACCGTCTTCTGTAATGGCGTTGCTGCCCATGATGAACACATCAGACAGCAGGCACTGGCGGCTGACTTCCATGCGCTCGTCTCTGTCTTCCACAGCTTCGCGATCCAGGAAATTATAATTGCCATTGCGAACAGCCTCAATGAGACCAATCTGGTGAGAAGTATAGCTGCCGCCGGAACCGATGGTGCTGCCCTCCGGAATCAGGGACAGCGCCAGCTGCAGTGCTTCCTCTTTTGTTGCGGCGTAGTAGCCTGTCATGTGGCGGCTTTCCAGTGCTTTAATCACGCGCTGTGCTGCCAGTTCGTTTCGCTTGCTTCTTGCTTCTTCCATTGTGCCCATAGTGATTCCCTCCATTTATTTATTTACAACAGATGTGCCCTGTTCTCTCAGGTAAGTTGCTTCCAGATCTGCCAGATGCAGTTTGACTGCCAGCGGGTATTTATCAAATGCCAGGCTGATGGCAAAACTGCCGCCTCGCACAGCTTCGTCAAAGCCGCCCATGTGCCAGCGGATGGCCATGGCTTCTGCCGGCTTCAGGCGGAGAAACCGCTCAATGAGAAATACGGATTTTTCGCCATGGCCGAACGGGAAGGCGTCCTCTACTGCGTAGAACGGCTGCTTTTCCCACTGGCCGGTGGCTTCGTTTTTCACATTGCGGGTGGAAACTTTATAAAACTGCGCCTTGCACACATCGTGGAGCAGGCCGCAGATGGCAAAGCTCTCTTCGCTGTCGGTTTCCGGGTCAAAGTGCTTTTCCCGCAGAACGTGGTAGACGTTCAGGCTGTGCTGCACAAGGCCTTCCGGGCAGGCGCAGTGAAATTTTGTACTGGCCGGCGCTGTGAAGAAATCGGTGTTCTTCAGCCATGCCAGAAATTCCTCGGCGCCTTTCCGCTTTACGTGCTCTGTGAAAATCGCTTCAAATTCTTCCATGTAGCCCATGGGAATTCCCTCCCTGCATCAGGTTTTTCTGCAAAAAGTATAGCATACTTTGCGGCGAATTGCACGGGTTTTTATTGGATTAAACCTGCGCCTGTATTTTATAAAAGGGAGGCCTGGGTTTTGCAGAAACGAAAAAATCTCTTTGAAATTCCTCATTTTTCATTATGCAAAAATAAAAAGCCTCCCCGGCAGGGAAGGCTTTTGCTTTTGTTTAAACTGTTTCGCCCCACATAGCCATGGCTTCCAGTGCAGGGAGCAGGCCGGATGCTTTCTCTGTGATGATGTAGGAAACTCTTGGCGGCAGATCACCGTACTGTCTGCGCTCTACCATGCCGTCTTCTGCCAGCTCGCGGAGGCTCTGGGACAGCATAACGTCTGTAATGCCAGGCACCTGACGCTTTACTTCGCTGTAGCGCATTTCTTCGCCGCCGCGCAGCGCCCAGATCACACGCAGCTTCCACTTACCGCTGACAAGCTGCAGCGCCTTGTCCATGCCGTCTTCCGAAACAACCGCAGCCGCTTTTTTCGCTGCTTTCTCCGCAGTTTTTTCTACAGCCTGAGCAGCTTTCTTTTTGCCTTTTTTCTTCTTGTCTTTCTTTTCCGCTTTTTCATTTTTCATGGGTTTCTTCCTCTTTTCACCGAAGTTCTATATTTTCAGCATAGCACTCCATATTTTGTATTGCAAGTATTTCTGCAATATTTTTATCGTTTTCTTTTAAAATTCATGAAACGTTCACGGTTCGTTGTGGACAATCTTTTTTATCAAGTGTATAATATGGTCATATAATTTTCAGCAATCCTGCACGGCGTTCGGCGGCAGGATTTTTCAATGTTACTTTACGGAGGGAATTTATATGAAAATCGCAAAGAAAATTGCAGCTGGTTCTCTGGCCTGTGCCACACTGGCAGCTTCTGCTGTGTCTCTCACAGCCTGCGGCGGCAGCGGTACATGGGCGCTGAAAACTGACAGCGCAGAGATTTCCAGCGGTGTTTACAACTACTGCCTGTTTGCAGGTTACCAGAACGCACTGTACAGCGTGGAAGACTACACCAAGCCTGTGCTGGATCAGGAAATTGACGGCAAGCCGGCAGATGAGTGGATCCGCAATTATGCACTGGAGTACTTTGTAAAGCCGTTCCTGGTTGTTGACCAGAAGTTCAACGAACTTGGCCTGACACTGGACGACATCACCCGCTTCAACGCAGAGCAGGGCGCTATCAACGACTGGTCCCAGTATAAGGCAACCTTCACACGATACGGTATTACAAGAGATGACTACCAGTATGTAAGCTATGACTACAACGCAAAGTTCACTGCTGTATTTGAGGCTGTTTACGGCAAGGGCGGCGAAAAGGAAGTGCCGCAGGAAGAGATGGATAAGTACTTTGCAGAAAACTACGCTGCTGTGGACTACATTGTAGCAGAGACTGTGAAGGCAGACGGCTCCACCATGACAGACAAGGAAATTGATGCACTGGTAACACAGTTCCAGGATTTCGCAAAGCAGATCAATGATGGCGGCATGACTATGAACCAGGCAGCAAATAAGCACAAGGGCATTGAAACAGCAGAGGGCGAAGAAGAGCCAACTGAAAACAACGGCCTGTACACTTACATCGGCAGCCTGACAAACTCCTCTGCAACTTCCAAGTTCCCGGCAGATTTCATTTCCAATATCAAGAAGGCAAAGGCCGGCAAGACATACGCACTGGATCTCTCTGACGAAGGCTATGTGATCCTCTACACCAAGGGTGATGACGAAGCTGCAAAGGCAGAGTTCTTCAACGAAGAAGCAGAAGCTTACGAGCAGAATCTGTTCCAGATCCTCGTAGACATGAAGCAGGAAGAGTACATCACTTATATGGACGATCTGGTAAACAAATTTGATGTTTCCACAATCGTATACAATGAGGAAGTAACCACAAACCTGGATCTGAAGAACCTCTTTGAGCCAACAGAGCCGGAAGAGGAATCTTCTGAAACTGCAGAAGATACAAAAACCGAAGCAGATACAGAAGCTAAGGACGAAACAGCTTCTGCTGAATAAAACAGAGAAAACCACATGGAGCGCCATGTGGTTTTTCTTTTGCAAAAAATATGAAATTGCGTAAAAAAACAGCCTCTCCGTCAAAGAGGCTGTTTGTATCTATTATTCTTTGTACTTGCTCAGGTCTGCTTTTGGTGCATGGCGGTAAATAGCGCCGATAGACGGATAGTAGCTGCTGTGCAGTTCTTCCGTTTTCACCTTTTTGCCGTCCTTATAGTAAATACGCCACGCAGATGCTGTCTGGCCGGCGCGGGCTTCGCGGTCTGTTTTCACTTCGTTTTTCTTCAGCTTTTTGTCTTCCTTAAAGGTTGGCTTCGGAATCTTCAGTGTGCCTGTCTTTTCAGAAGTTACCTCAATGGTATCGTAGTCCGGAGACTGGTAACCATAAATGGTGCAGTGCAGTTTTGTGCCGTCCATACCGCACTCAATGTAAATCGGATACTTGGAATCATTGCGGAAGCAGAAGTCCTGAATGCCGTAGTCTACCGCTGCGTCCTGACCGATCTCCACATAAGTAGATGGCCACATATGGTTGTGGCGCTCTGTAATGGTCAGGTCAGAGCGGAGTGCTGCACCGTAAATAGTGGTAGAGGCCTGACAGATGCCGCCGCCGTAGGAGTCAACCAGTTTGCCGTTAACGATGGCACCAGCCGGCACAAAGCCGCGGCTGTTGTTGGTACTGTCGCCAACAATGCCGTTAAAGGAGAATGTTTCTCCCGGGCCGATGGTAGTGCCGTTGACGTAGTCCAGTGCCAGCGACATATTTTTGTTGCCGTTGGCGTTATTGGTAGAGATGGTGGAAAAACTGCCCAGCTTCTCCATAATGCCGGCGTAATCTTCTCCGGCAGCTTCTGGTTTCTGAGATTTGTAAACCACTTCCACGGTAACGTCATTGCTGTTTTTCAGGGCGGCCTGAATGGCGGCTACTGTTTTTTTCTGGTTTACCTTGATGCCGTTTTTGCCGTTATCAAAGGTGAATTTTTTGCCGTTGTGAGAGATGACCTTTGGTTCTACCGGATCGCGGTCCAGTTTTTTGGCAAGGGCTTTGATCTGCTTTTCCAGAGATTCCTGGCTGATATACTGGCCAACACCAAACTCGTGGGGCTCTACCGAGAGCATGTACTTTCGCTCGTAATACTGCCGTGATGTGCCGCCGAACAGAAAGTCATAAGCATATTCCACGGCTGCTTCGTAGTCAGATTCAATATCAAAATCTTCTTCGGTGTAAGTGTAGGTTTTCTTGCCGAAGGTCAGGTTGATGGTAAAGGTTTTTCCTTTCTGCTCCTGCATGGAAAGCAGTGTAGCAGCCTGTTCTTTTGTTTTGCCGGCAAGGTCCATGCCGCCGATGATCACGCCTTCACAAAAGGTCGTGTCGGTTATTTCTCCCAGATCACCGCCAAAACTGCAGCCGGTTGCTGCAGCAGTTGTAAGCAGCACTGCGGCCAGCGCGGCGGCAGCAATGCGTATTTTTTTATGCATGGCGTGTCCTCCTTTCAATATCTTCCTATCATATATTATAGTGCTATGGTGGGCGATTGTAAAGTACTGCGGCACAGAGTCTCTTTTTTGCTGATTTTTCGTGCGTTTGCGCAGAGTTTATGGTATAATACTATTACCTATACATACCGAAAGAAAGAATAAACCATAGATATCACGGAAAGACAGAGAAACTAGGAGTGAAATTGGATGCGAGTATTGATTTTTACAGCGGCAACCGGCGGCGGACATATGCGTACTTCCAGAGCAATGGAGAATTATTTTTCCAATTATCTGCCAGATACGGAAGTAAAAATCGTCGATGCCATTAAAGAAGTAAATAAACTGGTAGATAAAATCGTCTGCGGCGGCTATGAATTTATGGCAATGAGAACTCCGCGTCTGTATGGTTTTATTTACGGCCAGACACAGAAGGAAACACTGGATATCAGCCGTCCGCTGACAGCCATGGCCTGCGGCGAGCTGATGCCGATCATCCGGGAATTCCGTCCGGACGTGATCATTACCACCCATCCTTTTGCAGGCGAAATGGTTTCCTGTCTGAAGAGCCGCGGCAAAGTAACAGTGCCGCTTGTTTCTATCATGACAGACTATGGCCCGCACCGTACTTACCTGGCAAAGAATATCAACGAATATATTGTGCCTGCAGCAGACTGCATTGAGCCAATGGTAAAGCTTGGCGTGAAAAAAGAAAAAATCCACCCGTTCGGTATTCCTGTTTTCGACGTATTCCATCCGGTGGAAAAAGACGAGATCCCTGCAATTCGCGAGGAGCTTGGCCTGGTGGCAGACCCGAACCTGCCGACCATTCTGCTGATGGCAGGCAGCTTTGGTGTGACCGGTATTCTGGAAATCTACAAAGAGCTGATGGCGCTGCCGGAAAAATTCCAGCTGGTCATCATTACCGGCAAGAACCAGAAGCTGTATGAAAGCTTCCAGCGCGTAACAAGAAATGCACCAAAGCCGGTTTCTCTGGTATATTTCACCGACGTGGTGCAGAAGTATATGCAGTGCAGCGACCTGCTTATTACAAAGCCGGGCGGCCTGACTGTTTCTGAGGCCATTGCCTGCAACCTGCCAATGGTAATTTTCCAGGCAATTCCAGGTCAGGAAGAAGACAACGCAGCATTCCTGACAAGACACGGCATGGCAGTGCAGATCGGCAAAAACCAGAGCGGCGCCGAAGTGATCCGACACCTGCTGGATCACCCGGAAAAGCTGCAGAAAATGCGTCAGTGCGTTGCAGATCTGGATACTTCCGGCTGCCGGAAAAATCTGGGCGAACTGCTGCAGAAGCTGACCGGCAACCCGGTGGCAACACTGCCTGCACCGGAGGAAGAGGCACCTCACGATGACCACGGTTTCTCCAATGGTCATATTTATCTGGATAACAGCGCAACGACCCGTGTTTGCGAGGAAGCAGCAGAAAAAGTAGTGGAAATGATGGTCGATAAGTTCGGCAATCCGTCCTCTATCCACCAGGTAGGTTTTGCGGCAGAAAAGGAGCTGACCGACGCCAGAGAATCCATTGCAAAAATGCTGGGCGCCAAGGCAAATGAAATCACCTTTACCAGCGGCGGCACAGAGGCCAACAACCTGGCGATCTTCGGTGCGGTGCAGGCAAAAAAGCGCAGCGGCAATAAAATCGTTACCACTGCAGTAGAGCACCCATCTGTTATGGAATGCATGAACAAACTGGAGAAGGACGGCTTTGAGGTTGTTCGTCTGCCGGTAGACGAGTTTGGCCGTGTCAGCGAAGAAGCCCTCAATGATGCTGTAGATGAAAAGACCATTCTTGTCAGCATGATGATGGTCAATAACGAAGTCGGTGCTATTCAGCCGGTAGAGGCTGCTGCGAAAGCGATCCTCCGCAAAAAGGCACCGGCGCTGCTCCATGTGGACGCTGTGCAGGCCTTTGGCAAGCTGCCAATCAAGGTAAATAAGCTGAAGGTGGATCTGCTGTCTGTCAGCGGCCATAAAGTGCACGCACCAAAGGGCGTCGGCGCGCTGTACATAAAGGACGGCGTGCGCATTCTGCCGCAGACATTCGGCGGCGGTCAGGAGAAGGGCATCCGCTCCGGTACAGAAGCAGTACCGTCTATCTGCGGCTTCGGCGCAGCAGTTAAGGCAATGCAGGATCCGGCAGAATCTCTGCCGAAGATGCAGGAGCTGGCAGATTACTGCCGTGCGCAGCTCTCTGCCATTGACGGTGTTGTGCTGAACTCTGCACCGGATGCACTGCCATACATCGTGAACTTCTCTACCATGTCCATCCGTTCCGAAACCATGATCCACTATCTGGCAGAGCGGAACATTTCCGTATCCGGCGGTTCCGCATGCTCCGGCAATAAGGAGAGCCCTGTGCTGACCGCCATGGGCCTCAGCCGCGCGGCGATTTTAACATCCATCCGCATCAGCTTCTCCCACGATTCCACAAAGGCTGATGTTGACGCCATGATCAATGCGGTGAAAGAGGGTATGGCTACCCTTGCCAGCGGCAAATTATAATTGATTTTTCTTCCCGTGGAGTTTCTCCGCGGGAATTACTGTAATAAAAGGAGATTATCATATATGAACGAAATGCTTTTGATCAAACTGGGCGAGATCGTGCTCAAGGGTCTGAACAGAAAGATCTTCGAGTCCATCCTGCTGAAAACCATCCGTTACAGACTGGCAGATGCCGGTGATTTTGATGTGCGCATTGCACAGTCCACCATTTACATTATCCCACAGAACGATGACGCAGATCTGGATGAAGCATCCGATCGCATCGGCCGCATTTTCGGCATCGTTTCCTACTCCCGTGCATCCATGACAGAAAAGACACTGGAAGCAGTACAGGAGGCAGCGGCTGAATATCTGGAAGACGAGCTGCTGGGCGCAAAGACTTTCAAGGTAGAGTCCAAGCGTTCTGATAAGAAGTTCCCGATGAAGTCCCCGGAGATCTCCATGATGGTAGGCGGCTACCTGCTGGAAAAATTCCCGCACCTGACTGTTGACGTACACAACCCTGACGTTGTGGTTCACGTAGAGATCCGCGACTTCGCAGCATTTGTACACGGCAGCCCGCTGCAGGGTGTTGGCGGTATTCCGGTTGGTACCGGCGGCCGTGCAGCAATCCTCATTTCCGGTGGTCTGGACAGCCCTGTTGCAGCATGGATGATGGCAAAGCGCGGTGTAGAACTGCTGGCGATCCACTTTGCAAGCCCGCCATACACCAGCCCGCGTGCGGAAGAAAAGGTACACCGTCTGCTGGAGCAGGTAAGCAAGTACAGCGGCAGAATGCGTCTGTTTACCGTGCACTTTACAGAAATTCAGGAGCAGATCCGCGACAAGTGTCCGGAAGAGCTGTTCACCATTATCATGCGCCGCTTTATGATGCGCATTGCAGAAGGTATTGCACGCCGTGAAGGCTGCGGTGCTCTCATTACCGGTGAAAGCCTTGGTCAGGTAGCAAGCCAGACACTGCAGGCAATCGGCTGCACAGATGCTGTTGCAAATATGCCGGTATTCCGTCCGCTGATCGGTATGGATAAGACAGAGATCGTGGATATTTCCCACCGCATCGGTACTTTTGAAACATCCATCGAGCCATACGAGGACTGCTGCACCGTATTCACACCAAAGCACCCTCGCACCCGTCCTGACATCAAGTATGTAGAGCAGGCAGAAGCTGCCATGGATGTAGATTCCCTGGTTGAAAAGTGCGTTAAGGAGACACACTATATCAAGATCGGCTACAATCAGAAGTAAGCCTGCACAGCAGGAATAAAGGCTCCCTTGTGTAAAGGGAGGCTTTTGATTCAGCGCATCCTGTAATTTTAATTTTTTATTCCGCAATTCTTCATTTTTCATTGAAAAAGGAGGGCATTCTCCATGAAAGCAGAAATCATCTCCGTCGGCACGGAATTATTATTGGGCGACGTTGTCAACACAGATACCACCATTGTAGCAAAGGCCCTCACAACAATCGGCTGCACCATGCAGTATGCCTGCACTGTCGGCGATAACCCGGAGCGGCTGGAGCAGACGCTGCATGCCTCTCTGGAGCGGTGCGATCTTGTCATTACAACCGGCGGCCTTGGCCCAACGGAAGATGACCTGACCAAAGAAACCATTGCCCGTGTGGCCGGCAAACCACTGGTGGAAGATCCAGAAAGCCGTCAGCGGCTGGAAGCTTATTTTAAGGACAGAGTCTGCGGTGCAAACCAGTATAAGCAGGCTATGCTGCCGGAAGGCTGCCACGTGCTGCCGAACGATCACGGTACGGCGCCTGGCTGCGTCTGCACCACAGCAGAAGGCAAACTGATTGCCATGCTGCCTGGTCCGCCTTCCGAGCTGAGGCCAATGCTGGAGAAGTACCTGATCCCGTATCTCCGCGGCGATGACACTACTGTGATCTATTCCCGCAATATCCGTATTTTCGGCAAAGGCGAGGGACAGGTGGCAGAGGAGATCGCCGCCTATGTACAGGGCAGCAACCCGACAGCAGCTACCTATGCCGGTGATGGTGAAATGTACGTCCGCGTCACAGCGAAGGCTGACACTCAGATCGAGGCAGAAGCTCTCTGTCAGCCGGTAATTGACGGTATCTGCCAGATTGTGGGAGACTGTGTTTACACCACGGAGTATAACTCTCTGGAAGAAACAGTGCTGCACCTTCTGCTGGAGCAGGGCAAAACAGCTGCAACGGCAGAGTCCTGTACCGGCGGCCTTGTTGCAAAGCGCATCACCGACCTGCCGGGCTCTTCCTCTGTGTTTGAGATGGGTGCGGTTACCTACTCCAACCGTATTAAAACACAGCTTCTCGGCGTGCCGGAGGAATTGCTGGCGCAGTACGGCGCTGTCAGCGAGCAGGTGGCAAAAGCTATGGCCGAAGGTGTTGTCCGGGTGTCCGGCAGCGACCTTGGTATTGGCATTACAGGCATTGCAGGCCCTGGCGGCGGCAGTGCTGAAAAACCGGTGGGTCTTGTGTATGTAAGCCTCAGCGACGGCAAACAGACCTGGGTGAAAAAGCTGACCGGTATGCCGGTGCCGCGCAGCCGTGCGTATTACAGAAGCAGAGCGGCGTCTACCGCATTGGATATGATCCGCCGCTATTTAACAGATTTACCGATCCTTCCATAACATGACAGAAAGGAGACGCCTATGGCAAGATACAAAGACGACGATGGTAACCTGCAGGAGCAGGACTACCGTCCGCGCCGCTTTCGCAGTGAAGAAGAACCGGCAGAAACACCTGCTGCGCCGGTGAAAGAAGCTGCGCCAAAAGAAGAAAAGCCGGAAGCACCGAAAGCAGAACCGGTGAAAAAACCGGAGCGCATTCTGGAACCAACACCGCCCAAAGAGCAGAAACCAAAGAAAAAGCGGAAATCCACACCGATCCTGATCATTCTGCTGATCGTGGCAATTCTGGTGTTTATGGGCAGTGCAGCCATGCTGATCTGGGAAATGGTCATTCAGCCGAGTATGACAGACAGCGCTAACGATGAGATCCGCGCAGTGGCAACTGACAATGTTTCCTCTGATCCGGATGGCGGCTCAGAACGTGCTGTTGCAGACTTCGATTCCCTTCGAGAAGTGAACGAAGACATTGTAGGCTGGATCACCATTCCAAACACCATTGTAGATCTTCCGGTTCTCCAGTCTTCCAAGGATGACCCGGAATACTACCTGTACCGCAACTATAAAAAGGAAGACACCAGATACGGCAGCATCTTCCTGGATGCTGCAAACTCCATTACACCGGGCGACCGTTACAGCAAGAGCCAGACACTGTATGGCCACCACATGGACGACGGCCGTATGTTTGCTGATATTCTGAAGTACGGCGATCTGGACTTCTACAAGAGTGCACCGGTATTCCACTATGATACTTATTTAGAGCAGGGCGACTGGAAAGTGATTTCCGTATTCAAGACAAACGTGCTGGAAAGCCAGGGTAAGATCTTCCAGTACGTGCGCCCAAGCTTTGGCGGCGATGAGGATTTCCTCAACTTTGTCCACAATGTGATGATCCGCTCTGTGATCGACACCGGCGTGACAGTGAACGAGAATGACCAGCTGCTGGTGCTCTCCACCTGCTCCTATGAGTACGAGAACTTCCGTACTGTTGTTGTTGCGAGAAAAGTTCGTGCAGGTGAAAAGGCAGAAGTGGATACAGCAAAGGCTGCTTACAGAAATGAGCAGACACTGTACCCGGACTGCTGGTACTGGAATGGCGGTACCAAGCCGGAGTATCCGGATACCTTTGCAAAGGCACTGAAAGCTGACCAGGCAAAGTGGTATGACGGCAATTTAAAGGCAAAGTAAAATTCAGCGCTTTAAAGCAAAAATCCGATTAAATAGGTTACAAAACAGCAAAAAAGATTGACAATATGCGGTTATAACGATATGCTATAACGAGCGCAATTATATCAATTGAATAAGAAGTTCCAAAAGTCTCCGGATTTTTGGGAGAAAGAAGGTTCCACAATGGGGGAAGAAAAGAAGGGCAAAGGCGGCTTTAGCGGCGGTCTTGGCTTCGTACTCGCTGCTGCCGGTAGTGCGGTTGGTCTGGGTAACCTCTGGCGTTTCCCATACCTGGCTGCTCAGCACGGCGGCGGTATCTTCATTCTCTGTTACATTGTTATTGCGCTGACATTTGGTTTTGCGCTGCTGATCACAGAAATTGCGATTGGCCGTAAAACAGGCAAAAGCCCGCTGATGGCTTATGGTGCGGTACACAAAAAGTTCAAGTTCGTTGGTTTGCTGGCAGCAGCAATCCCGATGATCATTTTACCGTATTACTGCGTTATTGGCGGCTGGGTAACCAGATACATGGTTACCTTTGTTACAGGCGGTGCAGCCGATGCGGCAAAAGACGGCGCTTTTGGCGCCTTCATCGGCGAAACATGGGCTCCGCTGATCTTCTTCGGTATCTTCCTGGCAATCACTGCGGGTGCAATCCTGCTGGGTGTTTCCAAGGGTATTGAAAAGCTCAGCAAGGTTATGATGCCGATCCTGCTTGCTCTTTGTATCGGTCTTGCAATCTACGTACTGTTCATTCCGGGCGCAATCGATGGCTTCCTGTACTATGTTGTTCCGGACTTCTCCAAGTTCTCCGTAATGACAGTCTGTGCTGCAGCAGGTCAGTGCTTCTTCTCCATGAGTATTGCTATGGGTATCATGGTTGCTTATGGTTCTTACACAAAGAAAGAGGTTAACCTGAACAAGTCTGTAAGCCAGATCGAGATCTTCGATACAGTTGTAGCATTCCTTGCTGGTATGATGATCGTTCCGTCCGTATTTGCATTCGGCGGCGAAGAAGCAACCAAGCAGAGCGGTCCTGGCCTGATGTTCCAGACCATGCCGCAGGTATTCGAAACAATCCCTGGCGGTTGGATCGTAGGTATTGCATTCTTCATCATGGTATTCTTTGCAGCGCTTACCAGTTCCATCTCCATCATGGAAGCGGTTGCTTCCTCCGTTATGGACAAGTTTAAGGTAAAGCGTTGGGTATCAGTTCTTATCGTAAGCGGTATTGCAATTGCAATCGGTGTGCCGGTATCCCTCGGTTTCGGTGTATGGGGCAACTTCCTCATCCTGGGCATGGATATCCTCACATTCTGCGACTGGCTGTCCAACAGTATCATGATGCCGGTTGTAGCATTCCTGACCTGTATCCTGATTGGCTGGGTTGTAAAGCCAAACTATGTTATCACAGAAGTTACACGCAACGGAGAAAGACTTGGCAGAAGAACACTTTATGTTGTTCTCATCAAGTTCATCGCTCCGGTTCTCCTGCTGATGATCCTGGCATCTTACACACTGGCACAATTCGGTGTTATTTCAATGTAACAGAAAAGAAAAAAGGACCACCCGTTTTGCGGGTGGTCTTTTTCTTTTTCCGGATAAAAAGTGAAAGCAATACTGACCGGAACGGAATCGTCAATGCCTCCCTCTGATGAGTGAGGTGCCCCGCAGGGGCGATCTGTAACCGCCCTTATGGACACAAAGTTAGTTTTCAGGAAAATAAAAGCCTCCCGGCAAAGGGAGGCTTTTTATAATATGCGGGATTATTTTCCCTGGTAATGGCTGGTGCTGCACAGGTTTTCCAGCAGATTGCCTTCCACATCGTACACGTTAATTTTAAAAGTTACGTCGATGCCGTCTGCAAATTCATCTACGCCGCTGAGGCTGCCGAATACGTCAACACTGCCGAATACCAGTTCCTGCAGCGGGAAGCGATTGCGTTCCACATAGAAGCGGTCGCTCATGTCGACTAATTCATCCTCAGAGCGTTCTTTCAGCAGATACATGGACTTGGTGATGGTATGGCCTTCTGCAGTCAGTTCTGTGTAGAAGTTGGTATCCTTCTGGTTTGCTTCATGCACGGCATTCTGCACTGCGTCAGAAGCAATGTAGTCCTCCAGTGTGCCGTCAATGTCGATCACAGTGTCGGTATCGTCTGTTTCTTCTTCAGAGGATGTTTCAGGATCTTCTGTTTCTGCCTGGCTTTCGTCGTCATTACTTACAATGGAAATAACAGGCGCTGTGTCTTCCGGCTCTGTACCGCCGCCGCAGGCAGACATGGAAAGGGCTGCAGCAGAAACAGCAGCCAGCAGGATTGCAGCAAGGATTGATTTTTTCAGTTTCATAAAGAGACCTCGTTTCTGAATTTTAGGATCATGCTTCATACTTTGCCAGTACGTTCAGGAGCTTTTTTACAAAGGCAGCGGCCTCAGCCTGCTCGGCTTCCGTTGGGTGGCCTTTGGCGGTGCCGCCAAACAGCTTAAATGGGCCGAAGGTATTAAAGCCGGCACAGCCGTATTCGCCCAGATATTTTCCCTGCACACCGGCCACAGCTTCTTTCAGCTTCAGGGTGTATTTATTGCCGTCTTTGCCGCCGTAGGTGTACAGGCAGAAGACATATTTATTGTTTGGCAGGTGGGTCTTTACAAACGTCACCAGCTCCGGGCTGACTCTGCCTGCATAAATACCGGAGGCCAGACCAATGCAGTCGTAGTCGGTCAGGTCTGGGGTCACTTCTTTCAGGTCAAAGAGATCTACGTTTTCGTTGGCAGCCTGTGCGGCTTCTGCCAGCTTTTTTGTGTTGCCATGGTGGGTGGAAATATAAACAATGGCTGTTTTCAAAAAGCATCCCTCCGTAATGGAATATTTGCTTTCATTATACTGCTGGATTTTATGAGATGCAATAAAAAAACGCCTGAACGCGAAATGCGTTCAGACGCCTGCCTGGTTTCTGAGAACAATATAACGGTGCGCGAGGCATTTATTCGACAAATTGGAATTTTCTTGATATCTATAAATACAATAAACATCAAAAAATCCTACTCAATTCTTTAATTAAGTATTCGCAGATTATTAGTCGGCTTTTTCTGGCCCATATACCTTTGTCAAAAATTTTTCTTTATTTTTCTTGAGCCAAGTTCCTAAATTAGAATCCTCTGTATGTAAAGTAGGAATAATCTCACTGGTAAATTCCAATTCTCCAGTAGCTGCTTCAACTGGTTTTACCAAATCGGCAGCTAATATCAAATGAAGGTAAGCCATAAGAACAGTAGAGTTTTTAGTCCACTCGACATCATCATATCTGTCTTTTATGGTTTCTGTTGTAGTTGAAGGATAATCTTCGTGAACATCTTTTAATTGACCTAAACTATATTCAAGTTGAGGTTTCATTTTTTCTATTTTGGCCTTATCAAAATAAATAGGTCTGGAATCTTCAGAGAAACCGTATTTTTTTTGAAAAAGTACAGTACGTATTACTTCTTTTGAATCTTCTTTAGCAATACATATTTGAAAAGCATTATTTATATCTTCTCCCGTAAGATTTCTGGGATATAGTCGTCTCATATTATACCTCCTAAATAAAACAAATTCTTATTTATCGAATTGATTATACTTCAAAACCATGATTTTTTCAATTTCAAGAAAATCGCAGTACCCCTGAGAACGGGCGGGTTCTCCTCCCGTATCGCTGTGAATTTGCGGGATCCTCTGTGCGCGGCACAGTGGTTGAAAATAAAAAAACGCCCCACACGCGATTTGCGTGCCGAGGCATCTCGACTGGAGCAGGATACGGGAATCGAACCCGCCTCTGTGGCTTGGGAAGCGACCGTTCTACCGATGAACTAATCCTGCAGAGATTTGATTTTC
>JAZUBL010000046.1:0-16132 GCA_045638545.1 Acutalibacteraceae bacterium | reverse complement strand
GCCGCAAGCTGCACCTGGGGATGCTGGGAGACCCTTGCCGATTGGCTCTGCTCTCTTCAGTGCTGCATCAGCAAACTGTGGGTGGAGCAGGGAGTCGAGCTGCTTTGGATCTACACGGAGGATTGCTTCTTCCTCTGTGATCATGCCTTCGTCTACCAGATCAACTGCGATCTTCAGAGCAGCAGCTGCTGTACGCTTGCCGTTTCTTGTCTGCAGCATGTAGAGCTTACCGTTTTCAATAGTGAACTCCATATCCTGCATATCGCGGTAGTGGTGCTCCAGCTTGTTTGCGATCTCTACAAACTGATCGTAAACTTCCGGCATTGTCTCGTGGAGAGATGCGATCTTCATTGGTGTGCGGATACCAGCAACAACGTCTTCACCCTGTGCGTTGAAGAGATACTCACCGTAGAGCTTCTTCTCACCTGTGGATGGGTCACGTGTAAATGCTACACCTGTACCGGAATTATCGCCGGAGTTGCCGAATACCATGGACTGTACGTTAACTGCAGTACCCCAGCTGTATGGGATCTCGTTCATGCGGCGGTATACGTTTGCTCTTGGGTTGTCCCAGGAACGGAAAACAGCCTTGATGGACTCAAGCAGCTGAACCTTTGGATCCTGTGGGAAATCTTCGCCCTTCTCTTCCTTGTAGAAAGCCTTGAAGCGCTTGATCAGTTCCTTCATGTCGTCTGCATCCAGCTCTGTATCCATTTCAACGCCCTTTTCAGCCTTCATCTGGTCGATGATTTCTTCGAAACGCTTCTTGGAAAGCTCCATAACAACGTCGGAGAACATCTGGATGAAACGGCGGTAGGAGTCATATGCAAAGCGTGGGTTGTTTGTGAACTTTGCAAAACCTTCTACTACAACGTCGTTCAGACCCAGGTTGAGGATTGTATCCATCATGCCTGGCATGGATGCTCTAGCACCGGAACGAACAGAAACCAGCAGTGGGTTCTCCAGGTCACCGAACTTCTTGCCGCAGATTTCTTCCATCTTTGCAAGGTACTCGTAAACCTGTGCTTCGATCTCCTCATTGATGTGACGGCCATCCTCATAATACTGTGTGCAGGCCTCGGTGGAAATTGTGAAACCCTGTGGAACAGGCATGCCCAGGCTTGTCATTTCAGCCAGGTTTGCACCCTTGCCGCCCAGAAGCTCACGCATGGTGCCGTTGCCTTCAGAGAATAAGTAAACGTACTTATGGCTCATTAGTATTACCTCCTAGAATATAACAAAATCAGTTTAAAACAATAAAGTATCGGCCCGGGGAAATCCCCTGATTTGGCCAATTCCAATTTATTATATCAAATCTCGGATGTAATTTCCATCATTTAAAGAATAAAATGCATAATTTCTTCGTAATTCTCATGAAAAGTGCCCTTCCTTTTACAATTTTCTAATATTTTTACAAATATCCCTTGCAAAACAAGTACTTTACTGCGATAATGTATTTAGTTATGTATACCTATAAATATAAACATAAGGATTGAATTACATGATGCATAATGTTCCATCCAACTGCGCTGTGATCCTGGCAGCAGGCGAAGGCAAACGAATGAAATCCAATCATCCGAAAGTCCTCTCCAATGTGCTCTTTAAGCCAATGCTCCGCTGGGTTATGGATGCAGTCTGCGAGGCCGGCATTCACGATATGTGTGTAGTTACCGGCTTTAAGCACGAAGAGGTAGAAGCTTACCTGCAGTGCGCGCAAAACGAAACTGAATGTCTCCGCCTGCAAACGGCGCTGCAGACAGAACGCAAAGGCACAGCCCATGCTGTTATGATGGCGGAGGAGTTCCTCAAAGCCAACAGCGGCGGCAATGTGCTCATCCTCAGCGGCGATGCACCATTTCTCTCTCCGGAAATTATCGGCGAGGCACTGGCGCTCCACACCAAAAACGGCAACGCTGTTACTGTGATCTCCGCTGTTCTGGACGATCCGTTTGGCTACGGCCGAATTGTGAGAGATCCGGAAACAGGCCTCCTCTCCTCCATTGTGGAGCAGAAGGATGCTTCTGAGGAAATCAAACAGATCCATGAAGTAAACTCGGGCGCATACTGGTTCGCTATTGACGACCTGCTCTCGGTTTTACATAAAATTTCCAACAACAATGCGCAGGGTGAATATTACCTGCCGGATGCGGTCAAGCTTTTGCTGGAAAACGGAAAAAAAGCAGACGGCTTCAAAACAACAGATGCAACCACTGTTCTGGGCGCCAATGACTGTCTCCAGCTGAACCAGCTGAACACCATTGCCCGCAACAGAATTCTGGATGCATGGATGGCAAACGGTACGGAAATTCCTTGCCGTGACGGCGTGATTATTGGCCCGGATGTTACCATCGACAGCCATGTGACTATCCTGCCTTCCACCATCCTGAAGGGCAAAACTACCATTGGCAGACTCTGCTCCATTGGTCCGAATACAGTTCTTGACAACGTAACTGTTGCTGAGGGCGTAAAGGTACAATGCGTATGTGCAGAGAACTGCACCTTTGCGGAAAATCCGCAGCCTTACACAGCAATCCATTCCATTTAACATTCGTATTATAAATGATTTTCAACATTCATAGGGGGAATTCAAAATGCAACCATGCGTAAACCACAACCAGTTCCACGGTAAAGACATCAAGATTTTCGCTGCAAATGCAACACCTGAAATGGCAGAGCAGATTGCTCTGAACCTGAACCTGCCAGTTGGTCAGTCCAACGTAAAGTGCTTCAGCGACGGCGAAATCTCCGTTTCCGTTCTGGAATCCGTTAGAGGTTCCGACTGCTTCATCATCCAGTCCACATGCGCTCCTGTTAACGACAATCTGATGGAGCTCCTGCTGATGATCGACGCATTCAAGCGCGCATCTGCAGCAAGAATCACAGCAGTTATCCCATACTTCGGCTACGCTCGTCAGGACAGAAAAGCAAAGGCAAGAGATCCGATCTCTGCAAAACTGGTTGCAGACCTGATCACAATCGCTGGTGCAGACCGCGTACTGAGCATGGACCTTCACGTTCCACAGCTGCAGGGCTTCTTCGATATCCCTGTTGATCACCTGCTGGGCGCTCCAATTCTGGCTTCTTACTTTAAGAACGAAGTTGAACAGAGCGGCGAAAGCGTAAACGACTACGTTGTTGTTTCTCCAGACCTTGGCTCTGTAACAAGAGCAAGAACATTCGCAGAAAAGATCGGCTGCCCACTGGCAATCATCGACAAGCGCCGTCAGGCTGCAAACGTTTCTGAAGTTATGAACATCATCGGCGACGTTTCCGGCAAAAAGGTTATCCTGGTTGACGATATGATCGACACAGCAGGCACACTGTGCAACGCAGCTGCTGCTCTGATGGATAACGGTGCACTGGAAGTTACCGCTTGCGCAACACACGGTGTTCTCTCCGGTCCTGCAATCGAGCGTCTCCAGAAGTCCGCAATCAAGGAAGTTGTTCTGCTGGATACAATTCCACTGGCAAAAGAGAAGCAGATCAATAAGATCACAGTTCTTCCAATTGCTCCAATCTTTGCAGAAGCAATCAGCCGTATCTACAATGATACTCCTGTTTCCCCACTGTTTGAGGAAAATAAATAATCATAAAACTAATGCAGGCGGGATGGGTAACTATCCCGCCATTTTTGAGGTAATTTATTATGTTTCATTTATTTCATAAACATTCTTCCCCTGCCTCTGCGCCGGTAGAGGCCATTGTTGTTGGCCTGGGCAACCCGGGCCGCCAGTATGAAAACACCCGCCACAATGCCGGCTTTATCGTACTGGACACTCTGGCAGAAAAGCTGAATGTGAAAATCGACCGGATCAAATTCAAGGGCCTCACTGCTACAGCAGTCATTGGCGGCAAAGGCGTGCTGCTGCTGAAGCCAAATACTTTTATGAACCTGAGCGGTGAATCTGTACAGGAAGCCATGCGCTTTTATAAAATCCCACCGGAGAAGGTAATTGTTGTGTATGACGATATCTCTCTGGAACCGGGCAAGCTGCGCATCCGCAAAAAAGGCAGCGACGGCGGTCATAACGGCATGAAGAATATCATTTACTTAAGTGGTAAAGATACTTTCCCACGCATTAAAATGGGTGTTGGCGCAAAACCAAACCCAGGCTGGAACCTGGCAGACTGGGTTCTCTCCAGATTTACACAGGCGGAAGGCGAAGCACTGGAAAAGGCTGCTGAAAACGCCTGCAGCGCCATTGCACTGATGGTGCACGGCAAAGACCAGGAAGCAATGAACAAGTTTAATTCCTAACAGAATCAGGTGTTCCCATGGAATTTTTACTGGAACAATTATATCATCTGCCGCAGTTCAAAACACTGGACCATGCGGTAAAAACGAAAGCCCTGCCTGCAGCCGCAACAGGGCTTTCCGGCGTGCATAAAGCGATCCTCTCCGCAGGATTGCTGCATCACAACAACGATGCTCTCTCCTCTGCTCTGCTGCTGTGCGGTGACGAAGCCGAAGCCCAGCGCCTCTGTGAGGACATGGCCTCCCTTGGTATCCCGACACTGTTCTACCCTGCCCGCGATTTTAACTTCCGGGACGTTGACAGCGTTTCCAGAGAATACGAACATCAGCGGCTCCGCGTACTGACCCAGCTTTTAACCGGTGAATGCCGCTGCGCTGTGGCCTGCATCGACAGCGCCATGCAGTATACCATCCCGCCGGAGGAACTGCGCAGACGTACCCTGACGCTGACAGTTTCGCAGGAGATCTCCATGAACGAGATCATGGAAGCATTGCTGCTGTGCGGCTATGAGCGGGCAGAGCAGATCGACGGCACCGGCCAGTTTTCTTCCCGCGGCGGTATTCTTGACTTTTTCCCGCCGGGCAGCAAAACACCGGTCCGCCTGGAGTTCTGGGGTGATCAGATCGACACCATCGTTTCTTTCGATCTGCAGACACAGCGCCGCATTGAACCGCAGAAAAGTGTTGTGATCTCCCCTTCTGCAGAAGTGCTGATCTCTGACCGGGAAGTACTGGCAAAGAAAATCGAAAAGCATGCCGGCACCCTCCGCGGCAAACAGGCACCGGCTGCCAAAGAGCATCTTGCTGGCTGTGTGGAAAAACTCCGCAGCAATGTGCATCTCACCTGTGCTGACACGTTCATCTCCATGATTTACGACACCACAGCCACCCTGATGGATTACTTTCCGGAGGGCCGCTCTCTTGTTGTCATCTCCGATGCAGCAAAACAGAAGGAACGTCTCCGCAATAACCAGTGGCAGTGGAGCGAAGACAGTGAATCACTGCTGGAAGAAGGCATTCTCTGCCGCGGCCTGACCACCTTTAACGAGGACTGGACGTACACCTTAACAGAAAGTGAAAAGCGCTGTCTCCTTTTTGCAGAAGCCTTTGCCAGAGGCACCAGCGAGCTGCCGCTGAAAACACTGGTCAACATCAATGCCCGGCAGCTGTCTCCATGGAGCGGCAGCGTCTCTCTGCTGTGTGAAGACCTCCACAGTATGCTGGCTATCAAATCAAAATGCGTGGTGCTGTCCGGTAATGAAAAAGCAGCGAAAAATCTTGTTTCTGATCTGCAGAATAAAGATCTCTCTGCCGTTTATGCCAAAGAGCCTGCTGAACTTGCACCTGGTGTTGTCACTGTTACAGACGGTGTTCTCACCGCCGGTTTTGAGTTCCCTGAAGCAAAGCTGTCTGTCATCACCTACAAGCACATTCTTCAGACCCACGAACAGCGGAAGCTGAAGAAGTCCAAGCACACCCAGGAGCTGTACAGCCTCTCTGACCTGACGCCGGGTGATTATGTGGTACACGCTGTCCATGGCGTCGGTATCTTCCAGGGTATCCATAAAATCGAGATGCAGGGCATTACCAAAGACTACATCAAAGTGCAGTATGCGAAAAAGGATACCCTCTACGTTCCTGTTACCCAGCTGGATCTGGTGGCAAAGTATATCGGCCCAAGAGAAGATTCTCTGGTAAAGCTGAACAAGCTTGGCTCCGGCGACTGGCAGAAGTCGAAGACCCGTGTTCGCGCTGCGGTGAAAGACATGGCAAAAGAACTGATCAAGCTCTACGCCGCCCGCATGAATGCAAAGGGTCACGCATTCTCTCCGGATACCGAATATCAGCGTGATTTTGAAGCTCACTTTGCTTATGACGAAACAGGCGATCAGCTCCGCTGCATCCGGGAAATCAAAAGCGATATGGAAAATACGGCGCCGATGGATCGTCTGCTGTGCGGTGACGTTGGCTTTGGCAAAACAGAAGTTGCTCTCCGCGCTGCTTTCAAGTGTGTCAGCGATGATAAACAGTGCGCCATTCTGGTGCCGACCACTATTCTTGCGTGGCAGCACTACCAGACCATCTGCAAGCGCATGGAGGACTTCCCTGTTAACATCGAGCTGCTGTCCCGATTCCGTACACCAAAACAGCAGGCGGAGATCATTAAAAAGCTGGAGCGCGGTGAAGTGGACATCGTTGTCGGTACACACCGCCTTGTTTCCAAAGACGTTTCCTTCCGCCGCCTTGGTCTGGTCATCATCGATGAGGAACAGCGCTTCGGCGTTGCCCAGAAGGAAAAACTGAAAACCATGTGCGAAAACATCGACGTGCTGACTCTGTCTGCAACGCCGATCCCGCGTACCCTGAACATGGCCCTGTCCGGCATCCGTGATATGTCTGTTATTGAGGAAGCGCCCCAGGACCGCCACCCGGTGCAGACTTATGTACTGGAGTACGACAAAGGCATCCTCTGTGATGCCATCCGCAAAGAGCTGCGCCGCGGCGGACAGGTATACTACCTCCATAACAATGTGGATTCCATTGAAGCCACAGCCATGGCCTTAAAAGAGGCCATCCCGGAGGCAAACATCGGTGTTGCCCACGGCAAAATGAATGAAGCGCAGCTCTCCGAAGTATGGCGCAAACTGCTGGAACAGGAAATCGACGTGCTGGTCTGCACTACGATTATTGAAACAGGCGTGGACATTCCAAATGCCAACACCCTCATCATCGAAAACGCAGACCACATGGGTCTGTCTCAGCTCCATCAGATTCGCGGTCGTGTCGGCCGCTCTTCCCGTCGTGCTTACGCTTACCTTACCTTCCACCGCAACAAGGTGCTGTCGGAAATCGCCCAGAAACGCCTCACTGCTATTCGTGAATTTACAGAGTTCGGCTCCGGCTTTAAAATTGCCATGCGCGACCTGGAGATCCGCGGAGCCGGCAATATACTTGGCGGCGAGCAGCACGGCCATATGGAAAGTGTCGGCTATGATATGTACCTGAAACTGCTTGGCGAAGCCATTCAGCTGGAAAAAGGCGAAGAAGTACAGCCAGCCGACCTGGAATGCCTTGTTGACGTACAGATGGAAGCGCACATTCCGGAGTGGTACATTGAAAGCCTGACACAGCGGCTGGAAATTTACCGTCGTATTGCGGACATTCGCAACGAAGAAGATGCTGCAGACGTAGCCGACGAACTGCAGGATCGCTTCGGTAAAATTCCGGAATCGGTAAAGGGCCTGATCGAAGTTGCTCTCCTGCGCAACATGGCCTCTGCCCTGCAGATCATTGAGGTAAAACAGGTTGGTGACCGCATCAATCTGTACCCTGCCAAGGTAGATCTGTCGCAGGTCGAAAAGCTGATCAACGTACTCCACGGCAGAGTATCCCTCAGCACCGGCACAAAGTCTTTTATCAGCGTTCGTATGCGCAAAGACAGCAAACCGCTGGAATACCTCAGAGAATTGCTGATGATTCTCTCTAAATAAACAAAAAACCGAGCAAGCATAAGCATTGTACCTGTAAGGACAGTAAAAAAAGCTGTGTGGAAATTCCACACAGCTTTTTATTTTGTCTGATACCGTAACAAGCAGAACATTGAGCACCCCAAATATCACTTACCAGGAGAACCTGAAACCCCGAACAAGAAATTTTATCTATTCGACAAATTGGAGTTTGACAAAGTGAAAATGATGAGTCAATTATTCAATTATTTAATTAATCATCTGCTGGTTCAATTCCGGGTCTTTTCCTTAACAAATTCATTTTATTGTTTTCATACCAACTTTGAAAATCAGGATCATTTGGAGATAATGTTGGTAAAATATCATTTCCTACAAATGCTGATTTTGTTTCTGCAGTTGGAGGCATCATAGCACCAGCTGCAATACCTAAATGCATTAAATACATAGGAGCTGATTTATCTTTTGTCCAAAAAGTATTATCATATTTTTTTAAAATATCTTTTATAGGTAAAAAAGGATATTGTAAATGGATTGATTTTAATTGTCCAAATAAATAAAAAATATTTGATAAATTAGTATCAACAGCTTTTGCGTCTAATAACAATGGAGTTGAATCATCTGGAAAACCCAGTGCTTTTTGTTGAAAAATAATACGATATAATTCTTTTGTTTCATTTGTAGGTCTACAAGTTAAATAAATATTTTTTACAGATTCAGCATTTAAATCTAAAGGTTTAAAATTCTTTTCCATAGTATTCTCCTCTCAAGCAAAACTGATCAAACAAATTCAAGTTTGTCTGTTCGTTATATTATAGCATAACTCGACCAATAAAAAAACGAGCAAGCGTTCTGCATGCCCGGTTTTTTTATTTTATCCAGCCTCTGCTGCGGCCAACTGCTTTGTGCCAGTCTGCTGTCAGCTTTTCTTTTTCGTCTTCCGCCATCTGCGGTGTGTACTCGGCATCTTTTGCCCAAAGCGCACGGATCTCCTCCAGGCTGCCCCATACGCCTGCGGCAAGGCCTGCCAGATACGCTGCGCCAAGCGCTGTTGTTTCCCGCACCGATGGGCGGCACACGCTGCAGCCGATCATATCTGCCTGAAACTGCATTAAAAAGCTGTCCCGGCTGGCGCCGCCATCCGCTTTAAGCGCTGTCAGTTTTATGCCGGTATCTGCTTCCATTGCAGCCACAAGGTCTGCTACCTGATAAGCGATGGACTCCTGTGCCGCTCTGACAATATGCTCTCGGGTGGTTCCGCGGGTAATACCAACAATGGCACCTCTGGCATACATATCCCAGTATGGCGCGCCAAGACCGGTAAAAGCCGGCACAAAGTACACGCCTCCGTTATCTCCGGCAGCTTTGGCAAACGTTTCTGCTTCTCTGCTGTCTGCAAAAAACTGCATCTCATCCCGCAGCCATTGAATCACAGCACCGCCCACAAACACAGAGCCTTCCAGCGCATACTGCACCTTACCGTCAAGACCAACGGCAATGGTAGTAAGCAGTCCATTTTTGCTGATGCACGGTGTACTGCCTGTGTTCATCAGCAAAAAGCAGCCGGTGCCGTATGTATTTTTTGCTTCGCCGGAAGTAAAGCAGGCCTGGCCAAACAGCGCCGCCTGCTGGTCCCCAGCGATGCCTGCAACAGGAACAGCATGATCGTTAAATTCCGCATAGCCGTAAATTTCACTGCTGCTGCACACCTGCGGCAGCATGCACCGCGGAATGTTTAAGGCTTTGAGCAGTGTTTCATCCCACTCCAGTTTATGAATATCAAACAGCATGGTACGGCTGGCATTGGTGTAATCGGTTGCATGCACAGCACCGTTTGTCAGCTTCCACAGCAGCCAGGTGTCTACCGTACCGAAGAGGATCTCCCCCCGTTCTGCTTTTTCCTGTGCGCCTTCCACATGATCCAGAATCCATCTGATTTTTGTCGCAGAGAAATATGCATCCGGGATCAGGCCGGTCACTGTGCGGATATGTTCCTCCAGACCATCCTGCACCAGCTGCTCCACAATGTCCGCCGTTCTTCTGCATTGCCATACAATGGCATTATAAATCGGCTCTCCTGTTGCTTTATCCCACAGAATGGTTGTTTCTCTCTGATTGGTAATACCAATGCCGGCAATATCTTCCGCTGCAATGCCGCTCTTCCGGATTACATCCAGCATCACATCATGCTGGCTCTGCCAGATCTCCAGGGCATCATGCTCCACCCAGCCTTCCTTTGGAAAATACTGGGGAAATTCCTGCTGGCTTATACCAATGATCTGCTGCTGTTCATCAAAAAGGATCGCGCGGGAACTGGTCGTACCCTGATCCAGAGATAAAATATAGTTCGGCATGGTATCACCTCTCAAAAAGATTTTTAAAACAAAAAAAGCCGCCCTTTCGGACGGCTTGCTGTCTTGGTGGGAACAACAGGGCTCGAACCTGTGACCCTCTGCTTGTAAGGCAGATGCTCTCCCAGCTGAGCTATGCTCCCATATCGCTGACAACTTCTATATTATATCAGGCACTTTTGAAATTGTCAACACTTTTTTCAAAACTTTTTAAAAAAGTTTTATTTTTTATTTTTCAGCTCTTTCATGCCTGTCTTGCAGAATTCCTTCATGCAACAGATCTCGCATTTTGCGTTGCGGGCATCACACACCGCTCTGCCATGGAGCACCAGTCGATGGCAGAAGTCATTGGACTCTTCCGGCGGCAGAATGGCACGGAGATCTTTCTCCACCTTCAGGGGCACTTTGCTGTCTGTCAGGCCAAGCTTATTGGTAATGCGGATACAGTGGGTGTCTGTCACCACAGCCGGTTTGCCGTAAATGTCGCCCACTACCAGGTTGGCAGTCTTTCTGCCAACGCCCGGCAGCTTTGTCAGCGCCTCTACTGTATCCGGGATGACACCGTCGAATTCTTCTTTCAGCTTTTTGCACATGGCAAAAATATCGCGGGCCTTTGTTTTATAGAGACCGCAGGAACGAATCAGTTCCGCAATTTCTTCTTCACTGCCGTTAATGTAATCTTCCAGTGTCGGAAAGCGTTCAAACAGCGCCGGGGTAACAAGGTTTACTCTGGCATCGGTGCATTGGGCGGAAAGCCGTGTAGCGATCAGCAACTCCAGTGGATTGCTGTAAGTCAGCGAGCAGGTTGCATCCGGATATTCTTTTTTCAGGGCCTCTACTGCTGCCAGTGCCCGTTGCTTTTTCGTCATGGTCATCCCTCCTTTTTTCGTATTGTACCACAGATTCGCAGAATTTGCACCGAATTCCGATAAAGTACGGCAGTTCTTTTTGAAATTGACAAAAAACTGACAATAAAAAACATGGATATAGTTGCCATAAGGGGGTATTTTAGTGTATAATAGAAAAGTATAATTTCGAGAATAGGGAGAGTATAACAATGTATAATGATCTCATGGATACAATTGGCTTTGTTACAGAGCACGACAAAGAGCTGGGCGAAGCAATGAATCTGGAACTGAAGCGTCAGCAGCGCAACCTGGAGCTGATCGCTTCTGAGAACACTGTTTCCCCTGCAGTTATGGCAGCAATGGGCAGCGTTCTCACAAACAAATACGCAGAAGGTTACCCGGGCAAGCGTTACTACGGCGGCTGCGAGCACGTTGACGTAGTAGAAGAAATTGCAAGAAAGCGCGCATGCGAGCTGTTCGGCGCAGAGCACGCAAACGTACAGCCACACTCCGGCGCACAGGCTAACATGGCTGTTTACTTTGCACTGATCAAGCCAGGCGACACTGTTATGGGCATGAACCTGGCAGAAGGCGGTCACCTGACACACGGTTCCCCAGTTAATATGTCCGGTGCATACTACAACTTCGTTTCCTACGGCGTTGATCCTGTAACACACCAGATCGACTACGATAAGGTTGCTGAAATTGCAAGAGAGTCCAAGCCAAAGCTGATCGTTGCAGGCGCAAGCGCATATGCAAGAACAATCGACTTTGCTCGCCTCCGTGAGATCGCTGACGAAGTTGGCGCATACTTCATGGTAGACATGGCACACATTGCTGGCCTCGTAGCAGCTGGTATGCATCCAAACCCAGTTCCACACGCACACGTTGTTACAACAACAACTCACAAGACTCTGCGTGGTCCTCGCGGCGGTCTCATCCTCTGCAAGGAAGAGCTGGCTAAGGCAATCGACAAGGCAATCTTCCCAGGCTGCCAGGGTGGTCCTCTCATGCATGTGATCGCTGCAAAGGCAGTTTGTCTGGGCGAAGCACTGAAGCCAGAGTTCAAGGAATACGGCCGCCGCGTTGTTGAAAACGCAAAGGCACTGGCAGAGGGCCTCACAAAGCGCGGTGTTAAGCTGGTTTCCGGCGGCACAGACAACCACCTGATGCTGGTTGACCTGAGCGGCATGGAGCTGACAGGTAAGGAACTGGAGCACCGTCTGGACGAAGTACACATCACAGCAAACAAGAACACTGTTCCAAACGAGCAGCGCAGCCCATTCGTAACAAGCGGCGTTCGTCTTGGTACACCTGCTGTTACAACTCGTGGTCTGACAGTTGAAGATATGGATATCCTCGCAGAGTGCATCGCTCTCGCAATCAACGATTTCGAGAACAGCGGCGACAAGATCCGTGCAATGGTAGCAGATATCTGCAGCCGTCACCCACTCTATCAATAAGATCTAAGGTTTGGCAGGCAGGTTTTGTCTGCCAAATTTTATTTTGTTTTACTATTTTAAAGCCCGCCGGTACAGCCGGCAGGTACTATTGAGAAAGGCGGTGACCCCATGGCAATTCCATTGGCAGAGCGAATGCGTCCAAAAGATATTGACGATATGGTTGGTCAGCAGCATCTGCTGGCGCCGGGCAAAGCACTGCGCAATATCGTAGAGTCCGGTGAAATTCCGAACCTGATTTTTTATGGCCCGCCGGGCGTCGGCAAAACAACCCTTGCCTCTATGATCGCCAGAAAAACTAACAAAAAGCTGTTTAAATTAAACGGCACAACAGCATCCACGGCAGATATCCGGGAAGTCTATGCCAGCCTGGATACACTGGAAGCCATGAACGGCGTGCTGCTGTATCTGGATGAGATCCAGTATCTGAATAAAAAGCAGCAGCAGACATTGCTGGAGTTCATTGAAAACGGACAGATCACTCTGATTGCCTCCACAACGGAGAATCCGTATTTTTACGTATATAACGCAATTTTAAGCCGTTCCACTGTATTTGAATTTAAGCAGGTGGAACAGGGTGAGATCAAACGTGCAGTGCTGCGCGGCTTTGATTTTATGGGAAAAGAGCGTGATATGGAGCTGAAGCTGGAAGAAGGCGTTGCCGATGCCATTGCTTCTGCCTGCGGCGGTGACGTACGCAAGGCGATGAATGCTGTAGAACTGTGCGTACTGGCCCTCAGCGGCAGCAGAAGTGATGATACGATTACACTGGAAACTGCCAGAGAACTGACACAGAAGAGCGCCATGCGCTACGACAGAGACGGCGACGACCATTACGACATCGTGTCAGCTTATCAGAAATCCATGCGCGGTTCCGATGCCAACGCCGCCCTGCACTATCTGGCCAGACTGCTGGAAGCCGGTGATCTGCCTTCTGCCTGCCGCCGCCTGCTGGTGTGCGCCTGTGAAGACGTAGGCCTTGCCTGGCCGCAGATCATCCCAATTGTGAAATCTGCCGTGGATATTGCATTGCAGGTGGGCATGCCGGAAGCACGAATCCCATTAGCAGATGCAGTGGTGCTGGTATGCAATTCTCCAAAATCCAACTCCGCTTACATGGGCATCAATGCCGCTATGGCAGACGTTCAAAGTGGTCTGGCAGGACCGATCCCGCGCCAGCTGCAGAACAAGCACTTTGACGGCGAAGATCAGGCCGTAAAAGGGCAGCATTACTTATACGCCCACGATTTTGATAATCACTGGGTACAGCAGCAATATCTGCCGGATAATCTGAAAGACCGCATTTATTATGAATACGGCGACAATAAAAACGAGCAGGCGTTCAAAACTTATTGGGAAAAAATTAAAAAATAAGCAATGGTATCTTCTCCTTTTTGCGCATAGTATTTGACAAATCTGAATCTGGAGATGATTCCATGAATCAACCATCGGCTGAAGAATTGTCGAAAACTTTTCGCCCCGAAAAATCCGAAGAAAAACATTATGTCTGCACCGTCTGCGGCTATCGGTATCCGCTGAAGGGTATCCCCTTTGAAGCGCTGCCGGAAGAATGGCTTTGCCCTATCTGCCGCACAAAAAAGCGTGAATTTCATCTGTTATAGCAAAAAAGCTCCCGTTTTGCGGGAGCTTTTCTCTTTGTTAACGGTTGAAAAAAAAGGAACGATACAGTACAATAGAAATGAACAATAACTTTCAACTATGGAGGGATTAATTATGTTAATTGCACCATCGATCCTGTCCGCAGACTTCGCAAAGCTGGGCAAGGAAATTGAAGATATTACAGCAGCAGGCGCTGACTGGATCCACCTGGACGTTATGGACGGCAACTTTGTGCCAAACCTGACCTTCGGCGCACCAGTCGTAAAAATGGTTCGCAGCTTCTCCAAGCAGCCATTTGACGTGCACCTGATGATCGACAATCCAAAGCGTTACATCAACGATTTTGTAAAGGCCGGCGCTGACATCCTCTGCTTCCACATTGAGGCAGAAGAGGACGTAGAAGGCACCATCCAGGCAATTGTTGACGGCGGCGTAAAGCCAGCAATCGCAATTAAGCCAGGCACACCGGTAGAAACCGTATTCCCATATCTGGACAAGCTCTACATGGTGCTTGTTATGACGGTAGAGCCGGGCTTTGGCGGCCAGAGCTTTATGGAAGACATGATGCACAAGGTAGAGGCACTCCGCGAAAAAGCACCGGATCTTGTCATTCAGGTTGATGGCGGCATTAAGCTGGATACTATCGTTCCTGCAGCCAAGGCCGGCGCAAACTGCTTTGTAGCAGGCACCAGCGTGTTCAAAGCCGAGTGTCCAAAGCAGATGATTGCTGACCTCAAAGCCGTCGCCGGGGATTCTGTGAACTAATTAACGGGGCACTCTATGAAAAAGTATATTGCAATATTGGCTGCACTTCTTGTTTCGTTTTCATGCTTGAGTGCATGTAGCCTCGATTTCGATGAAAATGATACTAATGTTGAAAATATAGAAACAACAGAAAAAATTAGCAATAATAAAATTGAAATGCCTTATGACAGTGAAGATTACAAACACTGGACACTAGAAGAAACAACTGAACAATTAAAGAATCTTGGTTTTACAAATATCAAGACTTATCCTTGCGAACCAGACGACAATAGGTACGAAGAAAATATTTTTGATATTCAAATAGATTCTGGTTTGTTCAGTTCGGATCCATGGAATGCTGGTGAATCATATTATCCAGATTCTGAAATTTCAATTTATTATAACGAAGCTCCTCTTTTAAACGTTGATAATTGTCCTGACTTAGTTACCATACTTACCAGCCAAGATATGGATTACTTGACTTTTGCCGAAAAATACGATGGAAAATATGTCGAATTCGATGCCTATGTTACAACTATTACTAAATATGAACATATCATACAAGTAACAGGCGGAAAATATGATGGAAAAACAGAACTCGGACACTATGACCAAGAATATTACAAAGGTCTGATTATTCAAATAGGAGATCGTTCATGGGACTGCTATATTAATCCAGATTTAGAAGAAGGCGATAATGTAACTGTTAGCGGAAGAATCGATGCTGACTATTCACATTATTTTGACCAACTTTACATTGAAACTCGTTATATAGATTGGTTATCCGAGTAAAAAAGCGTGCGATAATTCGCACGCTTTTCTTATTTTCTTCTTTGAATTATGTAACTAGCAATATATGGTACAATTTCTGGAAAAAAACCATGAATTCTGTCACTTCCGGATTTAAAAGGAGTAAATTTTTCTCCTCGATCAGTAAAATACCAGATATTAAACTTTTTTATAACAATGCCCATTTCTAGCAAAATTTTATTTAACGCTTGTGTACTTTTAATCTCAATACCATAGTTCGATTTCAATCCGTTGATTACTTCAAAAGGTCGTAAATAAGACATAAAAACACTTCCTAGCTAAAAAAATAAAACTCCTCTGCCTTTCAGCAAAGGAGTTTTCTGGTGGGCCTTCAGGGACTCGAACCCTGGACCGTCCGGTTATGAGCCGGATGCTCTAACCAATTGAGCTAAAGGCCCTGATGAAAAAACCCCATTCCGACCGGAGTGGGGTTTCATTCCTCTGGCTCCTCAAGTTGGACTCGAACCAACGACCCTGCGGTTAACAGCCGCATGCTCTACCGGCTGAGCTATTGAGGAATATAAAAAAGTTGGCATCTACCTATTTTCCCGGGCCGTCGCCAGCCAAGTATCTTCGGCAC
>JAZUBL010000045.1:0-42535 GCA_045638545.1 Acutalibacteraceae bacterium | reverse complement strand
AACAATCCCCCGGATTATTTTTTCTCCCCTCCTGATCATTCTGTTAAACAGGTGTTTCGACGCCTGCGGGCGCCGAGAATGGGCGCTGCCCCTTCACCCCGCAGCCTTTTGAAAAGGCTGGCGAAACTTTTAATTTCGAATAGTTGATTGTGCGCATGAAAAAAGCTCCCCTGTTACGGGGAGCTTTTTTGTTTCTATTACATTTTTTCCGGAGCGGAAATTTTGAACATGGTCAGTACGTTGCAGATAACTGTGGAAACAGCGTTGCACAGTGCCATTCTTGCAGCGGTCAGGTGCTCATCGTCGCCCTTAACGCGGCAGGAGTCGTAGAACTTATGGAACAGTGTTGCCAGGTCAACTACGTAGCGTGTGATCACAGATGGGTTGTAATCCTTTGCAGCCATTACAATGTTGCCTGTGAAAGCTGCCAGGTGACGGATCAGCTCCAGTTCAGCCGGTGCTGTCAGCAGAGCCAGTTCGTCATCTGTGCATGGACGCAGGTGGATGCCGTCTTCTGCCAGTGCGCGGAAGATGCTGCAGATTCTTGCTCTTGCATACTGTACATAGTATACAGGGTTCTGGGAATCTTCTTTTACAGCCAGGTCAAGGTCAAATTCCATCTGAGTGTTTGCTTCACGCTGTGTGAAGAAGAAACGAGCGGAATCTACCGGTACTTCTTCCAGCAGGTCGCCCAGCTGAATTGCCTTGCCGGTACGCTTACTCATACGAACGATCTCGCCGTCCTGCATGAGACGAACAAGCTGCATCAGAATAACATCCAGCTTGTCGCCGTCCAGGCCAACTGCGTTCATTGCGCCCTTCATACGAGCAACGTGACCGTGGTGGTCTGCGCCCCAGATATCGATGCAGCGATCGAAGCCGCGTGTTTCAAATTTGTTGCGGTGGTAAGCGATGTCCGCTGCAAAGTAAGTTGGGTTGCCGTTCTGACGGATGAGAACGTCGTCCTTCTCTGCGCCGAACTCTGTAGCCTTGTACCAGAGCGCGCCGTCCTGCTCGTAAGTCATGCCGCGGCTCTTCAGCAGTTCAACAGTTTCCATTACTTCGCCGTTCTTGTGAATGTCGCTTTCCAGGAACCACTTATCGTAAGTGATGCGGTACTTCTCCAGGTCAGACTGCATCTTTGCGATGTTCTTTGGCAGTGCGTAATCTACCAGAGCCTTCATACGGTCTGCTTCTTCTGCGTTTACAAATGCATCGCCGTTGATCTCTGCAAATTCTGCTGCGCGGTCCTTGATGTCTTCACCCTGGTAGCCGTCTTCCGGGAATGGAACAGCTTCTTCGCCCAGGTAGATCTGCAGGTAACGAGCGTTCAGGGAGTTTGCGAACTTTTCGATCTGGTTGCCGGCGTCGTTTACGTAGAATTCACGCCATACGTCGTAGCCTGCTGCATCCAGTACTGCGGAGGGACAGTCACCCAGTGCGCCGCCTCTTGCGTTGCCCATATGCATTGGGCCTGTTGGGTTAGCAGAAACGAATTCTACCATGATCTTCTCGCCTTTGCCATAGTCGCTGCGGCCGTAGTCTTTGCCCAGTGCAGCGATGTCCTGCATCACGTCGATGTTGAACTGCTTGCTGAGGAAGAAGTTGATGAAGCCAGGGCCTGCAATTTCGCAGCGGTCCAGGTATGTGCCGGAAAGATCAAGATTTGCAGTGATTGCTTCTGCGATCATTCTTGGTGCCTTGCGGAATGCCTTTGCGGAAACCATTGCCAGGTTGGTTGCATAGTCGCCGTGGGTGTGGTCTGCCGGTACTTCGATTGCAAAGTCCGGAATATCGCTCTGCGGCAGAGTGCCGTTTTCCATTGCAGCATTTGCAGCATCAATGAGGCGCTGCTTTAACTGCTCGGTTGCTTTTTGAACAAGTTTAGACATGGAATTCTCTCCTTTTTATGATACGATCGCATCAGGATCGTCGATTTTCTTCACGGTTACGGTGATGGCGTTGTAGCTGGACAGGTTGGTGTTGATGTCCAGTGTGTATTCAATATAAATAGAGCCGCCTTCGTCGGTTAGGTTGTCTGTAATTTTAGAGGTGTACACACCCAGTGTCAGACAGCCGAAGGTTGTGCCGTACTGGCACAGATGACGCTTATTCTCCTGCAGCACCAGATTGGTTTTGCCGCTGCGCGGATCATGGCGGATCAGAGAAACAACTTTTTCATCACCGGTATTGTCGACCTTTAATGTAGAAGCCTGACCCTTCTGGCCGTCCTGCTCAAACTCGCGGTACATAATGTAGCGCTTGCCGTCTTTTGTAGCATAGGTACCTTCTGTTGTCAGTGTAATCTCTTCCACATCGTTGTCAATTTTCTGTTTGTTTACAATGCTGATGAGGTATTTCTGTTCCATTTATGCTTCACTTTCTGTTTCCTGGGCCTGCTTTTCTGCAAACCCAACGATATCAATATAATTTACGTTTTCGGCTACGTCTCTGTTCAGGAACAGGGAGGCCGCCTTGGAAAAGCCGGCCGTACTGTCGCTGACGTAAAACTCGCAGGTGCCGGTACGGTTCGGGTCACTGAGCGCATCTCTGTCGCGGAGCAGCTCCATGGCAAAGGTTGCTGTTTCTCTGCCGCTGTCAATGAGCACCACGTCCGGTCCCATAGCTTTCTGGATGATCTCCCGGAGAAGCGGGTAGTGGGTGCAGCCCATAATGAGCGTATCCACACCGGCCTGCTTCAGCGGCTCCAGATAGCGTTCTGCCACAAGATGCGGCACCGGATTTGCCGGGTCAAAGAAATCGTTTTCTACCAGCGGCACAAACATCGGGCAGTCCTGCTCGAATACTTCCACTTCACTGCTGAGTGCGTGGATGGCTCTGCGGTAGGAACCGCTGCGGATGGTTGCCGTTGTACCAATGACGCCGATTTTGCCGTTGCGTGTTGCCAGGTAAGCCGCAAGGGCTGTTGGCTGCACAACACCGGTGTATGGAACCGGCAGAGACTGGCCAAGTTCACCTGCTACGGAACTGACAGTGCCGCAGGCAGCGATGATCATTTTTACGTTTTTGGAGCGAAGGAAGGCCATGTCCTGCGCAGCATATTTTAAAATGGTTTCGTGGCTGCGGGTACCGTAAGGCACACGGCCGGTATCGCCGAAGTAAACGACGTCTTCATGGGGCATGATATGCAGGATCTCCCGCACGGCAGTAAGGCCGCCGAGACCGGAGTCGAAAACGCCGATTGGTCTGTTATCCATAAAGAATCAATCCTTCAGGTTACTATTAATTGCGGGCAAATGCCAGCTGGATCAGAGAATCTAGCAGCTCGCCGTATGGAAGGCCTGTACTCTCCCACAGCTTTGGATACATGCTGATGTTGGTGAAGCCAGGCAGCGTGTTCAGTTCATTGAGGAAGATCTTACCGTCGCTGTTGCGAACGAAGAAGTCTACGCGGGAAAGGCCGCCGCAGCCCAGGGAGCGGTATGCGTGAACAGCGATCTTGCGGATCTCCTCTGCTGTTTCATCCGGAATTCTTGCCGGAATGTGCAGCTGGGAAGTACCGTTGATGTACTTGTCTTCGTAATCGTAGAAGTCTGCGTCAGTGGAGATCTCACCAATGATGGAAGCCTTTGGCTCTTCATTGCCCAGAACAGCGCATTCCACTTCCTGGCCAACGATGTTTTCTTCAACCACGATCTTGCCGTCTTCTGCAGCTGCCTTTGCAATTGCATCGTCCAGCTCTGCTTCGCAGTGCACCTTGCTGACGCCTACGGAAGAACCTGCATTTGCTGGCTTTACGAATACCGGGTAGCCGCCCAGTTCGTTGTCGATCACATTGCGGATCTCTTCGCGCTTTGCTTCGTAGTCTCTGGAATAGAGCCACAGGAATTTTGCCTGCGGTACGCCGGCAGCTTCCAGCAGAATGTTGGTCACACCCTTATCCATGCAGGCAGCAGAAGAAAGCAGGTCACAGCCAACAAATGGGATGCCGCTCATCTGGAGCAGACCCTGCAGTGTGCCGTCTTCGCCGTTTTTGCCGTGGAGCACAGGGAATACCACGTCAACCGGGATGATCTCAAAGCCGCTGTCTTTTTTTGCAACAAGGCCTTTGATGGTCTGGTCCGGTGTAAAGAATGCGGTGCAGTTGTCCGGATGGTTTACCCATTCGCCGCCTGCAATCAGGTCGATATCACCGGAGAACAGCAGCCAGCGGCCGTCCTTTGTAATACCAACGGTTACGATGTCATATTTGTCTGCAGGGATGTTGCGCAGAACAGATGTGACAGATTTTAAAGAAACGTCATGCTCGGAGGATACGCCGCCGAACAGGACTGCAACTGTCTTTTTTTGCATTTGAAAAACCCTCCGTTTATTGTAAGGATACAAATGATAATCTAATACCTTAATTATACATAATAACACATAGAGAGCGGCGGTGCAACTTGAAGTTTTGCAAAAAGAACGAAAACAAAAGGGTGACAAAAACGTAAAAGTAGTGTATAATGTCAATTAATCATGTTAACAAGACAGAACTTTTAACTGCAACGATAGATATTTTAAAGAGCGGAGTGATCTTTTTTGGAAAATAAAGCATTAGACCTGATTGCCGGCCGCCTGGAAGCGGTGCTGGAAAAGCAGGGTTTTAAGAGACAGAAAGGCAAAGTGGAGGAAGAGAAGGGCGAGGCAATTCTCTTTATCGGTGAAACTACTGTATACAGCGTGCTTTACAACGCAGAAGGTAAGATGTTTGAGCTGCGCAGCACAGCAATGACGGACGAAGGTCCGGACGATGGTGACTGGAAGTCCATCTCTAACTGGATCTTCGATCCGGAGACAGACTCCACAAGAGAAGCAGAAAGCATTGCAAATGACTTCTGCGACACAGTGGACGATACCAAGCGCCGCGCAATGGTTCGTGCAGCACAGCGTAAAAAAGCAAAGCAGGAGGGCGATGACAGCCCGGGTCCTGTATTCTTCTACAAGAGACTGGTAAACGTATTCCCGGATCTCCGTGATGATATTGCAGAAGAAGACGCAGCATACGAGGAGTTCCGTGCAGTAACTTTTGCAAAGGCTTCCATCGTTCCAAGAATGGATGCACTTGGCAAGAAGAAGGGTTCCGCACCACTGAAAAAGGCTTGCCAGTTTATGGATGACTTCCACAAGACCGGTGACCTGGACGTTCGTTCCATCATTACTATGGTAATCTTCAACGGCGTAAGCAGTGAGTCCAGAGCAAATATGCTGGAGATGATGAGCCCAGAGTTCCAGAAGTTCTACAAAAAATGTACAAAGTACATTGGCAAGAACGTAAGACCGGAGAAGCCGAAGGTAGTAAGAAAGAACTCCAAGTACGTTCCGGAAGAACGCCTCAGCGGCAAGCCGCCGAGAGAAGCAAGAAAGAAGTAATTTCTGTAAAAGAAAGCTGTTCCGACGGAGCGGCTTTTTTGCTTTAAAAACCCCTGTAAAATGCAGCGGATTTATGCTGCCGGATACAATGATTCACAGATAACAGGATGGATTTGAGAGTGATTTTGCCTTTCTGCACAAATCTGCAGAATGTGTAAAAAAACCTTGACCAGATTTGTGCTTTATGTTACAATAATTGTACCTCGAATAGGGGTTATTTTTTTTGTGCCCCTTGAGGGAGGCAAGGCTACTGTACAGCCTAATTTATTTCCGTAAAACGGGAGGTGCCGTCATGAGAGTGAAGATCACTTTGGCTTGCCAGGAGTGCAAGCAGCGCAACTACAACACAATGAAGAACAAGAAGAACGATCCAGACAGACTTGAAATGAACAAGTATTGCAGATTCTGCAGAAAGCACACTCTGCATAAGGAAACAAAGTAAGGTCGGGAGGAACAACAAATGGCTGAAAAAGCAGGTGACAAGAAACCAGGTATTGGTTCTCGAATCGTCAAGTTTTTTCACGACTTTAAAGTTGAACTGAAAAAGATCAACTGGACCAAGCCGAACATTACCTTTAAAAACATGGGTATCGTTCTGGCAGCCATCATCTTAATTGGTGGCTTCGTATTTGGTCTCGATGTCGGTTTGAGTGCTTTGTTCGGTCTGTTCATGCACGTTTAATCAAAAATCATAATCGGAGGAATGAAACAAATGCCTGAAGAAGCAAAGTGGTATGTCGTGCATACCTACTCAGGGTATGAGAATAAAGTAGCATCCACCCTTGAGAAAACTGTGGAAAACCACAATTTGCGGGATTTAATCCAGGAAATTTGCGTACCAACTGAGATTGTTACCGAAATTAAAGATAACAAGCGTAAAGAAGTAGAACGCAAGATCTTCCCAGGTTATGTTTTGGTTAAGATGGTTCTGACAGACGAGTCCTGGTATGTTGTTCGCAACATCCGTGGCTGCACCGGTTTTGTAGGTCCTTCTTCCAAGCCAATTCCGCTTACCGAAGAGGAAATTGCAAGACTTGGTGTAGAAAAGAAATCCGTTGTGGTTTCTTACAGCGTTGGCGATTCCGTAACGATTACCGATGGTCCACTGGATGGATTCACAGGTACTGTGGAAGAAGTTGACGTTGAAAAAGGTTCCGTCCGCGTGGTTGTTTCCATGTTTGGACGTGAGACTCCGGTTGAACTTGAACTTGATCAGGTTGAACTGGTTGTCGATTAAGATAAGCTAACAGAATCAGGCGGCGCGGGTCGCATGGTTCAAAAGGGGGCTTTGCCCCCGGTGGGAGGAATGGAAAAATTCTTTAAGTCCATTCCGCGTTTACCACGAATTTTGGAGGTGCAATAAAATGGCTCAGAAAGTTGTGGGCTTAATTAAGCTTCAGATCCCAGCTGGTAAGGCAACACCAGCACCACCGGTTGGTCCAGCACTTGGTCAGCACGGTGTTAACATCATGTCCTTTACAAAGGAATTCAACGAGAGAACTAAGAACGATGTAGGTCTCATCATCCCTGTTATCATCACAGTTTATGCAGACCGTTCTTTCACATTCGTAACAAAGACTCCACCAGCAGCAGTTCTGCTGAAGAAGGCTGCAGGTATCGATAAGGCTTCCGGTGAACCAAACAAGAACAAGGTTGCTTCCGTTACTAAGGAGCAGGTTCAGAAGATTGCTGAGACTAAGATGCCAGACCTCAACGCTGCTTCTCTGGAAGCTGCTATGAGCATGGTAGCTGGTACAGCTCGCAGCATGGGTATCACAGTAGTAGACTAATGGCCCGGGTGGGAGGACACACCAATCCGATTTTACCACTTAATTTGGGAGGACAAAAATGAAACACGGTAAAAAATATGTGGACAGCCTCAAGCTGGTTGACCGCGCAAATCTTTATGAAGTAAACGAAGCTCTTGATCTCTGCATCAAGACAAGCACAGCAAAGTTCGACGAAACTGTTGAAGTTCACGTAAAGCTCGGCGTTGACGGCCGTCACGCTGACCAGCAGGTTCGTGGTGCTATCGTACTGCCAAACGGTACAGGTAAAAACGTACGCGTTCTGGCTATCTGCAAGGGCGAAAACGAGAAGGCAGCTCAGGCTGCAGGCGCAGATTTCGTAGGTGCAGAGGATATGGTTCAGAAGATCCAGTCCGAAGGCTGGACAGATTTCGACGTACTCGTAACAACACCAGACATGATGGGTCTCGTTGGCCGTCTCGGTAAGATCCTCGGTCCACGTGGTCTGATGCCAAACCCAAAGGCTGGTACAGTTACACCTGACATTGCTAAGGCTATCACAGATGCTAAGGCTGGTAAGATTGAGTACCGTCTGGACAAGACAAACATTATCCACTGCGCTATCGGTAAGGCATCTTTCGGTGCTGAAAAGCTGCAGGAGAACTTCGACGCTCTGCTCGGTGCTATCGTAAAGGCAAAGCCGGCAGCTGCAAAGGGTCAGTACATCAAGTCCTGCGTTGTTGCTACAACAATGGGCCCTGGCGTACGCATGAACCCAATCAAGGTTGGTCTGTAATTTTAATATAAAATTTTTAAAAAGTACTTGACAATCACGGTAGGTTGCAGTACAATAAAAGTTAGCTGTTACTTTATCCAAAGACAGCAGGTGTTACGCATAATGGGACGAAGATCCCGCCTGCCGAGGAAAAGCTGCATATAATAATGATCGTAATTCGAATTGTTATATATATGAGAAGCCTTTCCCGCAGATGATGCGAGAAGGGCTTTTTCCTTTTTATTATGCGCACCGAATCACTATGGAGGTGAATAGGTATGCCAAGCGAAAAGATTTTGGAACAAAAAAAGCAGGCTGTTGCTGAGCTGAGCGCGAAGCTGAAGGAGTCCTGCGTGGGTGTCGTTGTAGATTTCAAGGGCATCTCTGTTGCTGATGACACAAAGCTCCGTAAGGACATTCGTGAGTCTGGCGCAACAACTTACGCTGTTGTTAAGAACACACTGCTCTCCAGAGCTCTGAAGGATGCTGGTATCGAGGGTATGGACGAGGTTCTCGAAGGCACAACAGCAATTGCATACAGTGCAGATGACTACATCTCTGGTGCTAAGATTCTGAACGACTATGCAGAAAAGAGCAAGACATTCAACATTAAGGCTGGCTTTATCGATGGTAAAGTTGTAAGCAAGGAAGAAGTTGAAAGACTTGCAAAGCTTCCATCCAAGGAAGGTCTCCTGGCTCAGGTACTGTACGCACTGAACGGCAACATTTCCGGTCTTGCACGTGCACTCCAGGCAATCGTAGACAAGAAGAACGAAGGCGAAGGCGACGTAGCATAAGCTACTTGCTCATCGGATCAAATTAAAAATTAAACCTGTATTTAATTGGAGGTATTATCATGTCTGAGAAGATTACAAACATCATTGAAGCAGTTAAGGGTCTCACAGTTCTCGAGCTGGCTGACCTCGTTAAGGCTATCGAAGAAGAGTTCGGCGTATCCGCAGCAGCACCAGTTATGATGGCTGGCCCAGTTGCAGGCGGCGCAGCAGCAGCAGAGGAAGAGAAGACAGAGTTCGACGTTATCCTCAAGTCCGCTGGTGCTAACAAGATCAACGTTATCAAGGCTGTTCGTGAGGCTACAGGTCTCGGCCTGAAGGAAGCTAAGGCTCTCGTAGACGAGGCTCCAAAGGCTGTTAAGGAAGGCATCTCCAAGGACGATGCTGAGGCTCTCAAGGCTAAGCTGACAGAGGCTGGCGCTGAAGTTGAAGTTAAATAAGTTAATTTTACAGAATCTGTAAAATAGCTTTTGCGGCCGTCGGGTTTTCCGGCGGTCGTTTTTTTGTGCAGATTTTTCTGTACGGTAAATTGTCAGGCAGAAAAGGATGAACAAATCTGATTTTCTGGGAATAGTGCCGAAAAGCGTTAGGAATATGTAAAATTGGTTGCAGTTACCCTGGGAATGTACTATAATAAGTTTACTATGCTTAAATTTACTAAGCAGTATTGTACGACGACTAAAGAAGAATGGTAGTGTTTTGACATGGAGTTTAGTTTTAAAAACTTAATAAAGAAAAACTGGCTGGCAATTGTCACGATTCTGATCACGATGGGAATCCTGATATACTTCCTCATCACGACAGACGGTATCCCTGCATTGATCGCAGTAGCCGATGACATACAGGTGCCGTGGATGCTGCTGATGTTTGCCATGGTAGTGATGAACTGGCTGATAGAAGGTGTGGCGCTGCATTACATATCAAAGCAGATCTACACCAACTGGAAGCTGAAAAACTCGATCGTCATCGGTATGATCGGTTTGCTGTACGGATGCATTACCCCGTTCTCATCGGGCGGCCAGCCAATGCAGGTTTACTACATGAAGAAGATGGGTATGGATGCAAGTAAGGCGGCAGCGATCATTACCGTAAAAACTATGGTATATCAGGTTGTGATGGTTGTGTTCGCACTTGTCATGGTTGTATGGAAACTGCCGTACTTCCAGGCAAACACCAGCAACTTCTGGTTCATCACCTTGCTGGGTCTTGGTTGTAACCTGATCTTTATCGGCGCAGTGTTCTTCTTCTCCTTCAACCGTAAGGTAACAAACAAGCTGGTTTCTCTGCTGATCACATTCCTCAGCAAAATCCGCCTGTGTAAGAACCCGGAGAAGACAAGAGAAAAGATCCTTGGTGCATTCAACGGTTACTTTGACAGTACCCGCATCATCGGTAAATCTTTCAAGGTTTACATTGTGGTTGGTATCATGCAGGTTGCGCAGATCATCGTTGTTTGTCTGGTACCATACTTCATCTACCGCAGCTTTGGTTTCAATGAAGCTGATCCGGTCAACATGATCGCAGCACAGTCCTTCGTAACCATGGTTTCCGCATTCGTTCCGCTTCCGGGTGCATCCGGTGGCGCAGAAGGCAGCTTCGCAATTTACTTCGGTGTGTTCTTCAAGAACAATACTCTGGTACCGTCGCTGTTCATCTGGCGAATCATGACCTACTATCTGACCATTCTGGTTGGTGCAATTTTCGTTGGTCTTGCAAAACTCTGCAAGCACAAAGAGTTGAAAATCAACCCAAAACTGAAAAGTCTGAATACTGCCGGCAACGGTTAACCAGTGAAGTCGTGTGGAATTTTCCACACGACTTTTTCTTTTATCACAAATTGTCCGGTCTTTTTTTGTTTGGTGCCGCATAGCTTTAACCATGACAAAAAAGGTGGTGACTGGATTGGAATTTCATACCGTTCCCATACAGGAGGCTCTGGAACGATTACAGACAAACCGCCAGGGGCTGACCACAGCAGAAGCTGACCGGAGACGGAAAGAGCAGGGAGAAAACAGTATTGAAACGGCAAAAAAGCGAGGGATTCTTCGCCGTTTTTTTGCACAGTTTAAAGATTTTATGATCCTGATTTTGTTGGCAGCAGCCGGGATCTCCTTTGTCACCGCCTGGATTAATCACGAAGCAGATTATGTGGATTCTATTATCATTCTGGTAATTGTAGTGGTGAATGCTGTTATTGGCATGGTACAGGAAAGCCGTGCAGAAAAAGCCATCGAAGCGCTGCAGCAGATGGCTGCTCCCAAAGCAAAGGTGCTGCGGAATGGAACACAATGCGAAATTCCGGCATCGCAGCTTGTAACAGGAGATATTGTATTTCTTTCCATGGGGGATCTTGTTCCGGCAGATCTGCGATTGCTGGAATGCCACCGCCTGATGGTGGAAGAATCTGCCCTGACAGGCGAATCGCTGCCTGTTGAAAAAACAGCAGATCAGTTTTACCAGGCAGAAACACCGCTTGGAGACCGAAAAAATATGGCGTATATGGGCAGCAGTGTTGCAGAGGGACGAGGGATTGGTATTGCTGCAGCAACCGGCATGGCAACCCAGATGGGCAGTATTGCACATATGATCCATGGGTCAGAGTCACCGGAGACACCGTTGCAGCGCCGCCTTGCCAAAACAGGAAAGATTCTGGGGTTCTGCGCCCTTGGAATCTGCCTGCTGATTTTTATTCTTGGTTTGCTTCAGTCTGTGCCGCCGCTGGAGATGTTCCTGGTTTCCATCAGTCTGGCAGTAGCGGCAATACCGGAAGGATTGCCGGCTGTTGTGACCATTGTGCTTGCGATGGGTGTGCGGCGCATGGCTCAGAAAAGAGCCATCGTCCGGAAATTGCATAGTGTGGAAACGCTGGGCAGTGCCAGTGTGATCTGCTCCGATAAAACCGGTACTCTGACACAGAATAAAATGACTGTGGTAGAAACAGTGACAGCTGACGGTACGGTAGAAATTACCGGCAGAGAAGGGCAGGCACTGCTGGAACTTGGCACGCTTTGTTCCAATTGTGCGCAGATCAAAGGAAAAGGGGCAGGCAATCCTACAGAAGCAGCGATCGTTACGGCAACACGCAAGGAAAAAGCAGTGTTGGAACTGGATGCACCGCGGCTGCATGAGATTGCTTTTACTTCCAGCCGCAAACGGATGACAACCGTTCATCGAAAGGCCGGAAAGTATCTTGTCATCTGCAAAGGTGCGCCGGACGTTTTGCTGGCACGATGTACCTACCTGCAAAGCGGCGGCAGAGAACAGGTACTGACGCCGTCTCTGCGGCAGAAGCTGCTGCAGAAAAATAGCGAGCTTGCCGGCAAAGCACTGCGCGTTCTGGCAGTGGCGCAAAAGCAGATGGATCATCTTTCCAAACGCGATGAGGAGCTGGAAAAAGATCTGGTTTTCTGCGGATTTCTCTGCATGATGGATCCGCCGAGAGAAGATGTGAAGGAAGCAGTTTCCCTCTGCAAAATGGCCGGTATTAAAACCGTCATGATCACCGGCGACCATCTGGCAACAGCGGAAGCCATTGCAAAAGCATTGGGAATTTTATCAGCAAAGGACAAAACCATGACCGGTGCAGAACTGGACAGAATGGATCAGAAAACACTGGAAGCCGGTATTTATGATTATGCAGTGTATGCCAGAGTTTCTCCGGAACATAAAGCGCGGATCGTGAAGGCATTTCAGGCGCACGGTGAAATCGTTGCCATGACCGGTGACGGCGTCAACGATGCACCGGCCTTAAAAGCAGCAGACATTGGATGCGCTATGGGCAAAACAGGAACCGACGTGGCCAAAGGTGCGGCAGATATTATTCTGACGGATGATAACTTTTCAACAATTGTGGAAGCAGTGCGGGAGGGACGCGGTATTTATGCTAACATCCGCAAAACGATCCACTTTCTGCTTTCCTGCAATGTAGGGGAAATATTAACGGTGCTGACTGCCTTTGTGTTGGGCCTGCCCACGCCTTTGCTGGCAATCCAGCTGCTGTGGGTCAATCTTGTTACAGACTCCATGCCGGCGCTGGCATTGGGAATGGATCCGGTAGAAAATGACAGAATGCGGTCACCGCCATCAAAGCAGAAAGGCGGCTTTTTCTCCGGGCATATGGGGTATCACATTGTGGTGGAGGGCTGCATGATCGGCGCCCTTTCCATTCTGGCTTATACCATCGGCCGTGTGTTTTTTGATACGGATCCAGCAGATCCGGTGATCGGCAGAACGCTGGCTTTTGTGGTGCTGAGTCTTTCTCAGCTGGTGCATGCATTCAATATGCGGTCGGAGCAGTCCCTGTTCTGGGCAGGATTTTTCCGTAATAAAAAGCTGGTGCTGGCAGCTGTGTTCTGTGCCGTACTGCAGGTTTCGGTGGTCGTAATTCCGCCGCTTTCTGCGCTGTTTAAAACACAGATGCTGACCGGTCTGCAGTGGCTGATTGCAGGAGCGATGGCGCTTATTCCGATGGTGCTGATGGAGCTGGAAAAAATTCTTTTCAACAGGAAATTATAGTTTTCGACAGATGCCCCATTGCTAGCGGTATGGTGCATCAAAACGGCAACATCTTGGTTGTTAATGAATACAAATTCAAAGTTTTTATTTTGTGGAGAATTGGTCTTGCAAGTTGCAGAAAATAGGCATAAGATACGATTGTGATGAAAATTCACAATATAAAAAGCGAGGGAACACAAATGGAGCGAGAATGTATTGGAACGATTCAATTGCCGAAGAAAGGGATTAAACTGCGGTATTATCTGATTTTCAGCCGGTCAGAAGGCTATGGACTGGAAGTGGAACAGGAAGATGACAGCGGCATTATCAGTGAACGCTGCACACATATTTCCGACGATAAGCAGTTTGTTCTTGCCTTAGGCAGAGAAATCGCTCGAGGCATCGTGTTTCCCGGCTATTTGTCTGAAATTGTGGAAGATCTGACAGACTGATCTTCCGCATGGAATCGGTTATGTTCCCCCATGACGAATTCCAAAAAAGAACCCCGACAGGAATTTCCTGCCGGGGTTCTTTTATAGAGAAACGGAATCAGATTTTATTTTCAGAAAGGAGACGCTGTTTTTCGTCCCACAGCTTCTGAGAAAGGTCAACGTAATACTGGTGCGGATGTTCAAAGCGCTTGACCTCATCCCACAGGGTATCCAGTTGTGCAGCGCAGTGTGCCTGAATTTCCTTCAGGGTACGTTTTTTGGAAACGTTCACGCCTTTGTCGAAAATCTTCTCGCGGAGTGGCACTGCGCGGAAGTTTTCCACAACTTTCTTTTTCCATGTGTATTCTTCGTCGAAGATGGTGTATGGCTTTGTATCGTCGATCACTTCATCAAAGAGTGTGATCACGTCGGCAAGTGCCTTGCCGGTATCCTTGTCATACAGTCTCCACAGATTCTTAAAGCATGGGTTGGTGATCTTTGCTACGTTCTCGCTGATCTTGATTTTCGGAATAATGTTGCCGTCAGCGTTTTCCGCAGCAGCCAGCTTATAAACACCGCCGAATACCGGTGCAGAAGAGGAGGTGATCAGACGCTCACCAACGCCGAAGGAATCTACCTTTGCGCCCTGCATCAGCATATCGCGGATGATGTATTCATCCAGAGAGTTGGAAGCACAGATCTGGCAGTCCGGGAAGCCGGCATCGTCCAGCATTTTACGGGCCTTTTTGGAAAGATAAGTCAGGTCACCGCTGTCGATGCGGATAGCCTTTGGACGGCAGCCCTGCGGTACGAGAATTTCATTGAACACTTTGATTGCGTTTGGAATACCGGACTTCAATACGTTGTATGTATCAACAAGCAATGTGCAGTCGTTTGGATATTCTTTTGCGTAAGCGCGGAAAGCATCCAGTTCGGTGTCGAACAGCTGTACCCAGCTGTGTGCCATAGTACCCAGAACCGGGATATCGAATTTCTGGCCGACCAGTGTGCAGGCAGTACCGCAGCATCCGCCGATGAACGCAGAGCGTGCGCCATAGATGGCAGCGTCAAAGCCCTGAGCACGGCGGGAGCCGAATTCCATAACAGGGCGGCCTTCTGCTGCGCGAACGATGCGGCTTGCCTTTGTAGCGATCAGACTCTGGTGGTTGATGCACAGCAGTACCATTGTTTCAATCAGCTGTGTTTCAATGATCGGGCCGCGAACGGTGATCAGCGGCTCACCTGGGAATACAGGGGTGCCTTCCGGTACAGACCAGACATCGCAGGAGAATTTAAAGTTTGCAAGATATTCCAGGAAATCTTCACCGAACAGATTGGTAGCCCGCAGGAACGCAATATCCTCGTCGGTAAAGTGGAGATTATCCAGATAATCGATCAGTTGCTCCACACCGGCCATAATTGCAAAGCCGCCGGAGTCCGGATTGCGGCGGTAGAACATATCATAATAAGCAACGCGGTCTTTCAGTCCGTTTACAAAAAAACCGTTGGACATAGTGATCTCGTAAAAATCTGTCAGCAATGTCAGATTTTTCTTCAGATCAAGATTTTCCATAGTGTAACTCATAGCAGCCTCCCTCGATAGCAGGAAAAGATTTGGCAATATCAGCTGTGAACAAAATAAATTCATAGTCAAAATAATAATCCAATCATATTATAACAAGAAAGGTATAAAATAACAAACAACAAATTGACTAGATTATTTGTATTTTTATGCATTTTTCTGTTTAAATTATTGAACTTCTATTGTATTTTTAGAAGTTCTGTATTATAATGTGGTTGGGTTTTATAATGCGGTAGTTTCGGAAAAGATTTTTTCCGGAAATCTTTCAGCAATTACAATATGGGAGTGAGGCGCGTGAGATTACGGAAACAGGAACTGGGGAATCGGAATTTAGTGGGCGCCAGAGTGGAATTAGCTAGAAAAAATCAGGGCATGAAACAGAAAGAACTGCTGGCGCAGCTGCAGGTAAGCGGTGTGGATATGAATGCATCCGGTTTATCGAAGTTGGAGGGGCAGGTTCGTCATGTTACAGATTTTGAACTGGTAGCCCTGGCAGATATTTTAAACGTCTCGGTAGATTGGCTTCTGGGACGGGAAGACTGATTGTCATAGAAAAAGAAATCGGTACCGGCAGGTGCCGATCTTTTTTTGCGCAAAAAAGAAAACCGACCAGTTGCAGTCGGTTTTTATTTATGCCTGTTTATTCATGAACAGCTTCATTTTTTCAAAAGTAATGTCAGAGATCACATGCTCCATACGGCAGGCATCGGCCTCTGCTGTTTCTTCATCCACACCCAGTGTTTTCTGCAGGAATGCAGTGATGGTCTGGTGGCGGTCAAAAATGGCGGTGGCTTTTTCCATGCCTTTTTCTGTCAGCAGAATATTGCCGCTTGGCTCTACAATAATATAGCCGTCATTTTTCAGGATGCCGACAGCGCGGCTGATACTTGGCTTTGTAAATTCCAGTTCGTTTGCAATGTCAATTGAGCGGACATAACCCTGCCGTTGGTGCAGAACTAATATCGTTTCAAGATAATTTTCGCCGGATTCATGCATTGTAAGTCCCCTCCAATAAAATTTGATATGAATATTTTAACTATACCATATTAGGGGAGAAAAGGCAAGATTGCAGACACAGGGAAATTTCCGGCAGCTTTATTGATTTCCCACGGCGGCGTGCTATAATGAAAAACAGAACTTCAGCGGAAAGGAATAACCACGATGAAATCTTCAAATGAAATTGCTTTTCTCTATAACTTTCAGGATCCGGAGCGTCTGCGCAAAACAAGAAACGCACTGCTCCTGATGAAAGCCCGCTCTAAAGTGGTGGAAGAAGACCAGATTTTGCAGCCGGTAGGCGTGCTGGCGGGTATGCTGGAACCGGTGGAAACAGAGCCGACAGACCTGAGTGCATTCACTGACGAAATGCTGGTGATCTGCGGCTTTAACAGCAGAAGGATCGATGATCTTCTGGTGCGTCTGCGCAAAGCCGGTGTAGGCAACATTAAATATAAAGCTGCGCTTACCCCAACCAATATGCATTGGACAGGTTTGGAGCTGTATCACGAACTGGCAAAAGAGCGGGAAGCCATTGCAAACGGTACCGCCGCTGACCATGAGGAAACACCAACTACAGAAGCATAACCAAAACCCCGGAGACAGACCGCTCTCCGGGGTTTTCTTTATTTTTATTATAGATAGAATTGCTTCAAACAGGAATCATCCGGAGCGCGTTCCTTTTCTATATGCAGGACATCAGACCGCCATCTTTCTCTCACGCAGCAAAAGATACGGCAATGCTTCGCACATGATCCGTTTCAGCATAAATAGGACAGCCGGTGCATATAGATGCCATAGAAAACGGAAAAAGGAGAGAACCCCATGGAATACAAACAGAGGCGGGAAACGATTACCGTAAATGAATTGATTTATGACGGATGCCAGGAGCAGCCGGTAGACCTGGAACTGACACTGCCGGATTACTGCCCCGATATTCAGAAGATATTGAAATGCCGGCTTTGTCCAAATATTGCATCGGCCAGTATTTTAGGTGACAGCGCAGATATTAATGGCAGTGTGGCTGTTCGTGTGCTGTATCTGGACCCGCGCGGGGAAAAGCTGCGCTGTTACGAAACTATCACCCAGTTTTCGGTGAATATTCCCGTAAAAACCGCTACCGGCAACGGCGTGGTAATTCCCCGGGTGAACGTGGAATACGTAAACTGCCGGGCAACCAGTTCCCGCAGGCTGGACATTCACGGGGCGTTTTCTGTGTGCGCCGGTGTGTGGGAGCGCCGGGAGCTTGCTTTGCTGCGCAGTGTGGAAGACGATGACGTGGAGCAGCTGCAGACGGAGGGAGAACTTTGTGCTTCTGTTGGGTTGAGTCAGCAGATTTTTACCGTAGAGGAAGTGCTGGCCCTTGGAGACAGCAAACCATGTGCCGAACAGCTGCTGCGAACCGATGCAGTGATTGTGCAGGAAGAGTGCCGGCAGACAGGCGGCAAACTGCAGGTGACGGGGCACATCGCGTTAAAGGTGCTGTATCTGACAGATCTCAGTGACGGAATGCCAGAATCGATGGAGTTTTCGCTGCCGTTCCGTCAGCAGCTGGACTGCGGCAGTGATCGGGCAAAGACAGATCTTTCTCTGCAGCTGATGGGTGTCAACGTGCAGATCAAAAGCGATTCCAACGGAGAGAATAATCTGCTGCAGGCAGAGGTCAAGCTGTCGGCAGCAGTGCAGGCCTATGAGGACACAGCGGTAACATTTGTAACAGATGCTTATTCCCGCACCGTAGAAGTAACGCTGGAACAGCAGCAGCGAACGTTCCATCAGTTTGAGGGTGTATATACCGATACCTGTACCCAGAAAAATATCTTTGAGTTTCCCGATGGCGGTGTCAGCAAAATTATGGATGTGTGGAGTGAGACCTGTACAGTATCTGCTTCCATGGAGGAGAGCAGCCTGTTGTATAAAGGAAAGTATAATCTCTGCATTTTGGCATTGAATCAGGAAGGCAAACCGTTTTATTTTGAGCGGATGCTGGAATGGAATCATAGCCGGGACTGTCCGCCCGGAACAGGTTCCCGGTTCTGCCGTCCAAAAGCGGAGCCGTCAAATATCAGTTACCGCATTACCGGCAGCGGCGTGGAAGTGAAAGCAGAACTGCGGCTGGAGGCTTCTGTTTTTGCAGAGCGTCAGCACCGTTATGTGGAAGCTGTAATTCCCAACAGTGATATGGTAAAGCCAAAAGATACAGCTGCGCTGGTGCTGTATTATGCGGCCGGCGGCGAAGCATTGTGGGAGATTGCCAAACAGTATGCCACCGGGGTGAAAGCAATTCAGGAAGAAAATGATCTGACGGAACCTGTTGTGGATCAGCCAAGAATGCTGCTGATTCCTGTTTCCTGAAGAGAAGGAGGCTGCAATGGAACATCGCAATATTTACAATGATATTTCAGAACGGACCAACGGCGATATTTACGTCGGCATCGTTGGCCCTGTACGAACAGGAAAATCTACGTTTATCAAAAAATTTATGGACCTTGTGGTACTGCCCAATATGACAGAGGAGTACCAACGGGAGCGAGCCATTGACGAAATGCCCCAGTCTGCCGCAGGGCGCACCATTATGACAACTGAGCCAAAATTCATCCCGGAGCAATCGGTGACCATCAGTGTGGATGAAAGCGCATCATTCAACGTGCGGATGATCGACTGTGTTGGCTACATTGTGCCAAGTGCATTGGGGTATGTAGAAGATAATGCACCGCGGATGGTGATGACACCCTGGTACGAGGAGCCTATTCCTTTTAATATGGCGGCAGAGATCGGCACAAAAAAGGTGATCACAGAGCATTCTACCATTGGGCTGGTGATTACAACGGACGGCAGCATTGGTGATTTGCCCCGAGATGAATACGAGGAAGCAGAGGAGCGTGTCATTGCAGAACTGCAGGAGATCAACAAGCCCTTTGTGATTCTCCTGAACTCTGTGGAGCCATATAGTGCCCAAACCCAGACGCTGGCAAAAGATCTGCAGCATCGCCATGGCGTACCGGTAATGGCGGTGAACTGTCTTGATCTGACAGAAGGAGAGATCCGGGAGATCCTGTCAAAGATTCTGTTTGAGTTTCCGGTAAAGGAAATTAAAATTGAAGCGCCCAACTGGCTGACTCAGCTGGAGAAAACCCATTGGCTCCGCTGCGCCGTGCTGCAGGCTATTCGGGAGGCTGCCGGTGAAATAACAAGGATCCGTCATTTGCAGCAGCTCCACGAGGCCTTAAAAGACTGTGAGTTCCTGCAGAGCACCGCTTCTTCCCGGGTGGATTTGGGCAAAGGCAAAGCACGGATTGCTGTCCATTTAAAGTCCAATCTGTTCTTTAAAGTAATGGCGGAGAAAACCGGCATTGCCATGGAGAACGAAGGGGATCTGCTGCGGTGTATGCTGGATTTTGTTTCCATGAAAAAGCAGTACGATAAACTGAAAGAAGCCTATGAACAGGTACAGGAAACAGGCTACGGCATCGTAATGCCGGACATGGATGAAATGACGCTGGAGGAACCGGAGATCATCAAGCAGAGCGGCAAGTACGGCATTCGCCTGAAAGCCAACGCCAGCTCTATTCACATGATGAAAACAAAAATTTCCACGGCAGTCACACCAATGGTCGGTTCGGAACAACAATCGGAAGAACTGATTGCCTCACTGATGAACGGCTTTGAAGAAGATCCCGGCAAAATCTGGGAGTCCAACATTTTCGGCAAATCGCTCCATGAGCTGGTTAATGAGGGACTGCACAATAAACTTTATAAAATGCCGCCGGATGCCCGCAACAAACTGCGGGAGACCATTGAGCGAATCATCAATGATGGCTGCAGCGGTCTGATCTGTATTATCTTATAGAAAAAAGCAATCGGTTATGCCGGTTGCTTTTTTTAAAGAGAGGAGGCCATGCCATGAAACAACGAAAGGACAGAACAGCTGTATCGACTGTCTGTCTGATTCAACTGGCTGTATGCGGCGTTTTGCTGCTGACGATATTTGTTTGGAAACTGATTGGCGGCGCTGCTTATGATGCTGCGGCAGACTGGTACCGGGATACAGTCAGTGATTCCATTCTGGTCAGTCCGGCAGTCAGCCTGCCGTCGGATGAGGAATCTTCTTATGCTTGATTTTTGTGTAGGCAGCTGCCGCGTCCGATTCCATTTTCTGTTTCTGGCGGCATTGGGGATCGTCTTGTTTACAGATTTGCGGGAAACAGCCCTTGCCGGTATTCTTGCTGCGCTGATCCACGAAGGCGGTCATCTTCTGACAATGGTTCTGTGCCGTATTCCGCCCAGGGCTGTTGAAATTCGTCCTTTTGGGGTGCTGATTCTGGAAAAGAGCGGCTGCAGACAGACCAGATGGAAAGAGATGTGCATTGCATTGGGCGGCCCGTTTGCCAATGGAATTGCTGCCTGTTTATTGTTTTTGATACAAGAGGGAATAAGGGGAGAATTTTTTTCATTGCTGACTGCCAATCTGGCGCTGGGCATCTTTAATATTCTGCCGGTGGAATCTCTGGATGGCGGCAGGGCACTGCAGAGTTTCCTCTCCGGGTTCTGTTCTCCTGCCCGCACAGAGCGGGCGGTGATGACGGCCTCTCTGCTTGTGCTGATCCCTCTGGCAATTGTGGGATTCTGGTTGTTATTGCAGTCAAAATTCAACTTTTCTCTGCTGGCTGCAAGTGTTTATCTGATGCTTTGTTTGTTATGTAAAAAATAATTGTTTTCAGTGACTTATAAACTTGACAATTAAAAACGAAGACATTAATATGGAGTTTGTATTACTAAATATCTGAATTTGGAGAGACAGCAATGAGGGAACAGGAAAAGCTGCAATTGCTGCAGAACAACTTCGCCGCATGGAAATATCTTTCTGAGGATGAGCGCGAAGATCTGCAGAAAAACAGCTACTTTCTTACCTGCAAAAAGGGCGAAAACGTCCATCGGGGAGAGCAGGAATGTAAAGGATTGATTTTTGTGCGCAGCGGTATGCTGCGTGCGTACATGCTTTCGGATGAAGGAAAAGAGGTGCCGCTGTACCGCATGACAGACGGCGAATGGTGCATTCTTTCTGCATCATGTGTAATTTCCAACATTACGTTTGATGTATTCATTGATGCGGAAAAAGAAACAGAGCTGCTGATTATCAGCGCGCCGTTTTTCCGCAGATTGACAACCAACAATATCCACGCGGAATGCATGGCGTACAGAATGGCAACAGATGGTTTTTCTGAAGTAATGTGGGCGATGCAGCAGCTGCTGTTTATGAGCTTTGATAAACGGCTTGCAGTATTTCTGTGGGATGAAAGCAGTGCCAGCGGCAGCGATACCATTAAAATGACCCATGAGCAGGTGGCAAAGCATACCGGCAGCGCCCGCGAGGTGGTGACCAGAATGCTGAAATCTTTTGCCAGCGATGGTGTTGTAGAATTGTCCCGCGGCGGCATTAAAATTCTGGACAAGGAAAAACTCAGAAGATTGACCGAATGATGCAGAAACAGCGCAGTGAAAACTGCGTTGTTTTTTTATTTTCCCGGGTGTTTTGTTGCAATCACAGGGTAAAAAGGCTATAATTAAAGGTAATGCTATTGGAAGGGGATTCACGATATCATGAATCAACAGATTGAAAAATTATTGCTGAATGTGCAGAAGCCTGGCCGCTATGTTGGCGGCGAGCTGAATGCCGTGATGAAAGATAAAAACAGTGTGGATGTGCGGTTTGCCTTCTGCTTTCCGGACACTTACGAAGTAGGTATGTCTCACCTGGGCATGAAGATCCTGTACAGCCAGTTTAATGAAAAAGACTACATCTGGTGCGAGCGTGTGTTTGCGCCATGGATCGACATGGAAGAAGAAATGCGCAAGCATAATATTCCGCTGTATGCGCTGGAAAGCGGCGATCCGGTTGCGGAGTTTGACTTTATCGGCTTTACACTCCAGTATGAGCTGAGCTACACCAATATGCTCAATATGCTGGATCTGGCCGGTGTGCCGCTGCGCGCTGCCGACAGAACAGAAATGAAGCAGATCGTTGTAGCCGGCGGCCCATGCGCTGTAAACCCCGAGCCGATCGCTGATTTTGTTGACCTGTTCTTTATCGGTGAAGGTGAGGAAGTAGACCTGGAAGTGATCGACCTGTTCCGCAAGATGAAGGCGGAGGGCGCTTCCAAGGCTGAATTCCTCAGAGAAGCTGCGAAAATTGAAGGCGTATACGTACCGTCTCTCTACACAGTAGATTACAACGAAGACGGTACCATTAAATCCTTCAATCCGATTGGTGATGCGCCGGCAACCATCCGTAAGCGCATTATCATGGATCTGGACAAAACATACTATCCAAAAGAGTTTGTTGTGCCGAGCATTGAAGTTGTGCATGACCGTGCTGTCAGTGAAATTCAGCGCGGCTGCTACCGCGGCTGCCGTTTCTGCCAGGCAGGTTTTATTTACAGACCGGTTCGCACCAAGTCCATTGATAAGATCAATGACGAATGCCGCGGCCTTTGCGACAGCGCCGGTTACGATGAAGTTTCCCTCATGTCCCTCAGCACCAGCGACTATCCAGAAATCAATGGTCTGCTGGATGAACTGCTGACATGGACCAATGACGAGCGCGTCAGCATTTCTCTGCCGTCTCAGCGTGTAGACAGCTTCTCCAATGAGCTGATGGACAAGATCAAGTCTGTTCGCCGCAGTGGTCTTACCTTTGCACCAGAGGCAGGTACCCAGCGTATGCGTGACGTAATCAACAAGAACGTAACAGAAGAAGCGCTGCTCCAGACTGTCCGCACAGCATTTGCCGGCGGCTGGCTCAGCATTAAGCTGTACTTTATGATCGGTCTTCCAACTGAAACCATGGATGACGTTGCAGGTATTGCACAGCTTGGTCAGGCAGTGGTTGACGAGTACTATAAGAACCCGGACAAGCCAAAGGGCCGTTCCGTAAACGTAACAGTCAGCGCATCTTCCTTTGTACCAAAGGCATTCACACCATTCCAGTGGGAGCCGCAAGATACCATTGAACTGCTTCACGAAAAGCAGCAGCACCTGAAGAATTCTGTAACAACCAGAAAGATCACCTGCAACTACCACCAGGCACACACCAGCTTTATGGAAGGCGTATTTGCCCGCGGTGACCGCCGTCTTGGTGCGGTGCTGGTAGAAGCACAGAAGCGCGGCTGTAAAATGGACGGCTGGAGCGAGTGCTTTGACTACGACAAGTGGATGCAGATCTTTGCAGACCTGGGTGTAGATCCGACTTTCTACAACCAGCGCCGCCGCTCCTTCGACGAGATCCTGCCATGGGATCACATCGACATGGGTATTAAGAAGTCTTTCCTTCTGGAGGAATGCAAGCGTGCTTATGAAAATGCTATTACACCAGACTGCAAGCAGAAGTGTTCCGCTTGCGGTGCAACCTGCTTCAAAGGAGGTCTTTGCTATGAGCGCTGAGAATTGGGTAACTGTCCGCGTCTGGTTTAAAAAGACAGGCCGTGCAAAGTATATCTCTCATCTGGATCTGAACCGCTGTATGGCAAGAGCAACCCAGAAGGCGAAGATTCCGCTGTGGTACACGGAAGGCTTTAACCCACACGCATTTATGACATTTGCGCTGCCGCTGTCTCTCGGCATCGACGGCGTCAGAGAGTCTATGGATATCCGCCTTGTGGAGGAAATTTCCAAAGAAGATCTGATCGCAAAAGTTAACGCCGGTCTGCCGGAAGATATCCGTCTGTTCGACGTAACAGAGCCGGTGATGAAGCCGGGCAAGATCGCCTATGCTTCTTTCACCATCACCATTGAGCCGGAAGACCGCACAGCAGAAGAATGCGAGCAGACCATCCGTGATCTGCTGGCGCAGGAAACTGTGGTGGTAAAAAAGAAGAGTAAGTCCGGCATCAAAGATGTGGATATCAAGCCGTTCCTTGATATCAGAGAGCTGCGTACAGAAGACGGCAAGGTGGTCATTGAGATCATGCTGCCGGCCGGCAGCACCCAGAACGTGAACCCACACCTGCTGTTTGATGCGCTGGAGAACTTCTGCGGTACAAGATTCTATGCCGGAATTGTACGAAATGACTTGTTTGACAAAGACGGTGTGGTTTTTGAATAGAAAGTTTGTTACAATGTTTGTAAAAAACAGATAAATATACGGTTGATTTTTTGACACCAATATGCTATACTAGGGGAGCGTCTAGAGAGTGCACAAAGCACTCATGCCGCCGCATTAACAATCGTTAAGCGGTGGGGATTGATGCCCGGTATAACCGAGACATGAATGCGGATATTCCTCTGCCGAAAAAGATTCGGTAATGAATATTCTGAAAACTAGGAGGATATTAAAATGGATGCACTGAAGTTAATTGCACAGGATTCCCTGAAGGCAAACGCACCTGTAATCGAAATCGGCGACACAATTAAGGTTGACGTAAACATTCGTGAAGGTCAGAGAGAAAGAATTCAGGTTTTTGAAGGTACTGTTATTGCTAAGAAGGGCAGCGGTATTTCTGAGACATTCACAGTAAGACGTGTTGCTTACGGTGTTGGCGTGGAAAGAGTATTCCCACTCCACTCTCCAAACGTTAAGGGCGTAACACTGGTTCGTAAGGGCCACGTTCGCAGAGCAAAGCTCTACTATCTGCGTGACCGCGTTGGTAAGGCAGCTAAGCTCAGAGAGAAAATCAGATAACTTCAATTTTAAAAAGGGACATGACAAGTGTCCCTTTTTTGCTATGCAGAGATTTAATTAGAAAAGAAGGAGGGACGTTTCTTTGGCTAGACATAGAAAAAAAGACAACAATCTCCCGGATGGCGTTGGCGCTAAAGCCGGCACCATTAAAAGTGACGTTCGCATTGGCTCCTTTGACTGGGTGGAATCACTGATCATTGCCATTGTGGTTGTGGGTATTATTTTTACCTTCATCTTCCGTATTGTCACTGTCAGCGGTACCTCCATGTTCCCGAATATGCAGCATAACGACCGCGTGATCGTTTCCAGCTGGTTCTATCAGCCGGAGCAGGGCGACGTTGTTGTGCTCAAGCGCACCGAGGGTCTCAATGAACCGATCGTTAAGCGTGTTATTGCTGTTGAGGGACAGAACGTTTATCTGGACTACACAAAGGGCGACGTTTACGTTGACGGCGTGAAGCTGGATGAAACAGAATACCTTGGCGACGTAAAAACCTATAAGCCGCAGACAACAGACGAGCTGATCGAAATGCCGGCAGAAGGTCTTGTTGTGCCGGAAGGCCATATCTTTGTGCTGGGCGACAACAGAGACGTTTCTCTGGACAGCCGCTACGCCAGCGTTGGAATGGTAGACAACCGCTACATTCTGGGCAAGGCGCAGCTGACACTGTTCCCATTCGATCGCTTTGGCGTTGTAGAATCTTATGAACTGGAGGCTGAACAGGCATGAGTGAAGCACAATCTATCCAATGGTTCCCTGGTCATATGACCAAAACAAAACGGCAGATTGAGAAAACCATGAAGCTGGTAGATGCCGTTGCAGAGATCGTGGATGCCCGCGTGCCGGAAAGCAGCCGCAACCCGATTCTGCACCAGCTGATTCAGGGCAAGCCAAGAGTGATCCTGCTGAACAAGGCAGACATGGCAGACCCGCAGCAGACAGCCCGCTGGATCGAGTACTACAAGCAGAAGGGCATTACCGCTATTGCAGTAGACTGCCGCAGCGGTAAGGGCATGAACCAGTTCATCCCAACTGTTCGTACTGTTCTGAAGGACCGCATCGAAGCATGGGAGCGCAAGGGTATGGTTGGCAGAACCATTCGTGTAATGGTTGTCGGCATCCCGAACGTTGGTAAGTCTTCCATGATCAACCGTCTTGCAAAAGGCAGCAAGGCAAACGTTGAAGACAGACCGGGCGTTACCCGTCAGAACCGCTGGTTTACCATTACCAAGGATTTTGAACTGCTGGATACACCAGGCGTACTGTGGCCGAAGTTTGAGGATAAGATTGTTGGTGAGCACCTTGCGTTTACCGGCGCCGTTAAGGATGCCGTTGTAGACATGGAGCTGCTGGCATCCCGTCTCATTGAGAAGCTGCAGGATCTGTACCCGAATGCGCTGACAGAGCGCTACAAGCTGGAAGACATTGATCTGAACGGCCTGCATGGTTACGAGATCCTGGAGCATATTGGCAGAAAGCGCGGTATGCTGATTTCCGGCGGTGAGATCAATACAGAACGCGCAGCGATTGCAGTGCTGGACGAGTTCCGCGGTGCAAAGCTGGGCAGAATTACACTGGAGCAGGTGAAAGCATGACAGACGGCTACGAATATGAACGTGCCGCTGCAGCAGCTGGATATACCGCAATCTGCGGGATTGATGAAGCAGGCCGCGGCCCTTTGGCCGGGCCTGTTTTTGCTGCCGCGGTAATTTTACCGGAAGGTCTGGAAATCGAAGGTCTGGACGATTCTAAAAAACTGACAGAGAAAAAGCGGGAAGCGCTCTTTGACGTTATCAAAGAAAAAGCGATCTCCTGGCACATTGCTTTTGCAACAGAGCAGGAGATCGATGAGATTAATATTCTGCAGGCAACTTACCTGGCTATGCGCCGTGCCTGCGAGGGCCTCAGCGTACCGGCTGATTATGCGCTGGTGGACGGCAACAGAATGCCGCCCCTGGCCATTAACGGTGAGACCATTGTAAAAGGCGATCATCTGAGCAAAAGCATTGCAGCGGCATCGATCCTGGCAAAGGTTAGTCGAGACCGTGTGATGCTGGAGCTGGATAAGCTGTATCCGGAGTATCAGTTTGCCAAGCACAAAGGCTATGGCACCAAAGCGCACCGGGATCTGCTGCTGGAGCATGGGCCATGTCCGGTGCACCGCCGTTCTTTTCTGAAAAAGATTCTGGGTGACAGAGCCTATGAATAACCGTTCCGGAAAAATCGGCGAAGATTATGCAGCCGCCCTGCTGGAATCAAAAGGGTTCTGCGTTGTGGCGCGGAATTACCACAGCCGCTGGGGTGAGATAGACATAATCGCACAGGATGACCAGTATATTTTGTTTGTCGAAGTGAAAACACGGGCAGAAAATGCCATGGGGCATCCGCTGGAAGCTGTAACACAGACAAAACAGCAGAAAATTATCAAAACAGCGCTGCAGTATCTTTCGGAACATCCGGAAGCAATGGAGCTGCAGCCGCGGTTTGACGTTGCCGGGCTGATCACCCGGCGAACAGGAATGCAGATAAAAGAAGTGATTTACATACCCAACGCATTTGAGGGGGAACTGTTTTGAGAATTTTTGATCTGCACTGCGACACGATTACGGAATGCTACAACCGTCGTCTGTCTCTGCAAAATAATCGGGAATTGCATATTTCACTGGAGCGGGGGCAGCGCTTTGCGCCATGGATCCAGTGCTATGCTGTTTGGATTCCTGATGAACTGCGGGGACAGGCGGCGGTTCGCTTTTTTGAGGAAGCGGAAAAGTTTTTTCAGCGATCTATCGCAGGTGCAAAAAATGCGAATATTTGCATAAAGAAGGAAGATTTCCATGCCATAGAAAACCGGCACGGCTCTGTGCTTACAGTAGAGGGCGGTGCTGTGCTGGCCGGAGACCTTGCCAATGTAGAGCTGCTGGCAAAGTATGGTGTCCGTGCGTTGACACTGACATGGAACGGGAGCTGCGAACTTGGCGACGGCGCCATGGTGGATGGAGCCAGGGGGCTGACAGAATTCGGCAGGCGTGTTATTCCGGAGCTGGAGAAGCACAACATTGTGGTGGATATTTCTCATGCCAGCGAGCGGCTGTTTTACGATGCGGCAGAGTTGGCAGGAAAGCCGTTTATTGCGACCCATTCCAACGCAAAGGCTGTGTGCGGTCATCCGCGGAACCTGACCAATGAGCAGTTTGAAATCATCCGGGAGCGGGGCGGCCTTGTGGGCCTGAACCTGCACCGGTGGTTTTTAACAGAAGACGGGGAAGCGGATCTGGATGACGTGTTCCGCCATGCGTACCATTTTTTAAGCCTTGGCGGCGAGAATACACTGGCACTTGGTACGGATTTTGACGGGGCAGAAATCCTTTCTCCAATCAAAAATATAGAGTATCTGGAGGCTTTAGCCGACCATTTCAGTAAGCGGGGACTGACAGACACTACAATCGACCGGATTTTTTACCAAAATGCGAAAGATTTCTTTGATTCTCTTTGACATTATTCGCGGAATCATTTACAATATAAGATGCGATAAAATTGATTATAAATGGAGGGGAATACCTTGAAATATCAATGCACTAGAGATACATCTTTAAAAGTTACAGCTTCTCAGGCAATCGTACAGGGCATCGCAAAAAACGGCGGTCTGTTTGTGCCGGAGAATCTGCCTGCTTATTCTGCAGAAGACATCGCAGCAATGAGCGGTAAGACATATATTGAAAGAGCAGCAAAGATCGTTGGTGATTTCCTGCCGGAATTCACAGCAGAAGAAATCGACGCTTGCGTAAACGGCGCATACGGCGGCGATAAGTTCTCCGGCGGTCATCCGGCTCCTGTTGTTGCTGTTAAAGACGGCGACTGCGCAATGAACGTGCTGGAACTCTGGCACGGTCCAACCTGCGCATTCAAGGACATGGCGCTGCAGCTGCTCCCACACCTGCTGACTCGTTCCCTGAAGAAGACAAACTGCGAGAAGACAGCAGTGATTCTGGTGGCAACTTCCGGCGATACCGGTAAGGCTGCACTGGAAGGCTTCAAGGATGTTGACGGCACAAAGATGCTGGTATTCTATCCTGTTGACGGCGTAAGCCCAATGCAGAAGCGCCAGATGAACACCCAGGAAGGCGGCAACGTCAGCGTATGTGCAATCGAAGGCAACTTTGACGACGCACAGACAGGTGTTAAGAAGATCTTCGTAAACGAAGAGATCAACGGTCAGCTGAATGATAACGGCATGCTGTTCTCCAGCGCAAACTCCATCAACTGGGGCCGTCTGCTGCCGCAGATCGTTTACTACTTCTCCGCTTACAGCGATATGGTAGACAACGGTACAATCAAGGCTGGCGACAAGATCAACGTTGTTGTTCCAACAGGCAACTTCGGCAACATTCTGGCTGGCTACTATGCAATGAAGATGGGTCTGCCGGTAAACAAGTTTATCTGCGCATCCAACTCCAACAACGTACTCACCGATTTCCTCAAGACCGGTGAATACAACCGCAACCGTGAGTTCCACGCAACTGTTTCTCCATCTATGGATATCCTCATCTCCAGCAACCTGGAGCGTCTCCTTTATGACGTAACAGGCAACGACTGTGAGAAGGTTTCCGGCTGGATGCAGGAGCTGAACGAAAAGGGCTGCTACAAAGTAGACGACGAGACTTTCGCAAAGATCTCTGCTGTATTTGATGCAGGCTGCTGCGATGACGATGCAACACTGAAGACCATCCGTCAGGTATACGACAACGCTGGCTACCTGTGCGATACACACACAGCAGTTGCTGTTGACGTTTACGAAGCATACGTGGCACGCACCGGCGACAACACACCGGCTGTGATCGTTTCCACTGCAAGCCCATACAAGTTTGCATCTTCTGTACTCGATGCAGTGGATGATAACTATGACGATGCAATGGATGAGTTCCAGAAGGTTGAACGTCTCTCTGCACTGACAAAGACAGAAGTTCCAGCTCCAATCGCAAATCTGGAGTCCAAGGAAGTTCGCTTTAAGAACGTATGCACCAAGGAGAACATGGGCAGCGTTCTGCTGCAGATGGTAGGTCTGCAGTAATGGCACTGTTTGTCATTGCAGACCTGCACCTGTCACTGGGTTCTTCCAAGCCGATGGACGTGTTCCGCGGCTGGCAGAATTATGTGGAGCGGTTGGAAAAGCAATGGCGCGCCATCGTGACTGACAAAGACACGGTGGTGGTTGCCGGTGATATTTCATGGGGCATGTCTCTGGCAGAGTCCAGAGAGGATTTTGCCTGGCTCAATGCGCTGCCCGGCGAAAAAATCCTCATGAAAGGCAACCACGATTATTGGTGGTCCACCAAAACAAAGATCGAAACCTTTTTCGAAGAAGAAGGATTCCATACGCTCCGCGTACTGCATAACAATGCGTATCTGGCACAGGGCAAGGCCATCTGCGGCAGCCGCGGCTGGCTCTATAATTCGGAGAAGGACGAGGACATCAAAATCGTCAACCGTGAGGTAGGCAGACTGAACGCTTCTCTGGATGATGCTGCAAAGCGTTTTCCGGAAGCAGAACCGATCGTATTTCTCCATTATCCGCCTGTTTATGGTCATATGGCCTGTGACGGGATTCTGCAGGTACTGAAGGAGCGGAACATAGAGAGGTGCTATTTTGGGCACATCCACGGCAGCCAGGCCTCCAAACGGGCCATTAAAGGCGAGTGGGAAGGCATAAAAATGCACCTGATCTCCTGTGATTACGTCAGTTTTACACCTGTACTGATCCGGGAATAGAGAATTTTCATAAAATTCAAAATTGAGTGTAGTAATTTGTGACTTTTTATGTTACAATCAAAAGGATATTTTTAAAATTAATTCAGGAGTGAAGTAAAATGAAACTGATTTCTTGCAACAACGTAGCAACAAACCGCTACCAGTTGGAAATTGCAGTAGATGCAACAGAATTTAACGCAGCAATTGATAAGGCATACCAGAAGGCTAAGAGCGGCATCGCTCTCCCAGGCTTCCGTAAGGGCAAGGCTCCAAAGGCATTCGTTGAGAAGTACTACGGCCAGGACGTATTCTTTGAGGATGCAATCAACGCAGCATACCCAGACGCTCTCGATGCAGCAATCGAAGAAGCAAAGCTGGACGTAATCGAAGACAAGATCGATTTCGAGCTGGGCGAAGTAAGCAAGGAGAACGGCTTTACATTCAAGGCAACTGTTACAACAATGCCAGTTGTTGACATCAAGGATTACATGGGCCTCAAGATCGCTCCAATGCCAATCGAAGTATCTGAAGAAGACGTTGACGCAAAGGTTAGCGAGCTCCTCGACCGTTACTCCAGAATGGTAACAGTAGAGCGCGGCGCAGAGAACGATGATATCGTTGTTATGGACTTCGAAGGCTTCATCGACGGTGTTGCATTTGAAGGCGGCAAGGCAGAAAACTACAGCCTGACACTGGGCACAAAGATGTTCATCCCAGGCTTTGAAGATCAGCTGGTTGGCCACAAGGCTGGCGAGGACGTTGAAGTTAACGTTTCCTTCCCAGAAGACTACCACGCAGAAGAGCTGGCAGGCAAGCCAACAGTATTCAAGGTACACATCCACGAAGTTAAGGGCAAGGAGTTCCCAGAGTTCGACGATGAGTTCGTAAAGGACATCAGCGATTTCGATACAGTTGAGGCTCTCCGCGCTGACATGCGTGCAAAGCTGGAAGAAGCTAAGAAGGAAGAGTCCGCTGGCAACGTTGAGTACCAGCTGATGATGCAGCTGAACGAGCGTCTCGAAGGCGAGATTCCAGAAGCAATGTACGAGAAGCAGATCGACACAGAGATCCGTGCATTCAACTACAGACTCCAGTCCCAGGGCCTCCGCTTTGAGACATACATGCAGCTGACAGGCCAGAACCCACAGACAATCCGTGCAAGCTTCCGTCAGCAGGCTGAAAACCAGGTAAAGATCCGTCTGGCTCTTGAGAAGATTGCTGAGCTGGAGAACATCACAGCTTCCGACGAAGAGATCGAAGCAGAATTCCAGAACCTTGCAACAATGTACAAGCAGGAAGTTGAAAAGGTTAAGGAGCTCATCTCCAGAGACGGCCAGGCTAAGGACGTTGTTGCTAGAAAGGCAATGAACCTGGTAAGAGAGAACGCAGTTGTTGTTTCCAAGGAAGAACTGGAAGCAGAAACAGCAAAGGCAGCAGACGCTGAATAATTTCAGTCATCTGAACCTATACTCACAGAACAAGAATACAGACCGATGTTTTTTCATCGGTAATGGTACCATCTGCAGTCCACCGCACAGGACGGCAGATGGATTGTTCATATAAAAAACAATTTCAACAATGTGCGGAGAAAAGGTGGTTACCGTGAGTTTAGTACCTTACGTTTTGGAGCAAACAAGCCGCGGCGAGCGTCAGTATGATATTTACTCCCGTTTGCTCAATGACCGTATCATCATGCTGACAGAAGAAGTGAACAACGTAACTGCAAGCCTCGTTGTAGCACAGCTTCTGTATCTGGAAGGCCAGGATCCAAACAAGGATATCCACCTGTACATCAACAGCCCAGGTGGTGTTGTAACAGCAGGTCTTTCCATCTATGACACTATGCAGTACATCAAGTGCGACGTTTCCACAATCTGCATGGGTATGGCAGCCAGCATGGGTTCCTTCCTGCTTGCAGCAGGCACCAAGGGCAAGCGCTACTCCCTGCCAAACAGTGAGATCATGATCCACCAGCCAAGCGGCGGTGCACAGGGTCAGGCAACTGACATCATGATCCACGCTGCACACATCCAGAAGACAAAGGATCGCCTCAACAGAATCCTTGCAGAGCGTACCGGTCAGCCGATCGACGTGATTGCGCGCGATACAGAGCGCGACAACTTCATGGATGCACAGCAGGCACTGGAGTATGGTCTGATCGACAAGATCATTACAGGACATAACTAAATTGTAGGTTGGTGAAAAACGGGTATGGCAGGCGACGATAACAGAGGAAAAGAGATCTGCTGCTCTTTCTGCGGCAAACCGCAGGATGAGGCACGCAGACTGGTAGCCGGTCCCGGCGTATATATTTGCGACGACTGCATTCGTCTCTGCTCCAGTATGCTGGATGAAGAATTCGGCATCAAAGAGCATCATGACGAGCATGCACATGCAGGACCGAGAGAACTGCTCAAGCCAATGCAGATCAAGGAGCTCCTTGATGAGTATGTCATTGGGCAGGACGACACAAAACGGGCGTTGTCAGTAGCAGTTTATAACCACTACAAGAGAGTTTTGTACAGCGGTGACGATGACGTGGAGATTGCAAAGAGCAACGTGCTCCTGCTGGGCTCCACCGGTGTTGGTAAAACATTACTGGCACAGACCCTGGCAAAAATTCTGGATGTCCCGTTTGCAATTGCGGATGCAACCACACTGACAGAAGCCGGCTATGTTGGTGAAGACGTAGAGAATATCCTTCTCCGTCTCATTCAGGCTGCCGATTACGATATCGAGCGTGCGGAACAGGGCATCATCTACGTGGATGAAATTGATAAAATTGCAAGAAAATCGGAAAACCCATCCATTACCCGCGACGTAAGCGGCGAGGGCGTGCAGCAGGCTCTGCTGAAGATTCTGGAGGGTACCGTATCCAACGTGCCGCCGCAGGGCGGCAGAAAGCACCCGCAGCAGGAGTTCCTGCAGATCAACACTGCAAACATCCTGTTCATCTGCAGCGGTGCCTTTGACGGCTTGGAGAAAATCATCGAAAAGCGTACAAATCAATCTTCCCTTGGTTTTGGTGCAGATATCAAAACAAAAAAGGAACAGAGCGAGACCGCAATTTACAAGGACGTCACTCCGCATGACCTTGTAAAGTATGGTCTGATCCCAGAGCTGGTTGGCCGTATGCCGGTCATCACCACACTGGACAGCCTGGACGAAGATGCGCTTGTCCGCATTCTCACCGAGCCAAAGAACAGCCTGGTAAAGCAATACACCAAACTGTTCGAGCTGGATGACGTAGAGCTTGTTTTCCATGAAGAAGCACTGCGCGCAATTGCCAGAAAAACACTGGAACGCGAAACCGGCGCCAGAGGCCTGCGGTCTCTGATGGAGGAGACACTGAGTACTTTAATGTACAACGTGCCGTCCGACCCGACAATCATCAAGGTGGAAATTACACCGGATGTGATTGAAGAAGGCGTTCTGCCGAATATCGTCCGTGATACAACCAGTCCGGCACAGCTGGAAGAGTTCAGACACGGAAGAATGAACGGCAACTCATAAAAGTTGATTCTGCTGCCGCAGGGCAGGGCGTTTGTGCGCTCTGCTCTGCGACAGCTTTTTTGTATAATGGAAACGAATAGAATTTCAGGTTTCCGCTACCAAATAATCGAAAGATTGCACTGGTACGACTTTACAGAAAACACCCGTTTTCTGCATAAGGAGTGATAATATGAACAATACAACAGAAACAATGCAGCACCCTGTTTTCAATCTGCCGATGATTGCGCTGCGCGGTCTTGTAATTTACCCGAATTCCACCGTACAGTTCGACGTAGGCCGTAAAAAGTCTATGCTGGCAGTGAATGCTGCAATGGAACGAAATCAAAAGATTTTTCTGGTTGCACAGCGGGATCTTTCCGATGATGACCCGACACAGGATCAACTGTATGAGACAGGCGTAGTTGCCAACATCAAGCAGGTGTTCCGTCAGTCTGACAACGGTCTCCGTCTTCTGGTAGAAGGTCTCCATCGCGCAACACTGTGCCGCGTAACACAGGATCGCCCATACCTCAGTGGTGATATTGTGCTGAAAGAAGACGAGGATGAGCCGAAGTCTCCAAGAGCAGAGGCACTGACCCGCCGGATGCAGAATCTGTTTGAGCATTACATTCAGAACTTCAAGCAGGTGCCGCCGGATATTATTGTGAACGTGGTAAAGCAGAAAGATTGCGGCAGACTGGCAGACTTCATTGCAGCCAACGTTTCCCTCGATTACGAGGACAAGCAGAAGGTAATGGAAGAAGGCAACCCGGTAAAGCGTCTCCAGATCCTCATCGATGTGCTGGAAGAAGAAGTTCGTGTGCTGGAGATCGAAAATGAGATCGCAGCCAAAGCAAAAGAGCAGATGGACGAAAACCAGAGAGAGTACTATCTGCGCGAGCAGATGCGCGCCATTGCCATTGAGCTGGGCGAAGATGAGTCTCCGATGGAAGAGGCAGATGAGTTCCGCGCAAAGGTGCAGGAGCTGAAGCTGCCGGAACTGCAGACAGAGAAGCTGCTGAAAGAGATCGATAAGATGTCTAAGATGCCGCAGAGCTCTCACGAGTACAGCGTACAGCGCAACTATGTAGAGACCTGCCTGGAGCTGCCATGGAACAAGTCTGATGAAATTTCCATCGACCTGGACAAGGCACAGAAGATCCTGGACAGAGATCACTACGGCCTGAAGAAGGTAAAGGAACGCATTGTGGAATCTCTTGCTGTGCGCAAGCTGGCAGGTGAAAACGCAAGCAACATCGTTTGCCTTGTTGGCCCGCCGGGTGTTGGTAAAACATCTGTGGCAAAGTCTGTTGCAAAGGCAACAGGCCGCAAGTATGTGCGTATTTCTCTGGGCGGCGTTCGTGATGACTCTGAGATCGTTGGTCACAGAAAGACATATGTTGGTTCCATGCCGGGCCGTATTATTGCAGCCCTCAAGCAGGCTGGCACCAACAATCCGCTGATCCTGCTGGATGAGATCGATAAGCTCTGTAAGGACATGCGTGGAGATCCGGCTTCCGCACTGCTGGAAGTTCTGGACAGCGAGCAGAACAACGCATTCCAGGATCACTACATCGATATGCCATTTGACCTGAGCAAGGTCATGTTCCTGACAACTGCCAACGATGCAAGTACCATCCCTGGTCCGCTCTATGACAGAATGGACGTGATCAACCTGTACAGCTATACCCACGAGGAGAAGTTCCAGATTGCTTCCAAGCATCTGGTGCCAAAACAGCTGAAAAAGCACGGCCTCAACGGTAAGCAGCTGAAGATTGCATCCAAGGCACTCCATGAGATGATTGACGGCTACACCAAGGAAGCCGGCGTTCGTGGTTTGGAGCGTTCCATTGCTTCCATCTGCCGCAAGGCTGCCAAGGAAGTAGTGCAGGACGAAAATGCAAAGATCAGCGTGACAAAGTCCAATCTGGAGGAGTTCCTCGGTCCGCGCAAGTTCCGCAATGAGGAGATTGTGAAGACAGACGAAGTTGGTCTTGTAAATGGTCTGGCATGGACAAGCGTTGGCGGCGAAATGCTGCCGATCGAAGTGGCTGTGATGAGCGGTACTGGCAAGATTGAACTGACCGGCAACCTGGGCGACGTAATGAAGGAATCTGCAAAGGCAGCCATTACCTGCATCCGTACCCGCGCACAGAAGCTGGGTATTCCGGAAGATTTCTATCTGAAAAAGGATATCCACATCCACGTGCCGGAGGGCGCAATTCCAAAGGACGGTCCATCTGCCGGTATTGCAATGGGAACAGCAATCACTTCTGCGCTGGCAGAAATTGCAGTGCGCCATGACGTTGCCATGACCGGTGAGATCACCCTGCAGGGCAGAGTACTGCCGATCGGCGGTCTGAAAGAAAAGACCATGGCAGCATTCCGCAACGGCATTAAAGACGTGATCATTCCAAAGGACAACGAGGCTGACCTGGCAGAGATCGAAGATGTAGTAAAAGAAGCGATCACATTCCACCCGGTTCGCAGAATTGACGAGGTGCTGGAGATCGCTCTCTGTGAAAAGCCAAAGCCGCTGCCAAAGCAGAAGAAGGAAGAGGAAGATCCGGAAGCAGCGATCCTGCTGCCGAAGAAGAAAAACGGCAAGAATGCCGTGATTTCTCAGTAAGGAGGACAACCATGGTTAAGTATGAAACAGCCGCTTTTGAATTTGCGGCAGGCAAGCTGAACCAGCTGCCGCCTTCTGACGTGCCGGAAGTTGTATTCTCCGGTAAGTCTAACGTAGGCAAATCTTCTCTGATCAACAAGGTGCTCAACCGCAAATCTCTGGCTCGCGTCAGTTCCACACCGGGTAAAACAGCCACCATCAACTTTTATAATCTCACCGGCATCCGTCTTGTAGACCTGCCAGGTTACGGTTATGCAAAGGTTTCTCAGAATGAGAAGCGCAAGTGGGCTGACCTGGTAGAAGGCTATCTGCTGTCTGACCGCAACATCAGCATGATCGTGCAGATCATCGATATGCGCCATGCACCAACACAGGATGACATTCAGATGATCCAGTTCCTGCTGGACTCCGAACTGCCATTTGTGATCGTTGCAACAAAGGCAGATAAGCTGAAGCCAACTGCCCGCAAAAAGCAGATGGAGTTCCTGGAAGAATTCCTGCAGGATGAAGAAGGCAACCCAATCGCAGAGCTGATTCCATTCTCTTCCCTGAACGGTGAAGGCGTGGATGTGATTCGCGGCTACTTCAGCGAGATTGACGCAGCTTATGAGGCTCTTGGCGAAGAGGCAGAAGAGCCTGCAGAGGAAGAACCGTCCGCAGAGTAATCTGTGACATTTTACATAGAAAAGAGGGGTTACGAATGTTTGTAGCCGATTGTCTGAACGTAAATGAAAAAGGACACCTGACCATTGGCGGGTGCGACACTGTGGAGCTGGCAAAAGAATACGGCACCCCTGTGTACGTTATGAGTGAAGACGAAATTCGTCAGACCTGCCGTATGTATCAGGATTCCATTAATGAATATTATCACGGCCGCGGCCTTGTATGCTACGCCAGCAAGGCGTTCTGCTGCAAGGAAATGCACCGCATTGTGAAGGAAGAGGGTCTCGGCATTGACGTTGTTTCCGGCGGCGAGCTGTACACTGCAATGCAGGTGAACTTCCCACCGGAGAAGATCCAGTTCCATGGCAACAACAAGACAGAAGCAGAGATCAAAATGGCGCTGGATTACAATGTTGGCCACTTTATCGTAGACAACATCAGTGAGCTGGATACCATTGACCGCCTGGCAAAGGAAGCCGGCAAAAAGGCAAACGTGTCTCTGCGTATTAAGCCGGGTATCGATGCGCACACCCACCAGTTTATCATGACCGGTCAGATCGACTCCAAGTTTGGTTTTGCGCTGGAAACAGGCGAAGCATTTGAGGCAGTGAAGGCAGCAGCAAAGTACGAGAACATTCATCTTCGCGGTCTTCACAACCACATCGGTTCTCAGATCTTCGATGTAAGACCATTCATCGCTGCAGCAGAAGTAATGCTGGACTTTATTGCCCAGCTGAAGAACGAGGCAGGCATTCTCATTGAGGACCTGAACCTTGGCGGCGGCTTCGGCATTAAGTATCTGGAAACAGACCGCAGAGTGCCGTACGGTGACTACATGAAGGAAGTTTCCGCAGCTATCTTCCGCAAGTGTGAAGAACTGCAGATCGACGTGCCATACATTTATATGGAGCCGGGCCGTTCTATTGTAGGTGAGGCGGGTGTTACCCTGTATACAGTTGGCGCGATTAAGAATATCCCGAACATCCGCACCTATGTTTCTGTAGACGGCGGTATGTGCGATAACCCACGCTACATTCTGTATCAGGCAGACTACACCATTATGGTGGCGAACAAGGCAGATCAGCCAGCAGACTTTAAGGCAACCATTGCCGGCAAGTGCTGCGAAAGCGGTGACCTGATTCAGGAATACACCAAGATTCAGAAGCCGGAAGTGGGCGATATTCTGGCGGTGCTTTCTACCGGTGCTTACAACTATTCCATGTCTTCTCACTACAACCGCACACCAAAACCACCGGTTGTTATGGTGAAGGATGGTCAGGCCCGCGTGATTGTACGCGGCGAGACTTTTGAAGATCTTGTACGCTTCGACGTTTAAATTATGGAATGACTCAAAAAATATAACATTTCATAGAATGCCTTTCTTTACTTTTCCACTTTTGTGTGGTAAACTTTGAAATGAGAAACTTTCCCGACAGAAAGGGTGGATTGGTTTGAATTCCAAACTGAAAGACGAAACAGTAGACTTTTTGTTTCATTCTATTTTAGCGCTGGAAACTTTAGACGAGTGCTATGACTTTTTTGAGGACCTGTGCACTGTGCCGGAGATCAAGGCAATGTCACAGCGAATCAACGTTGCATATATGCTGAACCAGAAGCGCGTTTACAGCGAGATCGTTGCAAAAACAGGTGCTTCCACAGCAACTGTCAGCCGTGTGAATCGTTCTCTCAACTATGGCTGTGACGGTTATGATCTGGTGTTCAAGCGTCTGCCGGATGAGGTGAAGCCGAAATGAGCAGTTACGCTGCTTTTGCCGACTATTACGACCATCTGCAGAAAACAGATTACAATGCTTACGCAGATTATCTGTGCCGTCTGCTGGAAAAGCTGGGCCACGAGGCCGGCATTACGCTGGACCTTGCCTGCGGCACCGGCAGCCTGACCATGGCGCTCCATGACAGAGGCTTTGACGTATATGGCATTGACGGTTCGCCGGATATGCTGTCTGTTGCCCAGCAGAAGGCGTATGAGCAGGAAAAACAGATCCTGTTCCTGTGCCAGAAGATGCAGAAGATCGACCTTTACGGCACGGTCAATACTGTGTTCTGTGCGCTGGACAGTATTAACCATATGACGGCAGAACAGGACGTACAGAAAACATTTGACCGTGTTTCTCTGTTCCTGGAGCCGGGCGGTTACTTTATCTTTGACGTAAACACGGTGTATAAGCACGCTGAGGTATTAAGCGATAATACGTTTGTTTACGATACAGATGAAGTGTACTGCGTATGGCAGAACCAGTATCAGGGCGGGGAAACCCATCTGGTGGATATTTACCTGGATTTCTTTGCACAGGAAGACGGCGTATACTACCGCAGTTCTGAGCAGTTCCAGGAGCGGGCATACCCGGTGGAACAGCTGCAGGCCATGCTGGAGCAGGCAGGTCTGGAGGTTGCTGCCATCTATGATGAAATGAGCTTTGATGCACCAAAAGCAGACAGCCAGCGGCTGTTCTTTGTGGCGCGCAAGCCAATGTAAATGCAAACACTGCACGGGCGCGGAGGGCTTCCTTCGATGGCCGTGCTTTTGTTGATTTTGAAAACTACCGGTTCCATCGGTGGTTTTCCGTAAAAAGCCTCTTTTGCAGGGCAAATTCAGCCTCCGGTTTGACCGGAGGCTGTGATTTATACGGATTTCATTTGAGAATAACTGAGGAAAAGTGAGGGATTTGGGATGCCGTGGAAGGATCGTATCCACGAGGATTTCAAAGGATTAAGTCATATTACGCTGCCAACGCAGCGGCTGGTCATGCCGGTGCTGAACAATGGCCTGTTTATGTATGGTGCAGCAAAGCACACGATTGGTCATGTAAAAGAGAAAGACCTGAAAATTCTCGGCTATGGCGGAGATCTGATTCCGGTTAAAATTTTTGAACCGGAGGAGATTCAGCCAGACTGCCCATGTCTCGTGTATTTTCACGGCGGCGGATTTATGATTCACGCAGCGCCGTATCATATTAAACTGTGCAACTGGTATGCACTGAAAACACCGTGCAAGGTCGTGATGGTAGATTACCGATTGCTGCCGCATCCGTTTCCAACCAGCGTGGAGGACTGCTACGCCGGCCTGAAATGGGTGTATGATAATGCGGAGACACTGGGCGTTGACCGAAACCGCATTGCCATTGGCGGAGACAGTGCCGGCGGCAATCTGACAGCGGCAGTATCTCTGCTGGCCAGAGAGCGCGGCGATATTCCAGTTCAGTTCCAGATGCTGATTTATCCTGTAACAGATGCCCGCATGGAAACAGAATCCATGGCAGAGTTTCAGGATACCCCAATGTGGAATGCAAAGCAGAATCATGTTATGTGGGAACGCTACCTGCCGGCAGCAGAAGCAGCTGGTCTGCGTTATCTGGTATCTCCGATCGAAGCAGAGTCTCTGGCAGATCTGCCGGACGCTTACGTAGAAGTTGCGGAGCTGGACTGCCTCCGCGACGAAGGCATCAATTATGCAAAGGCACTGGAGGCAGCCGGCAGCAAGGTTGAGTTCCATTATATCGAACAGGCGATCCATGGCTTTGATATGGCAATGCACAGTACCATTACAAGGGCGTGTATTGCAAAGCGTATTACAGCTCTGCGCAGAGCCTTTGGCATTCACAAAGAACGTCACACTGAAGAATAGACAGAATAAAAGAAAGGTGAGAATGAATTATGGCAAAAGATAAGATTATTCGCTGCATTACTACAGATGGTTCCATCATGGCAGCGGCAATTGATTCCAGCAACATTGTTTACACAGCGCAGGCAGTACACAACACAAGCCCTGTTGCTACAGCTGCACTTGGCCGTCTTCTGACAGCAAACTCCATTATGGGCGCTATGCTCAAGCAGCGCGATGCAACAGTTTCCCTGAAGATCAACGGCGGCGGCCCGCTGGGCAGCGTATGCTCCATTGCAGACAGTAACGGCAACGTGCGCGGTTTTGTAGAAAAACCAGAGCTGAACCTGAGCCTTCGTGAAGGCGACGGCAAGCTGGACGTTGGTTTAGCAATCGGTAAGGATGGCCTTCTGACTGTTATGCGCGACTACGGCGACGGCACACCATACACAGGCAGCACAGAGATCATCACCGGCGAAATTGCAGAAGACGTAACAGCTTACTATGCATACAGTGAGCAGATTCCAACAGTATGCGCTCTGGGTGTTCTTCTGGACAAAGAGGACCACAAGGTTCTGCTGGCAGGCGGTCTGCTCATTCAGGCACTGCCAACAGCAACAGACGAAGAGCTGGAGAAGCTGGAAGCAAACGTGCGCAAGATGGAGTCTGTGACAACAATGTTGGCAAAGGGTATGGATATTCTTTCCATCTGTAAGGTAGCACTGGAAGGCTTTGAAGTAGACGTTCTGGACGAATTTGACGTTGCTTATGCATGCAACTGCAGCAAAGAGCGTGTTGAGCGCGCACTGAGCACACTGAAGCCGGAAGAAATTGTAACACTTGCAGATAATGAAAAGGGTTACATGGAGGCAAACTGCCACTACTGCAATAAGCAGTATAGATTCACCCAGGCAGAACTGGATGAACTTGCAAAAAAACTTACTGAAAAAGCGGATGAAGAAGAATGAGTCGTCCGAAAATTCAGATCACGTTGATTGAACAGAAGGGAAATTGTCCTTGTCACAGAGGACACTGTGTTGGAGAAACCTTTGATTTTGACACAGAGCGGGGCAGCTTATGCCCGATGGCCATGCATGTGGCCTTCCCTTTTATTGATATTTTACGTTACGGTGGAAAAATTCCTGGTCAGCCGGAGGGGACAGCAACATTTTGCTGTCCTGATCCGGACGTGATAAATGTGTTCCGCGCAGAAATTATAGCGGAAAATAATGGTAATTAGCACAAAAAAACCTAAAATAAGTCATGGGAACTGTACAAAAGAGGCTTTTTAAAAAAGTTTAAAAAAAGTGTTGACTTATGATAGTACCTGTGTTAAGATAATAAACGTCGACGGGAGAGAGATCACCCGGGAGACGAAATGGGAGCATAGCTCAGCTGGGAGAGCATCTGCCTTACAAGCAGAGGGTCACAGGTTCGAGCCCTGTTGTTCCCACCATTATGGCCTAGTAGTTCAGTTGGTTAGAACGCCAGCCTGTCACGCTGGAGGTCGACGGTT
>JAZUBL010000044.1:0-16835 GCA_045638545.1 Acutalibacteraceae bacterium | reverse complement strand
AAAGAACTCAATGGCATCTACACCGGCAGAACCACCGCCAGCTACAGGAACACGCTTGCCGCGAACATCCTCATTATAAACAAAGGACTTGTTGATCGCGCCTTTGATGGTAAATACGTTGGAGTTCGGTGCGCGAAGTGCATCTGCCAGACCTTCGATTGGCGGCAGAACAGGACGGGAACCGGTTGCGTTGACGATCAAATCCGGATGGAAACGAGCAACCATTTCGACCGTTGCCTCGGTACCCGGCAGTGCAAAGAGATTTCTCAGCTTTGCCACACGCTGAATCTGGTACTCGATGAAATGATCCAGACGGAATTTATCGGAAATTTTAGACAGAGAAGCAGAGAGACCGCCAAGCTGCTTACCGCGTTCGATCAGAACTACAGTACAGCCAACTTCCGCCGCTGTGCAGGCTGCTTCCAGACCGGCAACACCCCCGCCGATAACAACCACGTTGCATGGTTTTGTGATCTTACGCTTTGCGTAATCTTCGCCTACGTCTACTGCAGGGTTTACAGTGCAGCGAATCGGACGGTTGATGCCGATTCTGTTCTGTGCACAGCCAACGTTGCAGGAAATACAGTTGCGCAGGTTCTTTTCATCGCCGCAGCGCACTTTATTTACCCACTCCGGTTCTGCAATCAGACCACGGCCGATACCGATAAAGTCTGCATCTCCTTTTGCAAGGATCTGCTCTGCAATCTGTGGAGAACGGATGTTGCCCATTGTGATAGCAGGCTTGCCAAAGCGCTCCTTTACAGCCTTGGCCATGTAGGAACGCCAGCCATCCGGCAGACCGCACACGTCGATCTGATACTGCAGAGAACCATTAAGGCCTGCAGAAACGGAGAAAATATCTGCTTCGTCGCAGAAATGCTCCATCAGCTCCAGAGAATCTTCAATCGCATTGCCGCCTTCTACAAATTCGTCCAGACTGATGCGAACGATGATCGGGAAGTTTCTGCCAACTCTGCGGCGTATCTCCTCCATGACCATCTTCGGGAAGCGTGCGCGGTTTTCAGCACAGCCGCCGAATTCATCGGTACGCTTGTTAGTTGTTGGAGACAGGAACTGGCTTGCCAGATAAGAGTGGCCAGCGTGGAACTCTACCGCATCGAAGCCTGCCAGCTTTGCACGATGTGCCGCATCACCGAACTTTTTCACAGCAGTTGCAATTTCTTCGTGAGTCATTGGGCGTGGGATTTCACCGCCGGCTCTGGAAGGAATATCCGATGCGGAAACAGGATGCATACCTGTTCTTGTAAACATGGCAGATGCACCTGCGTGGTTGATCTGCACAGCAGCGCAGGAACCATGCTTATGGATCGCCTCGCAAAGACGGGACAGGCCAGGAATAAACTGGTCGTGATCCATGCGGAGCTGTGTGGTGCCGTTAGAACCCAACGGGAAATCAACGCAAACGTTTTCCACAACGATGAGACCAGTACCGCCCTTGGCGCGCTGCTCATAGTAATGGATGTGGTCTTCACTGATGCCGCCGTTTTCCTTGGCATAGTTTGTACCCATCGGCATCATAACAACGCGGTTGCGCAGTGTCATGGTGCCAACAGTGATTGGAGAAAGCAGATGGGCGTATTTCACCATTGCCGGATCTTCCACCGGATTTACAGGTAAATGGTCCATCAGCTGATGCCGCATACTGGCATGCTCTTTCAGCTGATCATTGAGCAGAGCCTGTACGTCTTCCCTCTGCAGCAGTTCATTTGTAAAATCACAGCTTTTCCGCAATGATATACCCCTCTCTGATTGCTTCTAATGCATGTCTTGGAGACACTGCATCGCCGATTGTATAACACTCTTTTGCTACTCTCTTGGCTGTGCTTACCAGTTCTGTGCTGCTCTTGGAGCCTGTAGCCAGAACAATGGTATCAAAGCCTGTGAGAACCTTTGTTTCGCGGTCCTTACCAAAATAGATCACACCGTCTGTTGTGAACTGACGAACAGATGCGCCTGTTACCTTCTTTACGCCGTACTCTTCCAGCAGGTCACGCAGTACAGTCCAGTGCTCCTGAGAGATACCGAGACCGATTTCATCTCGCTGCTCCAGAACGGTTACGTCATACTGACGCTGACCAAGGAACGCTGCTGTTTCGCAGCCAACCACACCACCGCCTACAATCAGAACCTTTTTACCGCAGGCAACCTTGCCCTTCAGTACGTCAACCGCAGTTGCAATGCGGTCGCCGTCAACACCTGCAATTTTTGGAAGCGCAGGCACAGCACCTGTAGCAACCAGAATTACTTCCGGTGGATTTTCTTCCAGCATTTCTGTGGTGATCTTCGTATTCATGCAGATCTTAGCGCCGCTGTTCTCGCAGGCACGGATGCTTGCGCGGATCATTTCTGCAATATTGCCCTTTCCAGGTGGAACAGCTGCTGCGCGCATCTGGCCGCCCAGCTGGTCCTGTGCTTCATATAATGTAACATCATGGCCGCGCTCTGCGCAGATGCGTGCAGCTGTCAGGCCGCCTACGCCGCCGCCGATGATGGTCACATTCTTTTTCTTTGCAGCCTGCTGGCCGATCTGTGCCTCTTTGCCTACAAATGGGTTTACAAGGCAGGTGATCGCCTGGCCGGCAAACATATTCGGTACGCAGCCCTGCAGACAGCCGATACATGGATAAACTTCATCCATCTGGCCCATCTTCGCCTTCATTGGCAGGTATGGGTCTGCAATGCTCTGTCTGCCGAATGCTACCATGTCCGCTCTGCCCTGCTTCAGCAGCAGCTCACCGTAAGCCGGGTCTGTAAAGCGGCCAACAGTGATAACAGGAATGGAAACAGCCTTCTTGATCTCGCCTACCAGCTCTGCGGAAAATGCATCATGGCTCATGGAAGTTGCCCACATTTTATCGTCACGCAGATGTACCGCTCTGGAAACGTTCAGAGCGCTGACACCCATATCTTCCAGGCACATAGCGATCACTGCGCTGTCCTGTACAGTCAGGCCGCCGGCAACGTCATCACAGGCGTTGATTCTGCAGACGATTGGAAAATCCTTACCAGCCTTGCTGTGGATATTTTCCACAATTCTGCGGATCAGACGGAGACGGTTGTCCAGACAGCCGCCATACTCGTCGATTCTGTGGTTTGTTCTTGGAGAAAGGAAGCTGTGCAGCAGATAGCCATGTGCACAATGGAGCTCAACCATATCAAGGCCGGCTGTTTTTGCACGGAGCGCTGCATCACCGTACTTTTCGATGAGAACTTCCAGCTCTTCCTTTGTGATCTCCTGCGGGATCGCCTTGTTGCGGCTGCTTACAACTGCAGACGCTGCCTTCAGCGGATGACCGGTCAGCTCCGGGCTGCCCTCCGGACCTGCATGCTGCAGCTGCACGGAAACCTTTGCGCCGTGCTGGTGACAGGCCTCAGCAACCATACGGAAGCTTTCTACAGTGCTGTCCTCAAACAGGCATGGCTTTCTCTTGCCGCCTTTTGCTGTTTCGTCAATTACAGTTGCTTCAATGGTAATCAGACCGAAGCCGCCTTTTGCTCTTGCTTCGTAGTAAGCGCAGGAACGCTCGCTCAGTGTACCGTCTGTGTTTGCAAAGTTGTTGCCCATTGGCGGCACAACAAAGCGGTTCGGTACTGTAACACCGCCGATCTGAATCGGGGAAAACATTCTCTCAAAACCCATTCCGTTACTCCTTCTCTCCTAAAATCTCCGGCCATTCCTTCTCAAGGATCGGCTTTGTACACTCATATAAATAGGAAGCAGCTTCTGCTACGCCGCGGGACAGGATCGCATCGCTGATCACTTCTACGCCCACTGCTTTTGGCTGAATGCCCTTCGCTTTGATCATTCTGATAAAACCGGCTGTATCGCCGTAACCGGTGCCCGGTGCCAGTCTGTCGTGCATGGACTCATCTCTCAGCACAGACGCTGCATATGGGCGGTCGTGTACGTCATTGATCTGAATGGACACGATCTTCTCCGGCGGGATACCTTCCAGCACCTTTAAATCGTTCGGCTGGTTTGCACGAACCCAGTGCCAGCTGTCTAAAATCAGCTTTGCATTGGCAACGCCTGCCGCTGCAACTACTGCCCAGCCCTTCTGTACATCTGGAATACCGCTGTATGGCATTGGCTCCACGCCAATTACCAGCTTGCCTGCACGGTGGCAAAGTTCACGGAGCTTCTGGGCTGTGTATTCTACAGAATAGGATTCCATCAGGCCGCAGTTGATGTGGCCAACGCCAAACAGCTCGCACATATGGAAGCACAGCTGCTCTTTGTACTTCTGTTCGTAAGAGCGGTTCGCCTCTGCCCACTGTACGATGTACTCGACTTCCGTTACTTTCATACCGTATCGGTCCAGAATCTGCAGGATATCCTGATCAGTCAGGCCCTCGTTTCTTGCATCAACATAAGTTTCAGCCCGCAGGCCGATTCCCTCGAACCCTGCTGCTTTTGCTGCGGACACACGCTCTTCAAATGTACACTGATCACCCAATGACCAGGAGCTGATCGTTAATGGCATTTGCAATGACATTGCTTCTCCTCGCTTTCTCCGCAGCTTTTCCGTCCTGCCGCGTTTTAATCTCATTTATGCATTACTTAATATCATTTATGAATAATTATAGTTTACGCTTTCTCACGGCCGAAGTAAAATTGTTTTTATCCATACATTCTGATGGAATCCATAACCAAATCCAATAAATTTGCATTGTACAAGCAATATTTTGATTGATGATTCTTATTATTTGCAGAAAAAATGGTTTTTTCGAGCAAAACGCTTTACTTTGATAGAGCGTTAGTGCTATAATAATACGACACTAATATTAACAAATATTGTTTGGAGGAATTCATCATGAAAAAAATCACTAAAATCGGCGCAATCATCTCTGCTGCTCTTCTGGTTTCCACAGTAGCACTTGCTGGCTGCGGCGGCGGTGGCACAGAACCTGTTGTTGATGACAACACAGATTCCTCTGCAGACGTTACATCTACAGTTGAAATCACCGATCCAGCAGCAGACTCCGACTGGACAGACATCCAGGCTAAGGGCAAGATGGTAATCGGTATCACATACTTTGAGCCAATGAACTACATGGACGAAAACAATGAGCTGACAGGCTTTGAGACAGAGTTTGCAAAGGCTGTTTGCGCAGAGCTGGGCGTAGAAGCTGAGTTCCAGAAGATCGACTGGGAATCCAAGGAAGTTGAGCTCAACGCTAAGACAATCGACTGCATCTGGAACGGCATGACAATCACAGAAGAGCGTCAGGCTAACATGTCCATCTCCACACCATACATGCAGAACAAGCAGGTTATGGTTGTAAAGGCAGAGAACGTTGAGAAGTACGGCGCATCTGCTGAAGGTGCAAACATCGTTGCTGAGAAGAAGTCCGCTGGCGAAACTGTTGCTACAACAGACGAGTACTTTGCAAACGGTAACTACACAGCAGTTGACTCCCAGGCTAAGACTCTCCTCGAGGTTAAGGCTGGCACAGCTGACATCGCTATCATTGACTACGTTATGTCCATCGGCTCCCTGGGCGAAGGCTCCGACTATGCTGATCTGGCAGTTGTAGAGTCCAAGGAATTTGCTCCAGAGCAGTACGGTATTGCATTCCGCAAGAACGCTGCTTCCACAACAGCACAGGTTAACGCTGCTATCCAGAAGCTGGCTAACGACGGTACACTGCAGCAGATCGCTGAGAAGTATCACCTCGACTCCCTCATCCTGGTAGAAGCTGAGGCATAATCCCTTATATATATAAGGAAAAGCAATTTTATAATTACAACAAAATATTAAAATCTAGGTGAATTTAAGAAATGGAACAATTTTGGCAAGTAACGTTGCGGTTGTTGGAGGGCTTTGGGCAGAATAGTATTATTTTTGCTGGTACCCTTCTCATAGCGCTGCCGTTGGGTCTTCTTATCTCCGGCGGTTCTATGTCAAAATTCATACCGCTCAAATGGTTCACGAAAGTTTTCGTGTGGGTTATTCGTGGTACGCCACTGATGCTGCAGCTGTTTGTCGTCTTCTACATACCACCGCTCATCTCGGACGGTAACTTCCGATTTGACCGTATGACGGCTGCTCTGATCGCATTTATCATTAACTACGCCGCTTATTTCTCCGAAATTTTCCGCGGCGGTATCGAAAGTATTCCAAAGGGTCAGTACGAGGCCGGCCAGGTACTCGGCATGACCAAAGCACAGATCTTCTTCAAGATCGTGCTGTTCCAGGTGATTAAAAAGATCGTTCCTCCAATGGGCAACGAAATCATCACCCTGGTTAAGGATACTTCCCTCTCCAGCGTTATCGCAATTCCGGAGATCCTGATGAACGCAAAGGACTTCTCCATGGAAGGCCTCATCTGGCCGCTGTTCTACTCTGCGGTCTTCTTCCTGGCTTTCTGCGGCGCGCTGACACTGCTCTTCTCCTTCATCGAGAAGAAAATGAATTACTACAAAGGTTAAACGGATGGTACGATTATTATGTCAATGTTAAGAGTGGAAAATATTCAAAAGAGCTTTGGCAAAACAGAAGTTCTGAAGAACATCTCGTTTTCTCTCGATAAAGGCGACGTTGTTGCTATTATCGGATCATCCGGCAGCGGTAAAACAACGCTGCTTCGATGCCTTAACTTTTTGGAAACACCAAATCGCGGCAAGATCATTGTAAATGGTCAGACACTTTTGGACGCAGGCAGCGGACGAAAGCTCTCTGACAGTGAAAAGCGTAAGAACAGACTGCACTTTGGCCTGGTGTTCCAGTCCTTCAACCTGTTCCCACAGTACAGTGTGCTGGACAACATTATGCTTGCACCTCTGCTGAATGCAAAGGATGAAATGAAAAAGTGCGGCGACAAATATGAAGGCTGCAACTGCCGAAAAGATATTAAAGAACGTATTCGACAGGATGCCATGGATCTGCTGGAACGTGTTGGTCTGACCGATAAGGCTAACAACTATCCATGCCAGCTTTCCGGCGGTCAGCAGCAGCGTGTAGCAATTGCCCGTGCGCTGGCACAGTCTCCTGATGTACTTTGCTTTGACGAACCGACTTCTGCGCTGGACCCTGAACTGACAGGCGAAGTTTTGAACGTAATCAAAATGCTGAAGGAAAAAGGCTTTACAATGGTGATCGTAACCCATGAAATTGAGTTTGCACACGACGTTGCGGACAGAATCATCTTCATGGATAAAGGTGTTATCGCTGAAGAAGGACCACCGGAGCAGGTTATCAATAACCCGCAGAATCCAAGAACAAAAGAGTTCCTTTCCAGATTCAGCCAGAATTTTAAGATGGGTTAATCCCTCTCCCCGTGCAGGTTTCTCCTGCCCGGGGATTTTTTTATGCATAAATACACAACCGTTCTCTTTTTGTGGCGCTTTAAGAAGAAAGTATCGTGATCACAATGTAAAATTCATTTGTTAGATTTCTCTTACATTGTTAATTCTATGAAAAAATTACGCTGCATTTTTTGTGGAATGTGATGAAGGCAAAATTCGTAAAAATAGGAATATTCCTGTTTTTGCGAAATTTTTTAGTAATTAATGACAAATTTGATACTCAATTTTTCTATCAAATAATCTCAAAAAACAGTCTTTGTCATTCAAATAACATATTTCGCAGAAAATAATCAAAAAAATCACAAAAGATTACTGGTAATTTTGTTGCTTTTCTGCTATAATAATCGTGTTTAAAAATGTTCAATGGAAAAATGTTGCAAGTTCGAGTAAATGTTATAATTTACACAGATTTAACAATTTAAAGCCTTCAAAATTTACTTTCGTACGGTAGACTATTCATTGAATGCTTTTTGCAAATACAATTTAATACGAAAAAAAGTAAAGGATGCGAATTTATGACTCTATTCGATTTCATCACTTTATTCGGTGGACTTGCATTCTTCCTATATGGCATGAATGTTCTGTCAGCCGGTCTGGAACGTATGGCCGGCGGTAACATGGAGCGCTACCTTCGCAAAGTAACCAAAAACAGGTTTGCTGCGTTAGGCCTTGGCGCCGGTGTTACTGCAGTCATCCAGTCATCCTCTGCTGTAACGGTTATGCTGGTTGGTTTTGTTAACTCCGGCATTATGCTGCTCTCTCAGGCGATCCCTGTTATTATGGGTTCCAACATTGGTACTACCATGACAGCCTGGATCCTGAGCTTGACCGGCCTGGAAGGTGATAACATCTTCATCAAGCTGATCAAGCCGGAAAACCTGGGTCTGATTGTAGCTGTAGCCGGTGCAGTGCTGATGATGCTTCCAGCCAAGGGCAAGCGCCGTGACATCGCAAGCATTATGATCGGATTTGGTGTTCTGATGTATGCTATGAAGATGATGAGCGGATCCGTAAAAGGCCTGACCGAATCTGAAGCTTTCGTAAACATCCTGACTCTCTTCTCCAACCCAATTCTGGGTGTTCTTGTTGGTGCAGCATTTACTGCTATCATCCAGAGCTCCTCTGCATCCGTTGGCGTTCTGCAGGCACTTTCTGTTGGCGGCAGCATCTCATTCGGCTCTGCTCTGCCGATTATCCTCGGCCAGAACATTGGTACCTGTGTAACAGCACTGATCTCCTGTATTGGTGCTGGCAAGAGCGCAAAGAGAGTTGCGATTGTTCACCTTTCCTTCAACATTATCGGTACCATCCTCTTCCTGAGCGGTTTCTACATTATCAATGCATTTGTGCAGTTCCCGTTCATGGATGGCCCGGCTACCACACTCAGCATTTCTATCGTTCATACGATCTTTAACGTTACCACAACACTCATCCTCTTCCCATTCTGCAAGCTTCTGGAAAAACTGGCAAACGTTGTTATCAGAGGCACAGAAAAGAAGGAAAAAGATGCTATCAAGGTTATCGACGATCGTCTGCTGGCAACACCTGGTTTTGCAGTAGCAGAATGCTCCAACCAGGCTGATGAAATGGCAAAGCTCGCTGGCGAAACAACAGCAATGGCGCTGAACTTAACAAAACAATATGACAAGAAAATTGCAGAAACAGTTGTGACAAATGAAGATCGACTGGATCGCTATGAAGATATTCTTGGCACCACACTGGTAAAGATTGCCGGTAAGGAACTGACCAAGACAGATAGCCACAAGGTTTCCGTTATGCTGCATACAATCGGTGACTATGAGCGTCTGGGCGACCACGCTCTTGCTCTGAAGAAAACTGCGCAGGAAATCAACGATAAGGGTACTACCTTCTCCGCTGAGGCTTCTCAGGAGCTCCGTGTTCTGACAAATGCTGTTGAGGAAATCCTCAACATCACCATGAAGGCTTACGAAACAAAGGATCTCCACATGGCTACACAGGTTGAGCCGCTTGAGCAGGTTATTGATGAACTGGTGCACACAATCAAGCACAACCACATCATTCGTCTGCAGAACGGCTCCTGCACCATCGAGCTTGGCTTCATTCTCAACGATCTGCTTGCTAATCTGGCTAGAATCTCTGACCACTGCTCCAACATTGCAGCAGCGATCCTCGAGATTCATCATGACAGCTTTGAGACACACCATTACCTGAACGAAGTAAAGTCCGGTAAAACACTGTCCTTCAAGCAGTACTATGAAAGCTTCAGCCAGCGTTATATGTTAGAAAACAAAGAATCTGTTTCTAAGCGCTGATTGATAAAAAACTGACCTCTCAATCGAGAGGTCTTTTTTTATGCCTGTTTCTGCCTTTAGCCATAGCAATCACTTCAATCGCATATTGACGGTACCTATAGCCGGAACTATAATTAAATCAGCAACTTTGGAGGTATCACTATGAAAATCTATTCTTTGATTGAAAATACAACAACACACCAATGTATGCATACAGAACATGGCCTGAGCCTGTATATTGAAACAGAAAAACACAATATTCTTTTCGATTCCGGCCAGACCGGTATCTTCACAGAAAATGCAGAAAAACTGGACGTTGACCTGAAAAAAGTCGATATTGTGATCCTTTCTCATGGGCACTATGATCACAGCGGCGGCCTGCTTCGTTTTCTGGAGTGTAATCAAACAGCACCAGTTTACCTGAGCCGCCATGCCTTTGCAGACGTCTATAATGCGGAAGAAACGTTCATTGGTATTGATCCAAAACTGATGGAAAGCGACCGCCTGATTTTCGTGGATGATCTGCTGCAGATTGATGCGGGCATTACATTATACTCCTGCAATAAAAACGAAGTGCCCTACCCTGCCGATAATTTCGGCCTCACCATGAAAACCGAAGCAGGCTTTGTGCCGGATGATTTCCGCCATGAACAATACCTGCTGCTGGAAGAGAGCGGCAAAAAAGTGCTCATCAGCGGCTGCTCCCACAAGGGAATTCTGAATATTACAGAATGGTTCAACCCGGATGTGCTCATAGGCGGCTTCCATTTCATGAAATTAGACCCAGCAGTGTCGCATGATGCTGATGTGCTGCAAAACGCCGCCGAGGCGCTCCTGTGCCACAATACGACCTACTATACCTGCCATTGCACCGGCGTGGAACAATTTTCCTTTTTAAAGGAAATTATGGGCGAGCAGCTTCACTATCTGGCTGCCGGCGACGTGATTGAAATTTAGCGAACCCTTGCTCCTAATCATGAGATTTGCTATAATAAGAAAAATAAAGTATAAGAAGGTTTCATTATGAAGAAAAAGATTCTTGCCATCGCTATGATGGCGGCTGTGGCTGTCAGCGGCTTTGCTGTTTTAACAGGCTGCGGCGGCTCTGAGCCAACTCCAACCCCAACACCGGATACCACACCGGTTTACTCTGCACCATCTTCTTCCGCCCCTGTAAGCTCTGCACCGATCACTTACGAGCAAGTGAAGGAAAAGATCTATGCTGCAAATGGTGCGTTCCTGGCGTCTCACAGCGAACTTGCTGCACTGATCAATGAAAATATCAACCACTATGGTTATGCGTCCGGCACCACTTCCAGCTACGGGGATATGACAACCATTCGCTTTGCAAACGGCGACAGCATCTCTGTAACAAGCGCTATCATTACTGTAAACAGCAGCAATGATTCCGATATGGCCGTTGTTCTGACAAAAGCCTGTGCGGAGGTGCTGGCTGATTCTCGCGATTGGAACGACCTCTATGTTGCCATCAGCCAGGATCTCCATGGCATTAACACCATTTATGGTGCTGATGGCACTATCAGCAGCCAGGTAAGATTCGACCATCTTCGTATCACCATGGCACTGAACTCTGCAGAAAATTTTGCAATGTACAGCATTCAGCCAAATCAGTAATCAGAAAGAAGAATTCAAATAAAGAAAAAATTATTGCATTGCTGTGATGGCATCAATTGCAGTTACCAGCTTTCTCCACAAACTGTCTGCGGTAGTAACAAACCAGCTACAGCGCCGAAAATAAGTAATTACATAGAAAAACACCCTCCTTCGCACTACTGCGAAAAAGGGTGTTTTTATTTTTTATATAAGTATTATTTCCAGCAACTGTACCAGCCAATGCCCTGAGATTCCCATCCGGCTTTCAGAAGATTTGTTTTCTCTTCGTCACTGAATGTGAAATGGTACGCACCAACAACTGCATTTGGATTATGCAGGCGGTGCTGCTTTGCTTCTGTGTCATAGGCGGAGTTAAAAGCGATTCCTTCATAGTTCCAGCCTTTTTTCAGCAATTTTGTTTTTTCTGTTTCATCCATGGTGTACAGATGTTCACCGGTAGACGGCTGGAACAGACGATAAACCGGCGCACCGGTGTTTGCAGGGAAGGTAAATCCGACGCCTTCATATTTCCAGCCTGCTTTCACAAGGTTGTTCTTTTCCTCATCTGAACCGGTATAGAAATGCTCACCGGTATTTGGATTATACATACGGAACATATGGGTCACGGTTCGTTTTTCCACCGTAGAGCGATCTATGCCGCAGATATTGCAGGTACCGTCTACGTTATTGCTGTATGTATGTGTATGAGGGCCGGCATCTGGATTTGGAGTTGGATCTGGAGTTGGCTTTGGATCCGGTACCGGTTCTTCCACGTCTGAACCTGGGTAAACAGGTGCAGTCATTCCACTCGGCTTGGTGCCGCTGATTGCGCGGCCTTCTTTCCAGCCGTATTGAATATAGTGCAGATAATACTTTTTCCAGTTTTCGCCGTATGTTCTGTACAGGTCATCATTAAACTTTGCATAGGCCAGCACGTTAAAGTCACCTGTACCCTGCAGCGCGTAATCCATGCCCTTTGTTGCAAAGTGTTTCAGCAATTTCTGCGGATCATCACCTACTTCGCGCACAACAGCCGGGTTATTCTCTTTATAGTAGCCGTAGGAGTAAACGAGAGAGTAATCTACACCGTTGTAAACGGTTGGGTAATCACCCTGGATGGTGAACTGCTTTGCTGCATAACCAGTGTAGCTGCCAATGCCAACCACAACGATTTTGCCTGTGCCGGATTTCACATTATTATGATAGATCACGTCATAGTCCTGATGCTGCTTCAGTGTTTTGCCGCCAAGGCGTACCACGATTTCCGGCTCAATTGCTTTGCCTGTATAGTTAAAGCTCTTCTGATAATTCACTTCTGCTTTGGAAAGATCTGTCTTTGCTGCTTCTGTTGTCTGCAGATTTTTTGCACCGGAAATGCTGGAAACAGCCTGTACATTATAAACATACAGCAAGCCATCAAAGGATTTCTTCCGGTCTGCTTCTCGATTGAGAATTTCAATGGTGTCGATAGAATTTCTGCCGCTCCACTTACGGAGATCTACACTGAGAGTATAGTTTTTATTTACAGCAACAATACCGGTGCTGTCGTAAATATCATCACCGCTGCGGAGACGAACCTTCAGTTCCAGTTTATCTTTATCACCGGAGGCATCTTTCGGATCCAGCTTCACATCCATGGTCAGATAATTTGCAGCAGAAAGATTCAGTGGTTTGGAGAAATGTTTTTCAATGCCCTGCCATGCCAGCGGATAAGCGTATGGGTTCAGCACTGCAAAACCATCTTCCTGCAGAACAACGTCATAGTCTACTGTAGAAAAACCAAATACGTTGTAGCCCGCTTCCCACTGGTCGTTCATGTATGTGGTAATCGTCTGCACAACACCTGCAGCACCGCTGACAGACTGCAGGGTTCCTTCTGTCCAGCTGCCCATGGACTGAAATTCGCTTTCATCCCAACCTGGCACTGCTTTGGACCAGTCACTGATATTCAGCGCGGCTTTTACAAACTGCAGGCTCTCCAGCGCATTCTTTGTATCGGCCTGCTTATATGCTTCGTATGAGAACTTCTCTTCACCCGGTCGGTCTGTTCCAGCTTCTTCACGAAGACCAAACTTGAAATACTTGCTGCCTTCGTCATCATCTGTTGTGCCGCGGAGAATAAAGGCATCAATATTATCATTCATTTCTGCAATATAATATCCAAGTACAATATTGGCAGCCTGCTTTGCTTCGTTCTGCCCGGTAATATTGGAATTAGACGTATAACCCTGTTCGGAAAGAATAATACTGCGCACTTCACCGTCCGGACTCAACAGCGCAGACTGATTGAAATAGCTGGTCAGCTGGTTCAGATTCTTCATGGTAATGATCGGCGTACTTGCAGCATTCGTCACTTCTTTACCAAAGGTAGCGCTGCCGTTTTGGTCAATCGTTGCAGTACCGTCATTCAGAATATCTGCATCGTTCATCGGAAAGGAGTATGGGTGATATGCCAGTCCCCAGTCCATATTGCCCTGTTCTTTTGCATACTGATTGAACAGATCAATAAACTGCTTGCCGCTGTAATCTGTCTTGGTATTCTCTGTGTTCCAACGATGTTGGAGACAGATATATACATTGGCATTACTGTAAGCACTTTTGATCGCAGTATATGCCACACGGAAAGACTGCAGATACTCAGCAACGAAAGTTTTAATGTTCTGGGCACCCATGTAATAATACTTCAGGTTATCGTTGACCTCATTGCCAATGATCCAGTTTTCCACACGTCCATAAGAAATATTAGTTCCATTATAACGGCTGGCCAGGAAGTAATGGATAGCCGCCGCTGCCTCCAGTCCCTTTGCCGTAGAGGTATTTAAAGCATAATTCACAGTACCGCTTTTCTGGCTGACACCGGGATGGATCATGTATTCGTAACCACTGCGGTAACTGTTCAGCAAACCAACAGACACACTCATGCCTGCTCTTGTCATATTGCGGATAAGCATGTCATATTCTTCAATACGGTCGTGAATATAATATGTTTTTCCATTATAAGTAAAGGATGTTTTGGTTTTGGTATTACTGAGAAGATCCTGATACTGAATACCGAAATAGGTGTGCTTCACGCCCAGATCTTCCAGATCCGTTGGTGCATAAAAATCAATGTGCACGCCTTTTTTGGAAGATGTTTCCGCACGAGCAGCATTAGAATCAGCCAGAACTTCCGGATTCGTAATGAAGCTACCGCTGTTGATGGCTTTGTAACTGCTGCCGGACTTGACAGCAACATAGAATTTACTGTACAGCAGAGAATTGGCAGTGTTCTCCTTCAGTGCAGCGGAAAAGTTATATGTTCCTGCGCCTTTGTAAGATACGGAAGCAATCGGCTTCTGCCCTGACAGGCTGTCCACGTAAGTTGGCACTGCAAACAGATACAGCTTACCATCAGATGCTGTGACAGACGATGTCGTCTGTACTTTGACGGACACTTTGTTTGTGTCAGATGAATTGATCTGACAGCTGATACTCTTTGTTTCCGCCGCAGAAACAGCAATGGAAAATGCCGGCATCATGCTGATCAGCATCGCCACGATCAGTGTCAGACTAAGTAATCGAATACGTTTTGACATAAAATTCCCTCCTAATTCAATGTCCACCAAAATACTAGCATACTCATTTCCAAAAGACAAGTTAAATTTCTTTTTGCATTTTCTGTCAGCTGAATGGTCTATAAATAAAAAAAAATCTGCTCCAAATGAAGCATTTTTTTGCGCAATTTGCTCTTGCATAAAGTCCTTCCTCGTGTTATATTGCAAGCAGGATTCTGCTGTTCTTCAAGATACAGGAAAATCAGAACATAAATGCGTGGGCAACAGTTCTAAACCAAAATAAAGGAAGTAATTATCATGAAAAAGAAATTGATCGCAATTGCAATGCTGGCAGCAGTTGCACTCAGCAGTTTTGCAGTTTTAACAGGCTGCGGAGGCAGTGATCCTGAACCTGAATCTCAGAATGAGCTTGTTTCTTCTCAGGGTGAAAGCAAATTAACGGAAGAGCTGACTGCAGAGGATCTGAGATATCCGGTTCCGATTGTTAAAGGCGATATCATTGATTCTGCAGAAAGTGTATTTTCTATCACTCCTCAGGAAATGGCAAACAGAATCAATTTTTCTGCAGATTACGCATTTTCTACAGCAAATAAAGAAGATGGCTCTGTCTGGCTGAATGATGACATCGGAAACTCTATTGTCATTACCCCATGCGAAGAGCATCCAATTTACACTGCTTCTGTCATGTTCATTGCCGGAGATCCTGACGGGGATTATTTCGATGATGCTGCTGATTGTATTGGCGCAGCGATCCTCGGTACAGATACACTGGAGACCTCTGATGTGTATACACACATCGATATCGACACCTATAATCATCATAGTAACAATACACTCACCAGCTTTACTGTTTTTCCCAGATAACTGAAAAAGACTCTGATCATAACGGTCAGAGTCTTTTTAAAATGATGCATAAAGAAAACAGTTGATAATCATAACACAGGTCCACTTGAAAATAAAATCCTAAAGAGGAAAGTGAACCCATTGCAATTAAACAAATTCAAGCTTGTTAAACTGATTACAGCACAGTCGTGCGGGAAATCAACATTGAGCAAAATAAAAGACCGGCCATTCAGATACTTTTCGTATCAAAATGGCCGGTCTAATTTGAATTATAACGCAATTTTTGATTTCGGGTTGCATTTGCAATGCAACCTTTTTGTAAGTGCAACTCAAATGAAATCTTTCCAGTTAGATGCGTTAATAGTCTTGTACTTTTCGGGATCAAACCAATAACAGAAATCATTTTCCTGTTTTTTTAAAGCGAAGTTATAAATTTGCTTGTAGGTTATCTCCTCACCTAACTTGTGCATTAGGTCATAGTAAGCTCCGCCCATATTCATTTGTTGAAAAACAGCAGTGTAAGGTATTCCGGTTTCCGTGTCAATAACGATGCTTGCCCAAGCCATACCGCCAAGCGTTTGATAGGAAAATAATTCACGATATTTGCTCATATTGTTACTCTCCGTATTTTATTTGTTTGAATTATAACATAAATATTGCTGTATTTCACGACGAAATGTTTCTCCCGCAATGAAACTAATCTCAGCCACAATGAAATTATTCTTTTAAGAAAAGTTTCATTGTGATTTTGAGGCAGCAAAAACGGGTAGGTTCGAGTCACTCAAATTCGACTTTGGTGCTATCAATTTTGACACAAAGAAACTAATCCCATTTGAAAAAGTACCGAAAATCCTTGTGTTAAGCGGTTTTGGACAAAAAGAAATGGAACGCAAGTATCGTATCAATACTTGCGTTCCAATATGGTGGAGATGATTCACAAATCATCGTGACAATAGTCCTCACCAGAGCTGAATTATACCGCATAAAATCAAGAGTTTTTTGAATTTTTATGGTACAATATCCTTAATAAGACCTCCCACACCTCTGCTCTGCATGTGGACCAACGGAGGGCTTTTTATTTTCTTAGTTATTCTCCTGTTCATTCTCATTTCCAGCACTTGGGTAATTAACAGGCAGTGCATCCATATCATTTTGATCTGCAAGAGAATTAAATAAAATTACAAACGATTCTATAAATGCTTCTACCTGAGATTGATGTTC
>JAZUBL010000043.1:0-15553 GCA_045638545.1 Acutalibacteraceae bacterium | reverse complement strand
GGCTCACCGCCGAAGCAGCCTGCCATTACGCCTGCAGAAACCAGCAGGGCACAGCATAACAGTCCGATTTTTTTCTTCATAATGGTTCCTCCTTGCTTCAGGAATATGGAGATTATACGACACTTTGAATTTTAAAGCAAGCAATTTTACAAAAAACGGCAGAAATATGCCGTTTTTTACTGATTTCCACAGGAAAATAACAATAATGAAAGCCCACCGGTGCAGTTACCAGTGGGCTTTAAGTTTTATCATCTGTTCTGCCAAGGAGATAATCCGTGGTTGTTTTATAAAAATCTGCCAGCTGAATCAGATATTCAACCGGAATGGTGCGGGTGCCTTTTTCGTAGCGGCGATATACTTCACGCTGAATTTTCAAGTAGTCTGCAACGTCCTGCTGACTCAGATCGTTGTGGATTCTCAGGTCTTCAATTCGCTTGAAATACATATCATCACCTCTTGACTAATGCTACCATCCGGTAGTATTATGTTGATAGAAATTGTAGCGTATATTTGCATTATTTTCTGAAAATGAGATGGATTTATGTTAAAGAAGATCGTAATCGCATTATTTGCCGCTGCAATGCTTGCTGTTCCGCTTGTTGGGTGTGGAGGGGAGCCTACTACAACAGTTGAGGAAAGCGAAAAAGATTATGTTGTTGTAAAATTATCAGAAGGTGAAAAGTACAGACATAGCTTTGAGTATAAAGATGTATATGAGCATGCTATTTATGATCCATACGGAGTAACAGGTTTGACTAGGGGAGGACAGGATACAGCGGTTGTTTCTGTTGGCATTCTTTCTGATGGTAGCGGCTCTGTTGTGAAGTGTACGCGTTTCGATGACAGGTTTCTCTACACAGAAAAAATCCTTCCTAACGAATTAAATGTAGCACATTCCTACGCAGTAAAATTGAGTAAAGAAAAATCCATTTCCTATGAGGAATTTATGGGAGAAGAGAATTTGGAGGAAATTTCGGACGGCTTAAATGGAACATCCTGGAGAATTGTGTCACTGATTTCTGATGGAGAGGATCAGATGGAAGTGCTGGATTCTATGGGAGGAGCCGTATGCAAATTTAAAAACGGTACGCTTGTTCTTGAAATGGCTGGACAGACAGAAACAATCGCACCGTACACATATGAGAATGGTGAATTAAAAATTGACGGAGATACCGTTGAAATTAATGGAGACACAATTTCTTATCAAATGGGCAATGATACCCTGGTAATGAAAAAGCAATAAAAAAACAAAAAACCGCCGGGCGCGATCAGCCCAGCGGTTCTTTTTATGTATACAGAAATGTTTGATTTTTTTCAGAAGTCAGCCGTCAGGCTGTTTTCCGAGGAGTGCAGTTGTTCCATCCTGAGAGGGTGGGCGACTGCCCGTCCGTGCATACGGACTTATTTCTCGTCGTTCCAGGAGTACATCTTGCGGAGTTCCTTACCAACGGACTCGAGCTGGTGCTCGGACTCGATGCGGCGGCAGGATGTGAAGTGGGAACGGCCAACCTTGTTTTCGTTGATCCACTTGGAAGCGAAAGTACCGTCCTGAATTTCGGAGAGAACTTTCTTCATTTCCTTCTTTGTTTCTTCTGTGATCACGCGCTTACCTGTCTCGTAGTCACCGAACTCAGCTGTGTCGGAGATGGAGTAACGCATTCTGGAGAAGCCGCCCTGGTAGATCAGGTCAACGATGAGCTTCATTTCGTGAACGCACTCAAAGTATGCGGACTCTGCTGGGTAACCAGCCTCAACCAGAGTTTCGAAGCCAGCCTTCATCAGAGCTGTTACACCGCCGCAGAGAACTGCCTGCTCACCGAACAGGTCTGTTTCTGTCTCAATGCGGAATGTTGTTTCGAGAACGCCAGCTCTTGCGCCGCCGATGCCTGCTGCGTATGCAAGACCGATATCCTGTGCCTTGCCTGTTGCATCCTGGTGAACAGCGATGAGGCAAGGAACGCCCTTACCCTCAACATACTCGCTGCGAACTGTGTGGCCAGGGCCCTTTGGAGCGATCATCAGAACGTCAACGTCTGCTGGTGGTGTGATCTGGCCGTAGTGGATGTTGAAGCCGTGTGCAAACATGAGAGCCTTGCCAGCTGTCAGGTTTGGAGCGATGTCCTTCTTGTAAACATCAGCCTGCTTCTCGTCTGGGATGAGGATCATGATAACGTCAGCAGCCTTAGCAGCGTCTGCAACGTTCATAACTGTCAGGCCAGCAGCTTCTGCCAGTGGCTTGCTCTTGGAACCCTCATAGAGAGCTACGATAACCTTAACACCGGAATCGTGGAGGTTCAGTGCGTGTGCATGACCCTGGGAGCCGTAGCCAACGATAGCAACGGTTTTATCTTTCAGTAAGTTTAAATCACAATCAGCTTGATAGTAAATCTTTGGCATGGGATTTTGCCCTCCTAATATATAATCAGTTTAATCAACATTATAACGCCTTTTAGCGTTGAATGTAAATAGATTCCTGTGAATTTTTACAAAAACGATAGAAAAACAGTGGAATTTACTGGTGACGACCTTTAATTACGCCGCGCTCCATGGCAAGGGTGCCTGTGCAGACGCTCTCTTTGATGCCGTAAGGGTGCAGCAGATTGGTCAGGTCTTCAATGTGCTGCGGTGTGTCTGCGATCTGCAGTGTCAGCGTATTGCTTGCTACGTCCACGATTCTCGCGCCCATGGTATTGGCAATCTGCATGATCTCCACACGCTGGGTCTGGTTGCAGACAACCTTGATCAGCGCCAGCTCGCAGCTGACAAAGCTGACCTGCTTTGTCAGGTTGCGCACCTTGATGACCTGGATCATTTTGTTCAGCTGCTTCTCCACCTGCTCAACAATGTGCTCGTCGCCGTCTACTACGATGGTGATGCAGGAGATGCTTGGGTTTTCTGTTTCACCTACCGCAAGGCTGTCGATGTTGAAGCCGCGGCGGGAGTACAGAGCACACACCTTGGAAAGAACACCAGGCTGGTTTTCTACTAAAACAGAAAGGGTATATTTCATTGCGGTGTCCTCCTTATAATGATGGTGTGTCAGGGTCCACTGCGCATACCAGCACGTAGGAACCGTCGTAGCTCAGCATTTCTTTTGCAAGGGCTGCTGCTTCTTCGTTGTTGTGTGCATAAGCTGCTTTAATGCCGTATGCCTCTACCAGCTTCACAAAGTCCGGGTTGCCGTTCAGATGGGTGGCAATGTAGCGGCGGCCGTACAGTCTGTCCTGGAATTCCTTTACCATGCCCAGTCTGCCGTTTTCCATAATGATCAGCTTGACCACAACGTCGTGCTGACAGGCAGTTGCCAGTTCGCACATCTGCATCTGGAAGGAGCCGTCGCCGCAGACAGCCACAACCTGACGGTGCGGCTTTGCCAGCTTTGCGCCGATAGCAGCCGGCAGGGAGTAACCCATAACGCCCATGCCGCCGGAAGTAAGGAAGCGGCCTTCCTTCACGTTGAAGTTGCGGGCTGCCCAGATCTGGTTCTGGCCAACGTCTGCGCAGAGGATCGCATCTTCTTCCATCATGGTAGAAAGGGTGGAGATAAAGGTTCTTGGTTCTACGCAGTCTTTTCTGTCAACTGCATTGGAAACGTAAGACTTCTTCCACTCGCTGACAGTAACGCGCCATGGATCGCAGTCTACGCGCTCGCACTGCTCGGCAAAGTCCTTCAGCACGCCCTGAATGTCACCAACGATCGGTACGTCAACGTTCAGGTTCTTGCCGATCTCCGCCGGGTCAATGTCGATGTGGATGATCGTTGCGTGGTTCTCCAGAATACCAGGTGCAGAAACAGCTCTGTCACCAACGCGTGCACCGCAGAGGATGATCACGTCAGCCTCATTCATAGCACGGTTTGCATATGGCTTGCCGTGAGAGCCAACCATACCAAGGTAAATGTCGCTGTCCATTGGCACAACACCAAGGCCCATCATGGTGGAAACAACCGGGATGCCGCTTTTCTTTGCAAATGCGATCATTTCATCTCTTGCACCCGCCAGCACAACACCGCCGCCGCAGCAGATCACTGGCTTCTGCGCTGTTTTCAGCACATCCATTGCCCGCTTGATCTGCATTTCGTGGCCTTTTGTTCTTGGCTTGTAGCCCATAATGTTTGGCTGTTCCGGATACTCGAAGGATTCCAGCATACCCTGCTGAATATCGATCGGCACGTCGATGAGCACAGGACCAGGGCGGCCTGTGGTTGCAATGTGGAAAGCTTCCTTGAAAACTCTTGGAAGATCCTCTGTGTTCTTTACCAGATAGGTGTGCTTGGTGAAGGATTCGCAGGCGCCGGTGATGTCCGCTTCCTGGAATACGTCACGGCCCAGCAGCTTGGAGTTTACCTGGCCGGTAATGGCAATGAGAGGAATGGAGTCCATATATGCGCCGGCAATACCGGTGATCAGGTTGGTAGCGCCAGGACCGGAGGTGGCAATGCACACACCCGGCTTGCCGCTTGTTCTGGCATAGCCGCTGGCTGCGTGGGCAGCATTCTGCTCGCTGCGCACCAGAACGTGACGGATTTCTGTTTTATTTAATTCATCATAAAAAGGACAGATGACTGCACCCGGATAACCGAATGTCATTGTAACGCCCTCGTTTTGGAGACATTTTACCATGATTTCTGCTCCGCTAATCATGTGACAGTCCTCCTTTCAATTATTTAAAGTTTATATTCTTTTCATTATACTGATTCTGCAAAATTTCGTCAACCGATTTCTGCCGCCCAAACACCGGGAACAGGCAGGTTTTACCGACATTTAACGGCTTCTGCTGCAGGGCGGGCAGAATTGCTTGCACAGGATCCTGCCCCTGTTATATAATAAGAAAAAAGCAGAGAGAATGGAGTGGATACCATGAAGAAGATGAAACGCTGGCTGGCACTGCTGGCCGCTGTAACAGTACTGGCAGGTGTGCTGCTGACCGGCTGCGGCGGCAGTACGCCGGAGAATGCGGAGCCAACACCGCTGATGCTGTGGGAAGTAACCGACGAAGATAACAATAAGCTGTATCTGATGGGCTCCATCCACGTAGGTACAGAAGATATGATCCCGCTGGCAGACCCGGTGGAAGATGCTTTTGCAGCGTCTGATGTGCTGGCGGTAGAGTGCGACGTGGTTGCATTCAACGAAGACGTGGAAATGCAGACAGACATCGCCATGAAGTACGGTATTTACACAGATGGCACCACCGTGCGCGATTACCTCAGCGAAGAAGTGTACAATGAAGCAAAGCGCCTGCTGGAAGAGCGCAATATGTATGCCGATGCTTATGATTATATGAAAGTACACCAGTGGTCTTCTCTGGTGCAGTCTCTGGCCATTGAAGATGCCGGCCTCAGCTCTGATTACGGTGTGGACCTGTACCTGCTGAATAAGGCGAGAGAAGTGAATAAACCGATTTATGAAGTAGAAAGCGTTGCCGCACAGATGGACATGATGGATAACTTCTCTGCAGAGCTGCAGGAGTGGATGCTGGCAATGAATCTGGATGTAGATCTGCTGGCAGCAGACCTGAAGCTGACACTGGAAGCATGGAAGAACGGTGACGTAGAGATGCTCTCCATAACAGAAGTGGACGAAGAACTGACTGCAGAGGAAGAAGCACTGCTGGCAGAATATAATAAGGAAATGATTACCGACCGCAACAAGCTGATGGCGGACAAAGCAGAAGAGTACATCGAAAGCGGTAAGGTGGTGTTCTTCACCGTTGGTGCAGGCCACATGGGCGGTGAAACCGGCGTGGTGCAGCAGATGGAAGACAAGGGCTACACTGTGAAGCGCATGAACGAAAAAGGTTTTTATGTAGGTGAGGAGCCGGAAATTCTCTACAGCTATGTGGAAGAAGGTTCTCAGGCAGCATAATATGGAATTGGAAGAGCGGGACATCTGTCCTGCTCTTTTTGTTTTTAGCAATCACCATGGAGGGAGTGCTGATTTTGCAGAGCAAAAGGAGGTTTTGTGTTTGCAGCGGTTTTTTCCAGGAATACCGCCGTTTTTTGCTGAGAAGCAGGGAGAATTTTCGGTCTGTATGTACGGTATTAATAATTCTTTTACATTTTTGTAATTGACATTTTTGAAAAATGATGGTAAATTGATATACAGAGATTAGCACTCGACACAACAGAGTGCTAAAATCAAAACAACGGCAGTTGGAGGTGAGGAAATGAACCGCAATACAGCCGAACGGCTGTCGCCCCGCAAACTGCAGGTGCTGGCAGCCATCGTAGAAGCCTACGTGGCTTCCGGTGAGCCGGTAGGTTCTAAATCTCTGGCGGAGCGGCTGGGTGTTTCCTCAGCTACTATCCGCAATGAGATGGCCGCCCTTTCAGAGGTTGGCTATCTGGAACAGCCCCACACTTCAGCGGGGCGCATTCCCTCCCAGCGAGGCTACCGGATGTATGTGGACCGTCTTATGGGTGACCTGACTATCAGTCAGGAAGAGCAGATGCATCTGGACAGGATGCTGATGCTGGATGCTTATGAGCCGGAAAAACTGCTGGAAAACGTTTCTCAGGTGCTGGCCAGCCTGACCCGCTTTGCGGCGCTGTCCACCACACCTTCGGGGAACGGGGCGGTGATCCGCGGCGTGCAGTTTGTGCAGACAGGCCGCCGCACCGCTATGGCGATCCTGATGATCTCATCAGGCATCATGAAAAACAGAGTGTTCAAATGCGACTTTGACCTGACACCGGAAATGATGCGGATTTTCTTCCGCGTGCTGAATGAAAAGCTGGCAGGCCGCCGGCTGGATTCTATTACACCGGCTTTTGTGCAGGGGCTGGCTATCTCGCTTGGTGAACTGGCAATCATCATGTCACCGGCGATGATGGCGCTGCTGGAACTTGCCAGAGATTCTCTGGAAGCAGACATCCGCCTTAACGGACAGATGAATCTGCTGTTCTATCCGGAATTCGATTCCGGCAGAGCAAGAAAGGTCATGGATTTTCTGGAAAGCCGTCAGGAGCTGTGCAGACTGCTGTTCAGCACCGGCGGTCAGCCGCAGGCAAAAGGCAACGTGCAGGTGCTCATCGGCGCCGAAACAAACCGGCCGGAGCTGCAGGATTCCAGTATCATCATTGCAAGGTACGACATTGCCGGCAAACCGGCAGGCGCCATTGGCGTCCTGGGGCCAACCAGAATGGACTACCGCAGCCTGGTGGCGCATCTGGACTACCTCTCCACTTCTGTTGGCAGAATGCTGACTGAACTGATGGCAGAGGAATAATCAAACAGAAATCTTTTAAAATAATGATAAACGAACGATAAATTAGGAGGGTATGACATGTCTAAGAACGAAATGCCAATCGATCCTGAAGTAGTAGAGACAGAAACCGAGGCAGTGGAAACAGAAGAAACTGCAGCGGAACCAAAAAAGTGCAAGCGTGCATCCAAGGCAGAAGTTGCAAAGATGCAGGAAGAGCTGGAAGCAGCACGCAAGGCAGCAGATGAGTCCAAGGACCAGATGCTCCGCGTGATGGCTGAGTACGATAACTTCCGCAAGCGCACTGCAGCAGAAAAGGCAGCGATTTATGACCACGCTGTGAAGGATACCGTAGCGGAGATCCTCAACGTAGTGGACACCATGGAAATGGCGCTGGCACACAAGGACTGCGACGCAGAAAACCTGCGCAAGGGTGTGGAGATGATCGGCAAGATGCTGACAGACACACTGGGCAAGCTGAAGGTTGAAGCAATCGGCGCTGTTGGCGACGAGTTTGACCCGAACGTACACCAGGCTGTTTCTCACATTGAGGATGAAAACCTTGGCGAGAACGTTCTGGCACAGGTTTACCAGAAGGGCTACAAGATCGGCGATAAGATTATTCGTCCGGCAACCGTAGTAGTAGCTAACTAACTTAAATTTAATTTCAATTTGAATTTTTATATTTGAACGATACATTTGGAGGTAATACATTATGGCAAAGACAATTGGTATTGACTTAGGTACAACAAACTCCTGCGTAGCTGTTATCGAAGGCGGCGAACCAGTAGTTATTGCAAACGCAGAAGGCGCAAGAACAACTCCATCCGTTGTTGCTTTCTCCAAGACAGGCGAGCGTATGGTTGGCCAGGTAGCAAAGCGCCAGGCAATCACAAACCCAGACAAGACAATCGCTTCCATCAAGAGAGAAATGGGTACAGACTACAAGGTTTCTATCGATGGCAAGGGCTACACACCACAGGAGATCTCCGCAATGGTGCTCCAGAAGCTGAAGGCTGACGCTGAAGCATACCTGGGCGACACTGTTACAGCAGCAGTTATCACAGTTCCTGCATACTTCACAGACGCACAGCGTCAGGCAACAAAGGACGCAGGTAAGATCGCTGGTCTCGATGTAAAGAGAATCATCAACGAGCCAACAGCAGCTGCTCTCTCCTACGGCATCGACAAGGAAGACGACCAGAAGGTTATGGTATATGACCTGGGCGGCGGTACTTTCGACGTTTCCATCATCGAGATGGGCGACGGTGTTCAGGAAGTTCTGGCAACAGCTGGTAACAACCGTCTCGGCGGCGACGACTTCGACCAGAGAGTAATCAACTGGATCGTAGCAGAGTTCAAGAAGACAGAGGGCATCGATCTCTCCGGCGATAAGATGGCAATGCAGAGACTGAAGGAAGCTGCAGAAAAGGCAAAGATTGAGCTTTCCGGCGTAACAAGCGCTTCCATCAACCTGCCATTCATCACAGCAGACGCAACAGGCCCTAAGCACCTCGACCTGACACTGTCCCGTGCAAAGTTCGACGAGCTGACAGCAGACCTCGTAGAGGCAACAATCGTTCCTGTTCGCCAGGCTCTCAAGGACTCCGGTCTTGAGCTGTCCGAAATCAACAAGATCCTCCTGGTTGGCGGTTCCTCCAGAATCCCAGCAGTTCAGGAAGCTGTTAAGAAGCTGACAGGCAAGGAGCCATTCAAGGGCATCAACCCAGACGAGTGCGTAGCAATCGGTGCAGCACTGCAGGCTGGCGTTCTCGGCGGCGAGGTTCAGGGTCTCCTCCTCCTCGACGTTGCTCCACTTTCCCTGGGTGTTGAAACAATGGGCGGCGTTATGACTAAGGTTATCGAGCGCAACACAACAATCCCAACAAAGAAGAGCCAGATCTTCTCCACAGCAGCAGACGGCCAGACATCTGTAGAAGTTAACGTTCTCCAGGGTGAGCGTGAGTTTGCTCGCGACAACAAGCAGCTGGGTATCTTCAAGCTGGACGGCATTGCACCAGCTCCACGCGGCATTCCACAGATCGAAGTAACATTCGACATCGACGCTAACGGTATCGTAAACGTATCTGCTAAGGACATGGCTACAGGCAAGTCCCAGCACATCACAATCTCCAACAGCACAAGCATGAGCAAGGAAGACGTTGAGCGTGCAGTGCAGGAGGCAGAAAAGTTTGCAGAGGAAGATAAGAAGCGCCGTGAGACAGTTGAGGCTAAGAACGAGGCTGAGAACCTGGTTTACGCAGCAGAGAAGCTGGTAAACGAGAACGGTGACAAGATCGACGAGGCAGACAAGAACGAACTGAACCAGAAGATTGCTACACTGAAGGAAACACTGAACGGTGACAACCTTGATGCAATGAACCTGGCTAAGGAAGATCTGCAGAAGACAGTATACGCAATCTCTGAGAAGCTGTACAAGGCAGCAGCACCTGCACAGGGCGCACCAGCTGACAACGGCCCAACTCAGGATGCAAACGGCAACAACGTATACGATGCAGAGTACAAGGATGTAGACGACAACAACCAGTAATCATCCGCGTCCACAAACAAAAATCGAATGAGGAAAAGCGCAGTTTTTGCCGAATCTATTGACTTTATCTGGCATTTGGATTAAGATAATTTATTAGGTATATGGTGAATTATCGCGCTGATCTTACAGATAAAAGAGAGAAGGGCGGTCACTGACCGCCTTTCGCTATGTTGATTGCAGGAGTGATTAAGAATTGTCTGAAAAGAGAGACTACTATGAAGTCATGGGCGTACCGAAAAACGCCTCCGAGGATGAAATTAAAAAAGCATACCGCAAGCTGGCAAAGCAGTATCACCCGGACCTGAATCCTGGCGATCATGAAGCAGAAGCAAAGTTCAAGGAAGTGAACGAAGCATACGAAGTGCTGTCTGACTCCGACAAGAAGGCTCGCTATGACCAGTTTGGTCATGCCGGTGTAGACCCGAACTTCGGCGGCGGCGCAGGCGGCAGCCCATTCCAGGGTGACTTCGATTTCGGCGATATTTTCAGCAGCGTGTTCGGCGGCGGTTTTGGCGGCTTTGGCGGCAGACAGCAGAACCCGAACGCACCGCGCCGTGGTGAAGACTGCGAAGCTTACATTGAAATTTCCTTTGAGGAAGCTGCAAAGGGCTGTAAGAAGACTGTTTCTTACAACCGTGTGGAAGAGTGCGGCGATTGCCACGGCACCGGTGCAAAGAAGGGCACCAGCCCAAGCACCTGTTCCTACTGCGGCGGCACAGGCCGTGTGCGCGTAAACCAGCGTACACCATTCGGCGTTGTGCAGACACAGCGCAGCTGTGACAAGTGTAAGGGTAAGGGCAAGATCATCGAGAACCCATGTAAGAGCTGCAGCGGCACAGGCCACCAGCGCAAGCAGAAAACACTGGAGATCAACGTGCCGGCAGGTGTGGCAGATGACCAGATGCTGAAGGTAAGCGGTCAGGGTAATGCAGGCAGCAACGGCGGTCCATCCGGCGATCTGCTGCTGGGCATCCGCGTAAAGCCGCACCCGATCTTCGAGCGCCGCGGCAATGACATCTGGTGTGAACTGCCGATCACATTCAGCCAGGCAGCGCTTGGTTCTGACGTGATCGTGCCGACACTGGACGGCGATGTAACATACCATGTGCACGAAGGTACCCAGCCGGGCGACGTATTCAAACTGAAAAACAAGGGCGTGGAAAACCTCAATGGCAGAGGCCGCGGTGACCAGTTCGTTCGCGTAACCATTGAAGTACCAAAGAACCTGACAAAGGAACAGAAGGAACTGCTCCAGAAGTTTGACGACAGCGCAACCGACAAGAACTATCAGAAGCGTAAATCCTTTGTAGAGAAGCTCTTCAAGGGTAAGAAATAAAAGAAAACCTCCCTGTTATGGGGAGGTTTTTTATTTTCTGTACTTATTTCCATTCTGTCTTGAATAAAAATGGGAACGGGCGTATACTGAAAGAACCCGAAAGGGAGGGATTCTTATGAAGAAACGACTTATTGCATTCTTTTTGTTTTCTATAGCAGGCGCGGCCATTGCGGCTGTGGGCGTTTTTCTGCTGCTGTTCTGGAACGGCACCATTCGCCTGAACACGCCTTCGCAGGAGGAATATCCTGTCCGCGGCGTGGATGTTTCTGCTTATCAGGGTGAGATCGACTGGCAGGTGCTTTCCTCTCAGAATATTGACTTTGCATTCATCAAAGCAACGGAAGGCAGCAGTTACATTGATCGGTGCTTTGCGTATAATTTTGAACAGGCGGCGAAAACAGAGCTGAAAATCAGCGCCTATCATTTTTTCAGCTTTGACAGTGCCGGTGCGACTCAGGCGGAAAATTATATCCGTGCCGTGCCGAAGCAGGAGGGTACCCTGCCGCCGGTAGTGGATGTGGAATTCTACGGCGATAAGGCAAGTAATCCGCCGGCAGTGGAAGAAGTACAGGCACAGCTGGAAATATTCCTGACCCGGATAGAAACCCATTACGGACAGAGACCGATCATCTATACCACCGGAAAAGTGTATGACCGCTATATTGCAGATCACTTTGAGGAGTATGATATCTGGATTCGAAACGTGTACTGGTCGCCGTCTCTGTCTGACGGTCGGGACTGGACCTTCTGGCAGTACAGCGACAAAGGTCTGCTGGACGGCTACGATGGGGAGGAAGAGCATATCGACCTGAACGTATTTTATGGCACAGAAGAACAATTTGCAGCTTATGCGCAGTAAAAAAGACCTCGCTCTGCAGCGGGGTCTTTTTTGTTTGGTATAACAGCTGGTCTCAGTTTTTCTTATGATCAATTTTCTTTTTCAGGAACATTCGATAAATGATGAAAATAAATACAAAAACAATGGCGGCGGAGATGATGGAGAACCAGATGGTAAATCCTTCTCCGGCAAAGAAGTAGATCATGGTGATGCCGGCCAGACACAACAGCATCAGGCCAACCATGCGGCACAGAGGCCGCTTGTTCATTTTTTTGCGTTCCTCTTTGGAAAGAAACTCAAAACCAGGCAGCACGGCGGCGCCGAAGCCCAGCAGAAACGGAATAGAAATCAGCGCCAATGCGCAGGAGAGAAAAAATATCGGGACATTCCATTGACCGACCATGGGAACGCCTCCTTTCACAGGAATTACAGGTTATTTTTCACGGCGTTGGCAAAAGCCTGTGCCAGCGCCGTGTGGTCTTCTGCCATCATGTGGAGCGAATCTGCCGCAGATGGCTTTGCGATGTCTGCGGCATTCAGGTACAGGCAGCCATGCTGTGCGGCGATGGCTTTGTAAAGCGGCGCCAGCAGTTTTGAACGGACCGGCGCAGAACTGTCGAAAGATGCGCGGAAGTGAGTGTTTACAATCTCCTCGCCGATGAAGATCGGAGAAACCAGCAGAATTTTCGGTGTAAAGCCCTGCTTTTCAGCGGTGAAGGTCTGAATCAGCCGGACCAGTGTTTCGGCGCCGGCTGCAACTTCTTCCGGAGAAGCGCCGTAGATGGTTTTCAGGTCGTTGGTGCCAAGCATCAGGATGACCATATCCAGCGGTTTATGGGAGTTGAGGCAGGCTTCCAGATAATTGCGGCCATTTTTCCATGGTTCTTTTGGATCGGTGAACACGGTGGTACGGCCGTTGCAGCCTTCTTCGATGATGCAGTACTCGCTGCCCAGCAGGGACTGCAGCTGGCCTGTCCAGCGGATGGATGGCTCATAGCGGTCGCCGGTAACGGGATCGTAGCCGAAGGTATTGGAATCACCGTAGCATAGAATGCGTTTCATAGCCTCACTCCTTTCATTTGCTTTATTATACATCAATCTGCCGGGAAAAAGAAGACCCGGAAAAGCGGAGTGAAAAGAAATAAAAATAAAAGTTTTGTCCACTTTTTTAAAAGTGGCGGGGTGAAGGGGCGGAGCCCTTTCTTGCGGATCGCAATCCGCGAAACTCCTGTATTAAAAAGCGCACAGGAGAGGAGAACCCTCGCTGGGGGTTCTCCTGCTATTGCGGAAATATTCCGATATCCGCGCATTCTCGCTTCGCGCCCACGCGCGAAGCTGCGGGAATGCAAAGCAGTTTTCCTCAAAAAGAAAAGACCGCCCCGGTTGGGACGGTCTTTTTTGCTGTTACGGCAGATTACTGATTCTTGCCGCAGCAGTGCTTATATTTTTTGCCGCTGCCGCATGGACATGGGGCATTTCTTGCAGCCTTCTTTGGATGATTCTTTGCAGCTTCCTTTGCAATCTCCTCGGAGTCATCTTCCTCCAGAGTGATCTTCATTTTATCCGGCAGTGGAAGCGGCTCTTCCTTATGACGTGGCTTGCTGTCGTTCTTCTGCTGCTTCAGCTTCTCGATGAATGGCTTCTTCATGTCGAGACGCTTTGCTTCTTCGTTTGCTTCCTTACGCAGCTCTTCCTGGAACTCTTCCTTGGATTCTACAGCCTTGATCTGTGCAGTGAGGATGAAGCGTGTTACCGCGTTGCGGATGTTTGCAACCATCTCGTCGAACATATCGAAGCCTTCCAGACGGTACTCAACAACAGGGTCACGCTGTGCGTATGCACGCAGACGGATACCCTTCTGCAGCTGTGTCATGTTGTCGATGTGTTCCATCCACTGGGAGTCAACGCACTTGAGCATTACAACACGCTCCAGTTCGCGCATAACTTCTGTGCCGTAAGTTTCCTCACGATGCTTGTACAGAGCCTGTACCTTTTCCCAGATTGCATTTTTCAGGTCTTCCTGTGTGAGAGAAGCCAGCTGGCTTTCGCTGTACTTCAGGTCGTCCTCTGTCAGCAGCCAGCCAAGGTAGAAGTCGCGGAGACCGTTCAGGTTCCATGTTTCGTGGTGGCGTTCGTCTGCAGCATACAGCTGTACGCTGTTTGTTACAGATGCTTCCATCATCTTCAGTGCCTCAGACTGCAGGTCGTCGCCCATGAGGAGCTGGTCACGCTGCTTGTAGATGATCTCACGCTGACGGTTGTTAACGTCGTCATACTGGAGAACGTTCTTACGGATCTGGAAGTTGCGGCTTTCTACCTTCTTCTGTGCGTTCTCAATGGAACCGCTCAGGATACCGCTGTCGATTGGTGTATCTTCTGTTACTTTCAGTCTGTCCATGATGCTGATGATTCTGTCACCGCCGAAGAGACGCATCAGGTCGTCTTCCAGGGAGATGTAGAAGCGGCTTTCACCAGGGTCGCCCTGACGGCCGGAACGGCCGCGGAGCTGGTTGTCGATCCGGCGGGATTCGTGACGCTCTGTACCGATGATAGCCAGACCGCCCAGCTTACGCACTTCTTCTGCTTCTTCACGGCATGTTACTTCGTGCTTTTCAACAAGCTTCTTGTACTGTTCGCGAACCTTCAGCACCTGTGTATCGTCTGTCTGCTGGAAGCCAACTGCTTCCTTCAGAATTTCCTCGTCGATACCCTGACGGCGGAGATCCTTTCTTGCAAGGAACTCACTGTTGCCGCCCAGCTTGATGTCAGTACCACGGCCTGCCATGTTGGTAGCAATGGTAACTGCGCCCTTGTGGCCTGCCTGTGCAACGATCTCTGCTTCCTTTTCGTGGTACTTTGCGTTCAGCACCTCGTGCTTGATGCCGCGCTTCTTCAGCAGCTGGCTCAGCAGTTCGGACTTTTCGATGTTTACGGTACCAACCAGAACAGGCTGGCCTCTTTTATTGTGCTCTGCAATGTCGTCGCAAACAGCGTTGAACTTTGCAGCTTCTGACTTGTATACAATGTCGGTCAGGTCTTTTCTCTGTACCGGCAGGTTGGTTGGAATTTCCACAACGTCCAGCTTGTAGATCTCACGGAATTCCTCTTCTTCTGTCATTGCAGTACCGGTCATACCGGAGAGCTTTGTATACAGACGCAAGTAGTTCTGGAATGTGATGGTAGCCAGGGTGCGGCTTTCACGTGCAACCTCTACGCCTTCCTTTGCTTCAATCGCCTGGTGGAGACCGTCGTTGTAGCGGCGGCCGTTCATGAGACGGCCTGTGAATTCGTCAACGATGATAACTTCGCCGCCCTTAACAACGTAGTCAACCTCATTCTGCATCACGGCGTTTGCCTTGATCGCCTGGTTGATGTGGTGCTGAATGGTCAGGTGCTCGGAGTCGTTCAGGTTTTCGATCTGGAAGTACTGCTCTGCCTTCTTGATACCGCGTGGTGTCAGGTTTGCAGTCTTTGCCTTTTCGTCTACGATGTAGTCTGCATCAACGTCAACGTCAAGCTGTTTATCATCATGCTCTGTTAAAACAAGTCTCTTTAATCTCTTTGCAACTGCATCTGCCTGAGCATACAACTCATTTGCACTCTCGCCCTGACCTGAAATAAT
>JAZUBL010000042.1:0-11049 GCA_045638545.1 Acutalibacteraceae bacterium | reverse complement strand
CCGCCTGCTGAGCAGTTCGTTGATTTTTGGCGTCAGCACAAGCAATCCCAGTGTGGACGCAAAGGACAACAGTAATCCCAGGTCTGCCGCTGCGTATGGGTTTACAAAGCAAATGAGAAAGACGGAAAGTCCCAAAGAGTTAATAGCATCTGCCTTGCGGTGAACAAACATACCGCCCAGCATGATCAGTACCATAATACCACTGCGAAGTACGCTTGGCGCAAAACCGGTAATGGCCATAAAACACAGTACAGCCGCCGCAGTCAGGCACAGGCTCAGCTTCCGCGGCAGATGCCCTCTGCGGAACAACCACAATAAAAACACGGAAAGGATGGTCATATGCTGACCGGAAACCACTAGCGTATGATACACACCGCTGGCAAGAAAATCATCCTTTACTTCTGCGTCCAGCATAGCGGTATCGCCTACCACAGCGGCGTTAAGCAAGCCGGCTTCTGTTTCCGGCAGTGATGCCTCAACGGCCCGCACCATTGCCTGCCGCAGCAGCAGCGCGTAATAGTAAAGTGGTCTGCTTTCTGCCGGTGTGATGGTATACGGCTCGTACTCATACAAAAAGCCAAGCATGGTAATGCCTTTTGAGGCATAGTAGCTTTTGCTGGAAAAGCCGCCTTCCCCACTTGGCGCCATCAGCCGCACATTGCCGGTAATGGTATCGTATAGTTCTATCTCCAACGGTACCTGCGTGGAGATACGGATCTTCTCCGGCAGCGGCAGTGATTCCGTACTGCCCTCTTCCGTCGGTTTCAGATCTGTTACTTCCAGAATATAGTAATGCTTGTTGTACTGCTCATAAGGCAGCTCGCATAGTCGTCCCGCAACAGTTACTTTCTGGCCATCCAGCACAGAGAGCGGTTCGATTTTCTTTGCATCATGGACGCTGAAAGAACCGAGCGCCAGTGCTGCAGACAACAATACGGCTGCGTAAATGCGAATATCAAATTTCTTCCGCAAAAATAATAACACTCCAAATGCAATGACGCAGCCATTGCATAACAGCAGTGAAATGGTGCTTCCAAAATAAACGGCGGCTGTCAGCGCCACCAGATACGGAAACCCAATTAACGCAAACAACCGCCTCATGTTATATTATCCCCTTAAAATGCTCGTGCATCAGCCTGGCGGCCACTGCATGGAGCGACCACCCAACAGATGGAAGTGAATGTGGTGCACTGTCTGGCCGCCGTCTTCACCGCAGTTGTTTACAATGCGGAAGCCGTTGTCCAGACCATGCTCCTTTGCCAGCTGTGCAGCCACTTCATAAATGTGGCCGATCACGCCGCAGTTCTCTGCTGTGATCTCCATTGCAGACGCAATGTGCTGCTTTGGGATCAGCAGAATGTGGGTTGGTGCCTGTGGATCCAGATCATAAAATGCTACGATCTGATCATCTTCGTATGCTTTTTTGCTTGGGATTTCTCCGGAAGCAATTTTACAGAAAATGCAATCCATACTGTTTTCCTCCTGATCGAGTTTTGTGGGTGATTTATTTCAGCATCTCAGCAACGATTGTTTCTACTGCTTCGATTGCCTCATCCAGCTTTGTCAGATCCTTTGCGCCAGCCATAGCCATATCCGGCTTGCCGCCGCCCTTACCGCCAGCGATCTCTGCTACCTTGCGAACGATGTTGCCAGCGTGTGCGCCCATTGCAACTGCATCCTTACCGCAAGCTACACAGATAGTTGCCTTGTCGTCAACTGTGCCAACGAGAACGCAGATGATGTTTGGATTCAGGTCACGGCCTCTGTCGCACATGTTCTTCAGCATATCGCCGGATACGCCGTTGAGCAGTGCAGCAACGATCTTTGCGCCCTTGATTTCCTTTGCGTTGTCGAAGATGTTTGCCATTCTTGCATTTGCGATCTTATCGTTCAGCGCAGCGATGGTCTTATCCTTCTCCTTCATGTCAGCCATGATTGCTTCAACCTTGTGAACCAGCTCGTTTGCGTTGCCCAGCTTGATTGCTGCTGCTGCATTTCTGATCACTGCAGTTGTCTGGTTCAGCATATTGAGAACGCCTGTACCTGTTACAGCTTCAATACGGCGAACGCCTGCTGCTACGGAGCTTTCAGATGTGATCTTGAAGAGACCCAGCTTGGAAGAGTTGTTTACGTGTGTACCGCCGCAGAATTCCTTGGAGAAATCGCCTGCTGCAACAACGCGAACTGTGTCGCCGTACTTCTCACCGAACAGTGCCATTGCGCCGATCTTCTTTGCCTCTTCGATTGGCATTTCACGGCTGTCCACAGCGATTGCGTCAAAGATGATCTCGTTTACGCGCTCTTCAACCTTAGCCAGTTCCTCTGCAGTCATAGCGGAGAAGTGTGTAAAGTCAAAGCGAATACCCTTTGCATCTACCATCTGACCAGCCTGCTCAACGTGGTCGCCCAGAACTTCACGGAGTGCTGCCTGCAGGAAGTGTGCGCCTGTGTGGTTGCGCATGATTGCCTTGCGGAGCTCCTTGTCAACAGAAGCGTGAACAGCATCGCCAACGGATACAACGCCCTCTGTGATGTCAGCGTGGTGGAGGAATGTCTTTGCGTGGTTCTTCATTGTGCCTTCGATCTCAGCCTTGAAGGTATCGTTTTCCATCAGACCGATATCGCCAACCTGACCGCCGCCTTCTGCGTAGAATGGTGTCTTATCGAGAACGAGAACAACCTGATCGCCAGCTGCTGCAGAATCAACGCGCTCGCCAGCCTTAACGATTGCAATGATCTTTGCATCGTCTTCCATTACTTCGTAGCCTGTGAATACAGTTTCGCCGATATCTGCAAGAACGTCATTTTCGCCTTCCCATGCATCTGCGCCAGCGTTCTTTCTTGCGTCACGTGCGCGCTGCTTCTGTTCCTTCATCAGCTGATGGAACTTCTCTTCGTCCACAGTCATGCCGCGCTCTTCCAGAATTTCCTTTGTCAGGTCAAGCGGGAAGCCGTAAGTATCGTTGAGACGGAATGCCTCTTCGCCGGAGAGAACCTTGGACTCTGCCTTGTCGATTGCCTCTGCAAGCAGTGCCAGACCCTGGTCGATGGTGCGGTTGAAGTTTGCTTCTTCCACGTCGATCAGCTTTGTGATCATTACGCGCTTTTCGTCCAGCTCTGGGTATGCGCCCTTGTTCTCGTCGATTACTGTGTTTGCAACTTCAGCCAGGAACTGTCTGTTGATGCCCAGGAGTCTGCCGTGACGTGCGGCGCGGCGGAGGAGACGGCGGAGAACATAGCCGCGGCCTTCGTTGGATGGCATTACGCCGTCGCCGATCATGAAGGTTGTGCTGCGGATATGGTCAGTGATAACGCGGATGGAGATGTCTCTCTTTGCGTCTTCGCCGTATGTTACGTCTGCGATCTTGCAGATGTGCTGGAGGATCTTCTGTACAGTGTCAACCAGGAACAGGTTGTCTACGCCCTGCATTACGCAAGCAAGACGCTCAAGACCCATGCCTGTATCGATGTTTGGATGATCCAGTGGTGTGTAGTTGTTCTGGCCGTCGTTGCTGAACTGGGTAAATACCAGGTTCCAGAACTCGATGAAGCGGTCGCACTCACAGCCTACGCCGCAGTTTGGATCGCCGCAGCCATGCTCAACACCTCTGTCAAAGTACAGCTCGGAGCAAGGACCGCATGGGCCTGCACCGTGCTCCCAGAAGTTATCTGCCTTGCCCAGACGAACAATGTGGTCTGCTGCAACGCCAACTTCCTTTGTCCAGATATCGAATGCTTCGTCGTCATCCTGGTAAATGGAGATCCAGATGCGGTCGATTGGCAGCTCGAGAACTTCTGTGCAGAACTCCCATGCCCACTTTGTTGCTTCGTGCTTGAAGTAGTCACCAAAGGAGAAGTTGCCCAGCATTTCGAAGAATGTGCCGTGACGTGCTGTGATACCTACGCACTCAATGTCCGGTGTACGGATGCACTTCTGGCATGTTGTAACGCGGTTTCTTGGAGGGGTGATTTCACCTGTAAAATATTTCTTCATTGGAGCCATGCCGGAGTTGATCAGCAGCAAGCTCTTGTCTTCGTGCGGTACCAGAGAGTAGCTTGGCAGACGCAGATGACCCTTGGATTCAAAGAAAGAAAGGTATTTCTCTCTTAATTCATTCAGACCTGTCCATTTCATCGTTATGATTCTCCTGTTTCTATTAAAAATTAATTGAATTACATATATTTATTGACGTCTTCCGGCGCTCTTTTTTTGCGCAGAACAGCGCCCTTACTGATTGGATGTTCACAAGGCGCTTTGACGATCATGGTTGCGTGCGGCGCTTCTGTGATCTCTTCCCCGTCTGCATTGAACATGGTGTCCAGTGTGACCAGGTAAGGCTCTTTGCCTGCTTCCAGCACGTCGAGGGTGTCGCCCTTGAGGAACTTGTTGCGCTGAGACAGTGTTACAACACCGTCCTGCCAGTCTTCACAGACAGCAACTACATCGTATTCACGAACATAGCCGCCGTTTTCGTACACCTGACCCGGCTCGTGACCGAAGTAGAAGCCGGTATTGTACTCTCTGTGGCTGATCTTGTGCACTTCCTCAGAGATCCACGCCGGCAGCGGCGCATCCGGATCCTTATAGTAAGCATCAATGGCCGCTCTGTAAGCGTGAGTTGTAACTGCTACGTAATAAGCAGACTTTGCTCTGCCCTCAATTTTCAGGCTGGATACGCCGGCTTTTGCCAGCTCCGGAATATGATCGATCATGTTCATATCGCGGGAGTTGAGAATATAAGTGCCGTGCTGGTCTTCCATGATATCCATGTACTGACCAGGACGCTTTTTCTCTACCAGCGCATACTCCCAGCGGCATGGCTGAGAACAGTCGCCGCGGTTTGCGTCGCGGTTATTCATGTAAGCAGAAAGCAGACATCTGCCGGAGAAGGAAACGCACATAGCGCCATGCACAAAAGCTTCGATCTCCAGATCATCCGGCACATGAGCGCGAATCTCTGCAATGTCATTGAGAGAAAGCTCTCTTGCCACTACAACGCGCTTTGCGCCAAGCTCGTAGAAAGCGTTGGCGGCAGCGTAGTTTACAATGCCTGTCTGGGTAGACATATGGATGTCCACGCCAGGGGCATGCTGCTGCGCCATGCGCATAACACCCAGATCCGCTACGATCAGTGCGTCAATGCCGATCTGCTTTGCGTGCTGGAGAAACTCCGGCAGTCTTGGCAGCTCGTCATTTCTTGGCAGTGTGTTGCAGGTGAGATACACCTTCACATTTTTCGCATGGGCTTTTTCCACTGCCAGCTGCAGCTGATCCATGGTGAAGTTAGTCGGCGCAGTGCGCATACCAAATTCCTGTCCGGCCAGATACACTGCATCTGCACCAAATTGCAGTGCGGACTCCAGCCGCTCCATGTCACCAACGGGAGACAGTAATTCCAGATAAGGTTTCTTGTTCATCTTCCCTGTCCTCCGCTTAGCTCAGGCCCGCCATAGCCTTGTTGTTTTCATGCTCCCACTCTGTTTCAGCGTAGTACGCTGTGCCGTCCTTTGCGTGGCAGAAGTAGTAGTAGTTGGTATCTGCCGGCTCCAGTGCTGCCTTAATTGCAGACAGACCAGGGTTACTGATCGGACCGATTGGCAGACCGGTGTGAGTGTAGGTATTATAAGCACCTTCGTAACCGGATGGCATATCCTTCTCGCTCAGGTATGGATACCAGATAGTCGGGTCGGAGTTCAGGAAGCCGAAGCCGCCATAAACACCTGCATCCAGTCTGTTGTGGAAAACGGAAGAAATGTTGTACATATCCTGCTTGCCGTTTGCTTCTGCCTGGATCATGGAAGCCAGTGTGATTACTTCGTCCATAGTCATGCCGATCTTGTCAGCCTTCTTGTAGATTTCAGAATCCAGCTTCAGCTGTGTATTGTTCAGCATCTTCTCAATTGCAGGTACTGCGCCTTCATTCTTGTAGAAGTCATAGGTATCCGGGAAGAGATAGCCTTCCAGGAAATATGCACGGCCTTCCTGGTCCTTGATTTCGTCGATGAACTCATAGGAACCGAAGAGAGACTTGTCGTTTGCTGCTTCTGCAAATTCTTCCTGTGTACATACACCTGCTTCTTCCAGCTTTGCGCCCATCTCTGTAATCTGCATGCCTTCCTGGAAGGTGATGCGAACAGTTTCAACGGTGTTGCCGGATACCTGCAGTTTATTTACGATCGCCTCGTAGTCCATATCTGTTGTCAGTGTAAAAGTACCGTACTCATAGTAGCCATCAGAACCTGTTACGCTGGAATAAGTACAGAATGCCCACTTATTGCGGATCACGTCTTTTTCCATGAGAATATCTGCGATCTGATCGGTAGACATGCCCTTCTTCAGCTCAACAACAACTTCATTGGAAGGCTTCTGGAATGCCAGAAGGTCGTTAAAGCAGTTGATACAGAAGGACGCCATACCCACGCCGAGGAGGATCAGTACAGAGAACCATACGCCGCGGAAAAACCATCTGTTTTTTCGGCCCTTCTGGCGGCTGCGCTTTCTGTGTGCTTTGTAAGAACCATCATTTTCAGAAGCGCCTGCGCCTGTCTGCAGCTCTGGCGGCAGCTTGAATGCCTCCGGAGAAACAGGACCGGACTTGCCGTCACTATGACTGCGAATGTCCGTCTGATTCATTTTAAAGTTCTCTTTCACCTTCTGATCATCAATATCCATGTTGAAGGATTTCATCTGATCCTGCAGGTTCTGAGCGCTTGCGCTGTTTTTTGCGGTTCCGTTCTGGTTCTTTGGACGATTGCTGCCGGAACCATTTGTTTTATTGCTCATTTCGCGCCTCCTTTTTTCTGCCACTTGGAAATTCTTCGAATATAATTCTCCGTTACCAGTACGTCAACCGGACGGTCAAAATAGCCATGTGGTAAATTCCATTGTACGCACTCTGCATAGCAGATGCCGGCGGTGGAGCCGCCAAATACAGACAGGAAACGATCATAGTATCCCTTGCCATAGCCAAGACGATAGCCTTTTGCGTCAAAGCAAAGACCAGGTACCACACAAAGGCCCTGAGAAAGATCGGTGATCTTTTCGCATCGTTCGATGATCGGCTCCATAACGCCGAAGGTGGCAACCTCCAGGTCCTCCACACTTTTGATAATGTAGAAGTCCATGTCGCGGGTGCCGTCTACACAGCGCGGTACGGCAACTGTTTTGCCGTCTTTCCAGCACTGTTCCATAATGCCGAAAGTATCTACCTCGATCTTCTTGCTTACATAAAGGAATAATATGTCATTTTCCTGGTATTCATTCAACTTGAAAAGATTATGTTTAATGGATGCGTCAAACACATTCTTTTTGCCTGTGGGCAGATTTTCCCGATAGGCACGGAACTTTTTGCGAAGCCCCGTTTTAATTTCTTTAATGTTATAGTTTCCCTTTACGCCTGCGGACATTGCATTGCCATCCCGATTTTCTCGGCAAGATCGCTGCCGGAAATTGTTTCTACGATCTTCAGCGCAAAGTCTACCGCAACGCCCGGACCTCTGCCGGTGATGATTGTACCATCCTTTACAACCGCGTTATCCTCTGCAGATGCACCAAGCAGTTCCTGCTCGAAACCTGGGTAGCAAGTTGCTTTTTTGCCCTGCAGACAACCCTTGTGGCCAAGAATTGACGGCGCTGCACAGATGGCAGCCACCAGCTTTCCGCTGCTCATGCAGTAGTCGATGGACGCCTGCACGATCGGGGACTTCTCCAGGTTCAGTGTGCCCGGCATACCGCCCGGCAGTACGATCACATCCATGTTGTCAGTTTCCACATTGCTCTCGTGGATATCTGCCTGCACTGCTACGCCGTGGGCACCGTTTACCATGATGTCCTTTGTACCAACTGCAACAGTTGTCACGTCATACTCTGCGCGGCGCAGAACATCGATGGCTGCAATAGCTTCTATTTCTTCAAATCCGTTTGCTAAAAACACGTAGATCATTTGCTTGTTCCCTTTCTAAATTATAAAATCACTCTATTTTGTAAGGTAACGGTTCACGATTGCCATTACCTCTCCATGAATCTGTTCAATCGTCTTCGGTGTGTCGCCTTCATAGCAGCAGATAACGTTCCAGCCTGCTTTTTCTGCACTGTACAGCGCGTTCTCCCGGCATTCTTTCAAAAAAGCTATATCACGCTCGTGGATATCTTTTTTGCTTTCGTCGCCCTCATAGCGCTGTTTCATCAGCTCCTGCGAAATCTCCGGCTTCATGTCCAGATAGATCGTCGCTGTTGGCTTTGGCAGGCCAAGCTTACCGTATTCGTAATCTTCCACCCAGTGAATGAAGCTGTCCTTTGCCTCTGCTCCAACTTTGGAAAGCTGGTAGATCATATTGGAGGTCACATAGCGGTCCGCCAGGATCACACTGCCGGCTTCGTAGTCCTGCTTCCAGTCTTTCTGGTAGCTGGCAAAGCGGTCTACTGCATAAAAAGAAGCCGCCGCATAAGGGTTTACGTCTGCCGGGCTGCCGCCGAATTCGCCGCCGAGGTACATTTTTACCAGCGCGGAGGACTCAGAAGCATAGTCCGGAAACGTAACATGGCGAACAGCATTGCCGTCTTCCGCCAATGCTTTCCACAGCAGTTTTGTCTGGGTCGCTTTGCCGCTGCCGTCCAGGCCTTCGATTACAAATAAATGCTGCATGGAATCACACTCCAGATTCTTTAAAATAGCTGCGTACTTCCTGCATTTTGCCGCAGGTCATTTTGCCTTCCGGGCATGGGCCGGAAACACATGGCGGACCGCTCTTTGCAAAGAGGTTTGGTGCCGCTTCTTTTGCAAGGCGGAGCATCTGCACTGCTACGTCACGGATCTCCCACTGGGCGCGGTTGCAGCAGCGAAGCGCAAAGAAGTTCTTCAGCGATCTTGCATTCATGGTCACGATCATCTTGGTATCGCAGGCATTCGGCAGAACAAAACGGGCATCCTCAATGGCAATTTTCTGTGCCATGCGGTCTGCAGTCTGTTCGTCTTTTCCTTCGGCCATCAGGTCAGCCTTGTGCTTTTCCTTTAAGATAGCAGTCAGGCGGTCGTAGTGGCGCTGGTCTTCTTCCATTGCTGCAAGGAACTCCGCCTTTGCCTCCGGGATTGCCTCGATGTGCGGCGGAAGCACGAACTCAAAGTTCAGTTCCGACACATACCGTTGACTCTGCACGCTGAAAGAAGCGATACGATGCCGTGTGATCTGTGCGAGAAGCGCTCTGGACACACCTTCGATACCAAAGGTGAAAGATGCATGCTCAATCGGGCTTTCATGGCCGATCTCCGCCAGCATTTCTACAAAAGAGGCTGTTTTTTCTTCAGTCAGGCCGTCCATAATGTGGTCGATATCTGACGGAGAATAACACAGCTTTGCCGCAGATGCCACGATCTTCTCCGGCATTGGGGTGTGCGCAATCAAAGTTACCTTAGCCATTACACTTCTCCTTTTAAACATAATTACAGTATATTATAGCAAATTCTCTGCAATGATTCAACATTTAAAATCACAAATCCGGGGAAAGCAAGTAAAAAAGAACAAAGGCACTGCCCTGCTTCTTGGTAATCTCTACAAAAAAGAACGCCCTGCAGCACAATGGCCGCAGAGCGTTCTTTTATTTCAATATAAATGTTTTTATTTCTGATTTTCCATCAGTTTCAGTTTCTGTGGGCGCTTCATCTTCTTGATTGCTGCTTCGCGCTGCATTGCCTCCTGCTTTGTGGAGAACTCCTCAAAGTATGCCAGCTTTACCGGTGTGCGGCTGCGGGTGTACTTAGCGCCGGTGCCTGCGTTGTGGGCAGCCAGTCGCTTTTCCAGGTTGTTGGTCCAGCCGGTATAGAGAGAACCGTCGCTGCACTCCAGCATATATGCAAAGCATTTGCCTGTTTCTGCTTCCTCTTCGTCGTCAGCAAATGTTACTGCAGCAGGCTTTTCTGCCTTTGCAGCTTTTTTCTCCTTTGCAGGCTTTTCTGCTGTCTTTTCAGTCGCCTCTGCTGCAGGCACTTCTTCCTTCACAGTTTCCGGTTCTGCTTTCACTTCTTCCGCTGCAGGCTGCTCAGCCTTTGCGCAGCATTTCTTTGCCTTTGCCGGCTTTTCTGCTTTTTTTGCACACTTCTTTTCAACAGCTTTTGCTGCCGGTGCTTCACAGACTTCTTCCTTCACAGCTTCCGGTGCTGTTTTGTTTTCTTCTGCAGCTGCTTCCGGAATTGCCGCGATCTCCTCTTCCTTGCCGATCACTGCAGTTTCGCCCGGCTGTACTTCCAGAAGCTCACCGTCTACTGCAAACCAGAGCGGCTTAAGGCTGTTGTTTCTGATATGTGTCTTAGTGATCTCTACATACTCCATGGAACGCAGATAGTCTACGATCTCGATGGTGGTCATCGGCAGAACATCCTTGTCTGCGCTGATTTTTTTGAACAGCTTTTCCATATCTTTCCACAGATCTTCCACATCCAGATCATAAGTATGGCCAACGATCTGGAAGCATGCCAGCTCTTCCTTCGTAGAAAGGAACTTCTCTGCCAGCTTCTTCAGCTTTGGATCTGTATGGAACACAGTTGCCTTCCAGTTATAGAAGTCGTTCTGCGGTGTAAAAGAGTGGCTTTCCTGAGAAATTCTGCCATATGCAAAACCACAGTTTTTCACGCATTCCTCGATCATATCGCTGTAATAATCAAACGGTACAGCAAAGCCGCGCACTTCTTTATCGTGAAGCAGAGAAAGATTTTCCTTATCTTCTCTCAGCTGGCGCATCACTTCGTGCTCCGGCAGATCTTTCATATCCGGGTGGTTCAGTGTATGGCTGGCAACCTCATGGCCTCTGTAAAGCGGTGCCGCTTCGATTGGAGACAGACGTTTGATGGTAAGTCCGCTTTCATGGGTCCATTCAAATTCATCCTGCATCAACTCAGAGTTCAGGTTAAAAGTTCCCTTCAAACCATACTTATTTAACAGTTCTACAAAACGAACATCTTGAAGAACACCGTCATCATATGTTACGTTAAATGCTTTCTTTTTTCCCTGTGGATAGCGTTTTTCAATCATTCTAATCCCTCCATTATATATTAC
>JAZUBL010000041.1:0-13847 GCA_045638545.1 Acutalibacteraceae bacterium | reverse complement strand
GCTATTCACACAGCTATGGTGGACAGCATCGGCGGACCGGCAGTGCTGCAGGGTATGATTGACAGCTGTCCGCTGAAACGGATTGGCCAGCCGCAGGATATTGCAAACGTAGCGCTGTTCCTTGCCAGCGATGATTCTTCCTTCGTCAACGGCCAGGTCATCAAAGTAGACGGCGGCTTCGAGGCTTAGAATAAAAAATTCCTCGGATTTCCGAGGGATTTTTTATTTATAAGTAATTTTTTTCAATTTGAACACAAGTACCGCTAGCGATTACACCAATCATGTTATTCTTTATAATGAGATGGTCGAATTCTATACCAATGATTGCGTTTCCGCCAATTGATTTGGATTTGGCAATTAACTTATCAAGGACAGCATCTTTTGCTTTTTGGAATTTTTGACTAAAAGAGTCAGATTGTGTACCAAAAAAATCAGAAAAGTTTGAGGTGAACTCGGTTAAAAATCCTGTGCCTAAAATAACTTCTGCACTGATAACAGTTAAGTATTTTGTAATGCGGTATCCCTCAAAGTTAAATCCAGTTGTCATCATATGGTCAAATCTTTGACGAATACGCGCCATCTCAGCTGCTTGAGCTTCTTTCATGGCAGCCTCTGCCTCAATTTCAGCTTTATCACGATAATCTTTTGGAACAATTAAGCTATCTTTTTTTCCAAGATAAATATTACTAATGATTTTCTCAATATCATTAACGACAAAATCGGGATATGTATTTTTGGCAACAGCCATAATTTCTGTTTTTAATGAGTCGAATTCATCAAAAGTCATTGTGTAATTTAAATCTAAGATTTTTTTGCTAATTGGTTTTGCGCATTTTCCGCAGATAAATTTACCTTCTTCAATATAAAAAGGTTCGCCAAAGATGGGATTGTTCTTTTTTTCGCATACAGCACATGTTTTAGCTATAAATACACTCCTTTACTTTTTTACAAAAACGAGAATATTCTCTACGTGGTTGGTGAAAGGGAACAGGTCCACCGGCTGGCATGCGGTTGGCTCGTAGCCTTCTTTGATGAGGAAACGGGTGTCGCGGATTTGGGTGTCCGGGTTGCAGGAGATGTAAACCACCTTTTTCGGCGCCATCTGCACCAGAGAAGAAAGGAACTGTTTATCACTGCCGGCTCTTGGTGGGTCCATGAACACAACATCGATGGCAGTATCGTTCTCTGCCAGCTCCCGCATAAATTCGCCGGCATCTGCCGCATAGAAGCGGATATTCTTCACATTGTTCAGCTTGGCGTTCTCTTTCGCATCATGCACAGCCTGCGTATTGCTTTCTACGGCAATTACTTCCTTGCACTTGCTGCTTGCAATCAGGCCAATGGTACCAATGCCGCAGTAAGCGTCAATGGCAATTTCCTCTCCGGTCAGGCCAGCCAGCTCTACAGCCTTATCATAAAGCTTCTCAGTCTGGTCATGGTTGATCTGATAGAAAGAGCGAGGGGAGATCTTAAATGTGTAATCGCAGAGGGTGTCATAAATTACGCCGTCTCCGTGAAGTACTTTCTCCTGTTTTCCAAGCAGCAGCTTGGTTGGGTGTGGGTTTACGTTCAGCACAACAGTTGTGATCTGCGGATGAGCCGCCAGCAAACGCTCCATAAACTTGCCCTGTGATGGGAAAATCATAGTGGAAGCAACCAGCACTACCATGATCTGGCCTGTAGCTTTGCCTTTACGGATGAGCACGTGCTTCATAAAGCCTGCATCGGCACCTGGGTTATATGGTTTGATGCGGTACTTCTGCATTAGCTGGCGGATGGTTACAACAATTTTGGAAGCGTCCTTATCCTCGGTCATACATTTGTCAATGGCAACAATGCCCTGACGCTCTGACTGATACACGCCGGAGATCAGCTTCTTGTCTCTTGTCAGGCGGAATACAGACTGCACCTTATTGCGGTAGTGGAGCGGATCCTCCATACCGATAATCGGTGCTGCTTTGCAAAGTCCGCCAAACAGCTTTTTAATTTTTGCCTGTTTCCAGCGCAGCTGCTCCGGGTAAGAGAGATTTTGCAGCTGGCAGCCGTTGCATTTTTTATAAACAGGGCACTTTTCGTGCATTTCCATTTTTGTAGTTTCAGTCTGATGTTCCATGGCATAGGCCTCCTGAAGGTCATTTTCTTAAGTATAGCATATTTCTGCCAAAATGGGCATGGATATTGCAATTCTTTCTGAATTCGTGTATGATGGTTAAACTTTCGTAATGACAGGAGGAAAAATGATGTTATTTCTTTGTTACCCAAAGTGCACAACCTGCACCAAAGCGAGAAAATGGCTGGAAGCGCAGAACTGTTCTGTAACAGTGCGCGATATTTCTGCTGAAAATCCAACACTGGAGGAGCTGACAGTCTGGCATCAGAAGAGCGGACTGCCGCTGAAGAAGTTTTTCAATACCTGCGGTCAGCAGTACAAAGCAATGGAATTGAAAAACAAACTGCCGGAGATGGCAGAAGACGAACAGCTGGCACTGCTGGCCTCCAACGGAATGCTGGTAAAAAGACCGATTCTGGTAACGGATGATACCGTGCTGGTTGGCTTTAAAGAGGCAGACTGGGAAGCAGCGCTGCTGAAATAAAATAAGGGTTGCCCGTGCCGGATTTCCGGCAAAAAGGCAACCTTTTTTTAATGCAATGAAACTGTATATTATAAAGCAGTCCATCTAATTTCGTAAAGCAGATGGAGCTGATTCTGCAGATTAGATTAGTCTGATTTTACAAACTATGTTACAGGGTAATGAAAGCCAAAAATGGCTTATCTACGGGCTTTTTGGCACTTTTTGCAGTGTTGGAGAGAGCCTGATTTTCCTCTTTTGTTAAGCGAGAATACAACACTGAAATAAAGTTTGTGAAAAACTACGGGAATTATAGCTTATTTGTTGTTGCTATTGCACAATGGTTTTGGCATAAGTTCCATGGGATTTCAAAAAATTTAAAGAATATTTACAAAATAGCGTCATTTTTTAGCCCATGAGTGTTTACTTTATTTGCAAAATCAGATATAATGTATACTGGTTTTATTATATTTACATATGCTGTATAAGTATGTCCAAAAAGGTGTGGTTCTCCACCGGAAGATACGGCAATGAAGACGTTATGTTTTAATGAAGAAGGAGATAATCGCATGAATTTGAACGATATTAAAGCTCTGATGCAGGAATTTGATGCATCCGGCATTCACAAGTTTGAACTGGAGTCTGATACATTTAAGCTGAAGCTGGCTAAGGAAACAAAGAACGTTGTTGCAGTACCTGCAGCACATCCAATGCCAATGCACATGGCATCTGCTCACCACGCAGCACCAGAGGCAGCTCCGGCAGCTGCACCGGCAGCAGAGGCTGCACCAGCAGTAATGAACGGTACACCTGTAAAGTCCCCTGTTGTGGGTACTTTCTACCAGGCAAGTGCACCAGGCGCTGAGCCATATGTAACTGTTGGTCAGCAGGTTAAAAAAGGCCAGACACTCTGCATTGTAGAAGCAATGAAGATGATGAATGAAATTACAGCACCTGTTTCCGGTACTGTTACAGAGATCCTCGTTAAGGAAGAAGATATGGTAGAGTTCGATCAGGTTATCATGCTGATCAAGGAATAAGGAGCGCGCATATGTTTCGTAAGATTTTGATTGCAAACCGTGGTGAGATCGCGGTTCGTATTGTCAGAACCTGTAAAGAAATGGGCATTCAGACAGTAGCAATTTATTCTCAGGCAGACAGCGGTGCCCTGCACGTAAAACTGGCTGATGAAGCCGTTTGCGTAGGTCCGGCTAAGTCTGTAGACAGCTACCTGAATATGAAGAACGTTCTGTCCGCTGCAATTGCAACAGGCTGTGACGCAATTCACCCTGGTTTTGGCTTCCTTGCAGAAAACGCAACTTTTGCAAGACTGGTTGAAACCTGCGGCATCAAGTTTATCGGCCCATCCGGCGACGTTATCGACATGATGGGCAACAAGTCCGCAGCTCGTGAACTGATGGTAAAAACAGGTGTTCCTGTTGTGCCTGGTTCCAACGGCAGTGTAAACACACTGGACGAGGCAAGAGCAGCTGCTGATGAGATCGGTTACCCTGTTCTTATTAAAGCATCTGCAGGCGGCGGCGGCCGTGGTATGCGTAAGGCATTTACACCGGAAGAATTCGACAATGCATATCTCTCTGCAAAGAGCGAAGCAAAGAGCGCATTCGGTGATGATGATATGTATCTGGAAAAGCTGGTGCTTAATCCAAAGCACATTGAGTTCCAGATCATGGCTGACGCTCACGGCAACGTTGTTCACATGGGTGAGCGTGACTGCTCCGTGCAGCGCCGCAACCAGAAGATGATCGAAGAAGCACCTTCTGCAGCGCTGACACCGGAACTCCGTGAGAAGATGGGCCGCGATGCTGTAAAGGCTGCAACAGCTGCCGGTTACGAAAACGCAGGTACCATTGAGTATGTTCTGGACGAGTCCGGCAACTACTACTTTATTGAAATGAATACAAGAATTCAGGTTGAGCATCCGATCACTGAGCTGATTACAGGCTATGACCTGATTAAGGAGCAGATTCGTATTGCAGAAGGTCTTCCGCTTTCCTTTAAACAGGAAGACATCAAGCTGCGCGGTCACGCTATGGAGTGCCGCATCAATGCGGAAACACCAAGCCAGAACTTCCGTCCATGCCCAGGTCTCATCAGCGGCATGAACGTACCGGGCGGCTTTGGCGTGCGTGTAGACACTGCAATTTATCAGGGCTATTCCATCCCACCATATTATGACTCCATGATCGGCAAGCTGATCGTTCACGGTGCAAACCGTGAAGAAGCAATGGCTCGTATGCGCCGTGTGCTGGAAGAGTTCATCATTGATGGTGTAGACAGCAACCTGGATCTGCTTTATAAAATCGTATATCATCCGGAGTTTGCTTCCGGTGATTATAACACAGGCTTTATTGAGAAATATTTAGATACACTGGTGGATGAATGATGGAACAACTGTTTAACGAGAGAAAAGAAAAATTAAGTTTATTTAAGTCTTTGCTCCCAAAGGATAAGTCCAATCAGAAGATTCAGGTGCCGGAAGGCCTTTACACAAAATGTCCGAGCTGCCAGAAGGATTTTCTGACACAGCAGCTGAAGGATAATCTGCAGGTTTGCCCGGAGTGCGGCTGCCACATGAAAATGACAGCATTTGAGCGTATTGAGGCAGTAGCAGATCCTGAGAGCTTCCGTGAAATCAACTATAAGCTGAAGACAAAGAATGCACTGAACTTCCCAAACTATAATCAGAAGCTGTATCATCTGGAAAAGGCAACTGGTCTGAACGATGCTGTTGTAACAGGTATCTGCAAGATCGACGGTCATCGCGCAGTTCTCTGCGTTATGGACAGCCGTTTCCTGATGGCAAGTATGGGCAGCGTTGTCGGTGAAAAAATTACACGCGCTGTGGAGCTTGCTACAAAGAAATCCCTGCCTGTAATTATCTTCTCCGCATCCGGCGGTGCAAGAATGCAGGAAGGCATCATTTCTCTGATGCAGATGTCCAAGACAAGCAGCGCCATTGCCCGTCACAACGAGGCTGGTCAGCTGTTTATTTCCTATCTCACAGACCCGACAACAGGCGGCGTAACTGCAAGTTTCGCTTCCCTGGGCGATATTACCATTGCTGAGCCAAATGCGCTGATCGGTTTTGCCGGTCCGCGTGTTATCGAGCAGACAATCAAGCAGAAGCTGCCGGAAGGCTTCCAGAGAGCAGAGTTCCAGCAGGATCAGGGCTTTGTTGATCAGGTTGTGCCGAGAAGCGAGATGCGTTCTACATTGGCAAGACTGTTAAAACTCCACCGAAAGGAGGCTCGATAATCATGTCACTGCAGGAAGTTGAAGCAAAGGCAAAAGAGCTTGAGCTGGAAATTCAGAAGCTGACAGATCTGACCGATGCAAGTCAGCTGGATTCTGATAAAATTAAGGCAGAACTGGTAAAGGCGAGAGAGAAGATGCTGGAACAGGCATACGAAAATCTCTCCAGCTATGACCGTGTTTATATTGCGCGTAAAGCGTCCCGTCCAAACGTAAAGGACTATATCGAGCACCTGTTCGAGGATTTCTTCGAGCAGCGCGGCGACCGTCACAGCAAAGATGACGGCGCGATCATGGGTGGTATTGCATCCTTCAGCGGCACCCCTGTAACCGTTATCGGTACATTAAAGGGCCATAACCTGGAGGAAAACCTGAAGTGCAACTTCGGTATGGCGGCGCCGGAAGGCTACCGCAAAGCACTGCGCATGATGAAGCAGGCGGAAAAGTTCGGCCGTCCGATCATTACATTTATCGATACTTCCGGTGCATATCCAGGCATGGAAGCAGAAATGCACGGTCAGGGTGAGGCAATTGCCCGCAACCTGATGGAAATGAGCACACTGCAGGTTCCTGTGATTGCATTTATTATCGGTGAAGGCGGCAGCGGCGGCGCACTGGCACTGGCTGTTGCAAATAAGGTTTATATGCTGGAGAACTCTGTGTACTCCATTCTTTCTCCGGAAGGCTTTGCTTCCATTCTCTGGAAGGACAGCACCCGTGCAAAAGAAGCAAGTGAGTGCATGAAAATCACATCTTATGATCTGCAGGAGCTGGATGTGATCGACGGCATCGTAAAAGAACCAAAGGGTGACCTCAGCGAAAATCCGGAATTTGTTTACGCACAGATTCGTCTGATTCTGACAGAAGAGCTGGCATATTTCTCTAAGATGAATGCCAAGGCTCTGCAGGATCAGCGCTATAAGCGTTTCCGCGTGCTGGGTGACTGCACCAACGTTTAATATATTTTAGAATTGAAAGCAGAATTTCTGCTGAGTTGATATTAGGAGGAAATCATCGTGAAGTTAAATGAACTGTTAGGAATTGAATATCCACTGATTCAGGGCGGTATGGCAAATATCGCAACCGGTGAATTTGCTGCTGCTATTTCCAATGCAGGCGGTCTTGGTCTCATTGCAAGCGGCTCTATGAATGGCGAGGCACTTCGTGCTGAAATTCATGCAGCCCGCGCAAAGACAGACAAGCCTTTTGGTGTAAACATCATGATGATGAACCCACATCTGGAAGAGCTCTCTCAGGTAGTAATCGAAGAGAAGGTAGCTGTAATCACAACAGGCGCAGGCAACCCTGGCAAGTATGTTCCAGCATGGAAAGAAGCTGGCATTAAGGTTATGCCTGTTGCAGGTACAGTAGCACTGGCAAAGCGTCTGGCTCGTTCCGGCGCTGACGCAATCATCGTTGAGGGTACAGAGGCTGGCGGCCATGTTGGCGATCTGACCACAATGGCAGTGCTCCCACAGATTGCAGACGCAATCGATATCCCTGTAATCGCAGCCGGCGGTATTGCAAGCGGCAGACAGATCGCAGCAGCATACGCTCTGGGCGCAATCGGCGTTCAGGTTGGTACATGCCTGCTGGTAGCAGAAGAATGCCCAATCCACGAGAACTACAAGAACGCTGTTCTCAAGGCTGGCGACACAGACACTGTTGTAACAGGTAAGATCTGCGGCGGCGCACCGGTTCGTATGATCAAGAACAAGATGGCAAGAGAGTACATTGCAAGAGAGCGTGAAGGCGCATCCCCTGCAGATCTGGAAGAATACACACTGGGCGCACTGCGCCGCGCTGTATTTGATGGCGACGCATCTTATGGTTCCATCATGGCAGGTCAGGTTGCAGGTATGTGCAACGAAGTAAAGCCTGCAAAGGCAATCATCGAAGAGATGTTTGCAGAGTGCGAAGCAGTAATCGCAAAGCTGAAGGCTTAATTGAAATATAAGGTTTAGAAACGAGAGGGACACCATATGAAAATCGGATTCCTTTATGCTGGTCAGGGAACCCAGAAGGAACAGATGGGTAAGGATCTTTACGAAGCATACCCAACTGCACAGAAAATGTATGATTCCATCGAACTGGATTTCGACGTAAAGTCCATGTGCTTCGAGGGCGATCTTGCAACCCTTTCCCAGACAAGCTATACACAGCCATGCATGGTTGCAACTGCGGCTGTTATTACAGAACTTTTAAAAGAAAACGGCATTGAGCCGGACTACGTAGCCGGCCTGAGCCTTGGTGAATATTCTGCGCTGTATGCAGCAGGCGTGTTCGATTTCCAGACAGCTGTTGAGCTGGTTCGCTTCCGCGGCCAGGCAATGGAAGCAGCAGTTAAGGGCATGGACAGCATGATGTCCGCAATCCTCGGCATGGAGCGTGAGCCGCTGGCAGCAATCTGCGCAGAGGCATCTTCCGAAGGTGTAGTTGAAATTGCAAACTATAACTGCACAGGCCAGCTGGTAATCGGCGGCGAAACAAAGGCAGTGGAAAAGGCAGCAGCAATGGCACTGGAGCAGGGCGCAAAGCGTGCAGTAACACTGAACGTTTCCGGTCCGTTCCACACATCTCTGCTCAAGCCTGCATCCGACGCACTGTGCGAGCGTTTCAAGACTGTTGACTTCAAGGAGATGCAGACACCTGTAATCTTCAACACAACAGCAAAAGAGCTGGCAGAAGGCGAAACAATTCCAGGTCTGCTGACAAAGCAGGTTATGTCTTCCGTATTCCTGGAGGACAGCATCCGTTACATGATCGACAACGGCGTAGAAGCATTTGTTGAGATCGGTCCAGGCAAGGCACTCAGCGGCTTTGTAAAGAAGATTGATAGAAAGATCCCAACTTACGCAGTAGAAGATCCGGAAACACTGGCAAAGACAATTGAAGCGCTGAAAGGATAAAAAATTATGATTAATTTAAAAGATAAAGTAGCACTCGTTACCGGCGGCAGCCGCGGTATCGGCAAAGAGATCTGCCTGAAGCTGGCATCCCTCGGCGCAAACCTGGCGATTGCAGACCTGGGCCTTGCTGAAGAGACAAAGCAGCAGTGCGAAGCACTGGGCGTTAAGGTTCTGCTGGTGCAGGCAAACGTAGCAGTAATGGAAGACTGCGAGCGTATGTTTGACCAGATTCTGGCAGAGTTCGGCCGCATTGATATCCTCGTAAACAACGCAGGTATCACAAGAGATGCGCTGATGGTTCGTATGAAGGAAGAAGACTTCGATGCAGTTATCAATGTAAACCTGAAGGGTACTTGGAACTGCATGAAGCTGGCAGCAAAGCCAATGATGAAGCAGCGCAGCGGCCGCATCATCAACATGGCATCTGTTGCAGGCCTTATGGGTAACCCAGGCCAGAGCAACTATGCTGCAAGTAAGGCTGGTGTGATCGGTATGACAAAGACACTGGCAAAGGAAATCGGCAGCCGCGGTGTAACTGTTAACGCAATTGCACCTGGTATGATCGAAACAGAAATGACAGCAAACCTTCCAGCAGAAGTGAAGGAGATGGCTATGAAGAACATCCCGCTTACTCGCTTTGGTCAGGTTGAAGATGTTGCGAATGCAGTTGCGTTCCTGGCAAGTGATATGGCAAGCTATATCTCCGGTCAGGTTCTCAATGTAGACGGCGGCATGGTAATGTAAGAGGAGGAGTTCAGTTGAGTAAGAGAAGAGTTGTTGTAACAGGCATGGGCGCTGTTACTCCAATTGGTAATACAGTAGATGAAATGTGGGCTTCTGCAAAAGCAGGCAAGTGCGGCATCGATTTCATCACACAGACAGAAGTAGAAGAGCACAGAATGAAGATCGCTGCGGAAGTAAAGGATCTGGACGTTGAGAAGTACCTGGATAAGAAGGAAGTTCGCAAGATGTCCCGTTACGCACAGTTCGTAATGATCGCTGCAAAGCAGGCATACGCAGAGTCCGGTCTGGCAGATGCAGAGTTCGATCACGACCGTTTCGGCGTAATCATTTCTTCCGGTATCGGTGGTCTCAGCACCATTGAAACTGAGCACAAGAAGGCACTGGAGAAGGGCTTTGACCGTGTATCTCCATTCTTCGTAACCATGATGATCGCAAACATGGGCGCAGGCATGGTAGCAATCGAGTTCGGCGCAAAGGGCATGTGCACATGTCCTGTAACTGCATGCGCAGGTGGTTCCAACGCAGTTGGCGATGCATTCCACCACATTCGTGACGGCTATGCAGACATCATGATCACAGGCGGCGCAGAAGCAGCAATCACACACCTGGGCATCGGCGGCTTTACATCCATGAAGGCTCTGAACTTCTCCAACGATCCAAGCCGTGCATCCATTCCATTCGATAAGGAGCGTTCCGGCTTCGTAATGGGTGAAGGCGCAGGTATCCTGGTTCTGGAAGAGCTCGAGCACGCAAAGGCTCGCGGCGCTAAGATCTACGGTGAAGTTGTTGGTTACGGCGCAACATGCGACGCATACCACATCACACTGCCTGCAGAAGACGGTTCCGGTGCTGCAAAGTCCATGCTGACAGCAATCGCTGACGCTGGCATTACACCAGAGCAGATCGATTACATCAACGCACACGGTACATCTACACCAGCAAACGACCGCTTTGAGACAATGGCAATCAAGACAGCAATGGGCGACCACGCGAAGACAGTTTCCGTAAGCTCCACAAAGTCCATGATGGGCCACTGCCTGGGCGCAGCAGGTGCAATCGAAGCAATCATGTGCGTAAAGGCTGTTGAGAACGACTTCGTTCCACCAACCATCAACTACCAGACACCAGACCCAGAGTGTGATCTTGATATTACACCAAACGTTGGTAAGGAGCGCGTTCTCAACTACGCTCTGTCCAACTCCCTGGGCTTTGGCGGCCACAACGCAACACTCGTTGTGAAGAAGTACATGGAGGACTAAGCAATGGAACTGAACAGCAATCAGATTCAGAAGATTCTTCCACATCGCTATCCATTCCAGATGGTTGACAAGATTGTTGACTTTGAAGGCGGCAAGTGGGCAGAAGGCATCAAGTGTGTATCTGCAAACGAAATGCACTTTATGGGTCACTTCCCAGAAGAGCACGTAATGCCAGGTGTTCTCATCCTGGAAGCAATGGCACAGGTAGGCGGCATTGCAGTTTGCTGCGAAGGCGAAAATGCAGAAGGCAGCGGCAAGCTGGGTTACTTCACAGGCATCAACAGCGCTCGTTTCAAGGGCATGGTTAAGCCTGGTGACGTTCTCCACATGCGCGTCGAGATCCTCAAGAAGAAGGGTCCTGTTTTCGTAGCAGAAGGCGTAGCAAAGGTAAATGACAAGATTGTCTGCAAAGCAGAAATCATGTTTGCAATTGCATAACTGAACATATAAAATGAGGCACGGATTTTATTCCGTGCCTTTTTTGTCGGTATGCACCGACAGGCGGTCGCCCGCCCTCGCAAATATAGTGATTGCACTCCTCGGAAAAGTTCTGCCATAAAGGAGGAACTTTTCCCACAGACGAAGCTGTGTGTAAATTTAAAGTTTTGCCCGCTTTTTCAAAAGCGGTGGGGTGAAGGGGCGAAGCCCTTCTCGTCATCCGCAGATGACGAAATCCGCCTGGAAAGTAGCGCAGGAGAGGTGAATTTTCTGTTCCGGTGGAACAGAAAAGAGGAGAACCCTCGCCGGGGGTTCTCCTCCTGATTCTTTAGGTTTAATCTAAAATCGGTTCTTTATCAACATCAATGCCCAGTTCGTCAATCTTTTTGCGCAGAGCAAGGAAGTCTTCGAAAGCAGCCGGTTTATTGTTTGGGTTACGCAGCAGCGCGGCAGGGTGAAGCGTAGCCATCATAAGGATGCCGTTCTTCTCTGTGAAAATACCGTGCTCCTTTGTAATCTTGATCTGCGGATTGATGATCTTCATGGCGGCAATTCTGCCAAGGCAAACGATGATTTTCGGCTTCATCAGCGCTACCTGGTTGCGCAGCCAGGTGAGGCAGGCCTCCTGCTCTTCTGGGAACGGATCTCTGTTCTGCGGCGGGCGGCACTTTACGATATTCGCAATGTAAATGTTCTTTTTTCGGCTCAGGTCCACAGCTTCCAGCATTTTGTCCAGCAGCTGACCGCCGCGGCCTACAAATGGTTCGCCCTGCAGGTCCTCGTTCTGTCCAGGTCCTTCACCAATAAATAATACTTTCGAGTTCGGGTTGCCAACACCAAACACCACGTTGGTACGGGTTTCGCACAGGCCGCACTCTTTACAGTTTAAACACGCCTGCTTCAGCGCATCCCAATCCTGATACATACTCATCCCTCTTTTTATCTATATTAAACTCAGTATACCATAAAGTGAACAAAATGAAAATTAAATTTATATTTCTCTGAAAGAGTTGAAATTTTACAAAGAATAGAGTAGAATGTAAATGTATAAGATTAACAAAAAAGGGGATAGTGCCATGAAAATTATAGTTGAAACTTCTGCAAGACACGTACACGTATCCGAGGCTGATTTTATCGCTCTCTTTGGTGAGGGCAAAGAGCTGACAGTGAAGAAAATGCTGTCTCAGCCTGGTCAGTACGCTGCAGAAGAGCGCGTAACAGTTGTAGGTCCTAAGGGCGAGATGAAGGGTGTTTCCATCCTTGGTCCATTCCGCTCCGCAACACAGGTAGAAATCGCAAGATCCGACGCTCGCAAGCTGGGCGTTGACGCTGTGATCCGTGAGTCCGGTGTTCTCGACGGTACACCAGGCTGCAAGCTCATCGGTCCTGCAGGCGAAGTTGATCTGGAGCAGGGCGTTATCGTTGCAAAGCGTCACGCTCACCTGACACCAGAAACAGCTGAGAAGTGGGGTATCGCAGACAAGCAGATCGTTCAGCTGAAGGTTGAATACGATGACCGCGCACTGATCTTCGGTGACGTTGTTGCTCGTGTAAGCCCAACATACGCTGACGCTGTTCACCTGGATACAGACGAAGCTAACGCAGCTGCTCTCCCATTCACAGCAGAAGGCGAGATCATTCTCTAATTTTACATAATTTTAAGGCCGGCAGGCAGCAGAAAAGCTGTTTGTCGGCTTTTTCTATGGAAAATACTTAAAAAATAAAAATTAGTTGCATTTTTTCAAAAGAAATTGAAAAAAAGACTTGCTTTTTTCTGAAGTACACGCTATAATAGAGAAGTTAGCTGGAGAATAAGCAAGGCAGAGATGCATGCATTAGGATATGCGAGCGAACGGATCCTGCGCGACGGAGCGCCGGGAACCATGTCAGGCGGGGAACCGAGCAGCATTAAACGGATAGCACCGTGCGATGCAGGTAAGTCTGTTCGTTCGCATATCCCGATGCATGATCCTTTTTTAGGGAGCATCTGCCTTGCTTATTTTCTTTTTGTCTGAAAATGGGAGGTGTTGCTTTGTATCAGGTTTTGTACCGTAAGTGGCGTCCAACTGTGTTTGCTGATGTTGTTGGTCAGCCGCAGGTAACGGAAACACTGAAAAATGAACTTTCCGTTGGACGAATTGCCCATGCATATCTGTTCACTGGCTCCCGTGGTACAGGCAAAACCACCTGCGCCAAAATTCTGGCCAAGGCGGTCAACTGTCTCACACCGGTCAATGGTGATCCATGCGGTGTCTGTGATATCTGCAGAGAAGCCGATGCCGGTTCCATTCTGGATATCGTGGAGATCGACGCAGCCAGCAACAACGGTGTGGATAACATCCGCACCCTGCGGGAAGAAGCAAACTTTACACCAGCCAGAGCAAAGTATCGCGTGTACATTATCGACGAAGTTCACATGCTGTCCAAGGCGGCGTGGAACGCTCTGCTCAAAACCGTGGAAGAGCCGCCATCGCATGTGAAGTTCATTTTTGCCACTACCGAAGCGCATCTGGTGCTGCCGACGATCGTATCCCGCTGTCAGCGGTTTGATCTGCGGCCGATCCCCGGCAATATGATATTGAACCGTCTGAAACTGATTGCGGAATCCGAAAATGTCAAGATCGCTCCGGAGGCGTTGAGTGCCATTGCCC
>JAZUBL010000040.1:0-9744 GCA_045638545.1 Acutalibacteraceae bacterium | reverse complement strand
GATAAAACGGAGTGGAACCGCGACGAATTTTCAGCCGCCTCCGTCCCCACCAAGGGGATGGAAGCGGCTTTTTTGTTTGTTGCTGTCTCCGTTTATGACAGTACAGAAGAAAGGTATGGTTCTATTTATGATTGATAAGGTGAAAACATATCTCCGTAATTTAAAGGATGATATTGACGTGGTTATGGAGCGCGACCCTGCAGCGAGATCCCGCGCAGAAGTTGTACTGCTGTATTCCGGTTTCCGCGCTGTGCGCGATTACCGCAGAGCAAACTGGTTCCACCGCCACGATATGAAGTTTATTGCCCGCGCAATTTCTCAGTACTCCCGCCACAAAACAGGCGTAGAGATCCACCCGGGCGCAACTATTGGCAAGGGCCTGTTCATTGACCACGGCATGGGTGTTGTGATCGGTGAAACAGCGATTATCGGTGACAACTGCACCATTTACCAGAACGTAACACTGGGCGGTACCGGTAAGGATTCCGGCAAGCGTCACCCAACACTGGGCAACAATGTTATGGTTGGTTCCGGCGCAAAGGTGCTTGGTCCGTTTACTGTGCATGATGGTGCCCGCGTAGCGGCCGGTGCAGTTGTGCTGGATGAAGTACCGGAAAATGCAACAGCTGTTGGCGTGCCTGCAAAGGTTGTCCGCATCAATGGCCTGAAGGTCAGCGAGAATCTTGACCAGATCCACGTCAGTGACCCGGTATCTCAGGAGCTGTGCAGAGTACGAATCGAGCATCTGCGCCTGAAAGAGGAACTTGCAGAAATGCAGGCAAAACTGGATGCCCTGACAGCAGCGCTGCCGGCGGCAGAAACAAACGAAAACTGAATCACTTGAGGAGAATGAATAGATGAAAATTTTTAACACTATGACTCGCCAGAAGGAAGAGCTGAAGCCAATCACCGAAGGCGAAGTAAAAATCTATGCATGCGGTCCAACCGTATATAACTTTATCCACATCGGCAACGCACGTCCGATCGTTGTGTTCGAAACATTCCGCCGCTACCTGGAATACCGCGGCTACAAGGTAACTTTCGTACAGAACTTTACCGATATTGATGACAAGATCATCAAGCGTGCAAACGAAGAAGGTACAGACTACCAGGCTGTTGCACTGAAGTACATTGACGAGTACAAGAAGGATGCAGCCGGCCTGAACGTTGCACCTGCAACACACCACCCACTGGCAACAGAAAACATGGACGAGATCATCGACATCGTTTCCAACCTGGTAGAAAAAGGCTATGCATACGCAGCACCAAACGGCGACGTATACTTCCGCACCAAGAAGTTCGACGAGTACGGCAAGCTGTCTCACCAGCCGCTGGATGATCTCCAGTCCGGTGCAAGAATCAGCATTGGCGAAGACAAGGAAGACGCTATGGACTTCGCAGTATGGAAGGCAGCAAAAGAGGGTGAACCATACTGGGATTCCCCATGGAGCAAGGGTCGTCCAGGCTGGCACATTGAGTGCTCTGCTATGGCTCGCCGCTACCTTGGCGAAACAATCGACATCCACTGCGGCGGTCAGGACCTGATCTTCCCACACCATGAAAATGAGATTGCACAGTCTGAGTGCTGCAACGGCGTACCATTTGCAAACTACTGGATGCACAATGGCTACATCAACGTTGACAACCACAAGATGAGTAAGTCCCTCAATAACTTCTTTACCGTTCGTGAAGTAGCGGAAAAGTACGGTTATGAGCCGATCCGTTATCTGATGGTTGCTTCTCACTACCGCAGCCCAATCAACTACAGCGTAGAGATCATTGAGCAGTGCAAGGCTGCTCTGGAGCGTCTGTACACCTGCCGTGAGAACCTGGAATTCCTGCTGGAAAATGCAGCAGCCGGTGAGCAGGAAGGGGATGCAGCACTGAGAGAGAAGTTCAACAGCCGCGAGGCACAGTTTATTGCAGCAATGGACGATGACCTGAACACAGCAGATGCGATCTCCGCACTGTTTGACCTGGCAAAGGACATCAACACCAGCCTGAATGCACAGACAGCACCTTCCAAGGAGATCTGCCAGTATGCACTGGATCTCTACAACAAGTTGGCTGGCGTTCTCGGTCTGCTGTATGTAAAGAATGACAACTCTCTGGATGCAGAAATTGAGGCACTGATTGCACGGCGTACCAAGGCAAGAGCTGAAAAAGACTGGGCAACTGCTGACCGCATCCGTGATGAATTAAAGGCCAGACATATTGTTCTGGAAGATACACCACAGGGTATCAAGTGGCGTATTGAACAATAATTACTATATATATTAAATTTTTGGAGGAATAAAAAATGAAAGTAATTAAGACTATTGTTAAAATTGGTGTAGTTCTCGTAGCACTGCTGGCAGTTGCTAAGGTTGCAAAGAAGTTCCTGGGCAAAAAGGGCTGCGGCTGTGGCTGTGAAGAGTTCGATTTCGACGATATGGATGTGACATACGAAACAGACGTAGTTTCCATCGAAGACGAAGCAGTTGTAGAAGAAAAGGCAGACGAAGCTGACGAGGTAAAGGCATAATTTTGCCTGAAACGATCCCCCGGTAAATCCGGGGGATTTTTTTATTTTGCACCGATTTCTTTTCTCAGCATAGGATAGTGTGAGGAAATGGGGGTGCGGCAATGAAGAAGCATTCGCGGCTGTGGCTGCTGTTCAGTTTGCTGGGGCCGGGGCTGCTGGCAGCGCTGGCAGATAACGATGCCGGCGGTATTATCTCTTACGGGGTAACGGGCGCAAAATTTGGGTACAGTCTGTTTTTGCCGGTGGTATGCTGCATGGTGCTGCTGACCTATACTGTGCAGGAAATGGCTATGCGGCTGGGAATTGCTTCCGGTCAGGGATATCATTGCCTGGTGAAAGAAAAATACGGCCGGTTCTGGATGGTGTACCAGCTGCTTTCCCTGTTGGTGCAGAATATTTTAACGCTGGTGACGGAATTCATCGGTATGTCTGCCGGGCTGACGGTACTGGGATTTCCCATGTGGCTTTCCGTAATGCTCAGCGCCGGACTGGTGCTGTCGATCACGCTGATTCGTGGATATGCTGCCAAAGAAAAGCTGGCAGTGCTGATCGGTTTGCTCAACGTGGTGTTTGTGGTGATGGCTTTCTTTTTAAAGCCGGATTGGGGGCAGATCGGGCAGAGTTTTGTCAGCTGGAACAGGCAGAGTGGCAGCGGTGCAGATATGGTGTGGTATCTCATTGCCATGGTGGGCAACGCCGTTGCGCCGTGGATGATTTTTTACCAGAACGGTGCTTATGCAGACAAGGGCACCACTGCAGAGGAGATTCGTAAAGGCAGGATTGATACGCTGATTGGCTGTGTGTGCAAGGTAATCATTGCGTTTTTTATTCTGGTGATCGGTGCCGTTCTGTTCGGGCAGATCCCAAACGCAGAGGCAGCCGGTCCGGCGGAATTCATCACAGCTCTCGGTGAAAAATTCGGCGTGTGGGCATCTGTTCTCTTCGGGTTGGGGCTGTTCAATGCAGGTCTGCTGGCGGCCATTACGGTGTCGCTGTCTTCCTCCTGGTCGGCGGCGCAGGCCTTTGGCTGGTCGCAGAGTCTCAACGACACCATCCGGCAGTCTCCGAAATTTTACGGTATTTATTACGGCAGTGTGCTGCTTGCGGTGGCAGTTGTTCTGGTTCCCGGACTGCCGCTGAATCAGATTGCAGTGCTGACGCAGATACTCTCCGGTATGATGATTACACCGGTGCTGGTGTTTCTGGTGCGGCTGACTTCTGACAAAACGGTGATGAACGATTTATGCAGCACCAGATTCCAGAAGATCCGCGGCTGGCTGGTTGTGGGTGTTCTGGGCATGATTTCACTGGGAGCGGTTCTTGTGCCGTTCCTATGAGAAAAGGCTTGCTTTTTCTAAGTGGATATGTTATAATACAATGGTATCATAAAAAGAAGGACGTTTAGCTCAGCTGGTAGAGCATGCGCTTGACGTGCGCAGGGTCAGCGGTTCAAGTCCGTTAACGTCCACCAAAGAACCCGCAGGAGGCTTGCCTGCGGGTTTTTCTATGTGTTAAAATAATTTTGGAGCAGATGTTCTGGAATGAGGAGGAAACAGCATGGCAAAAGGGCAGTACAAATTAATGTATAACACAGCGTTTGCAGAGTATGACGGCAGCGACACAGTAGAGATCGGTAAGATTGTGGATACAGCAGCAGACAAGGACGTGCTGTTTGTGTTCTATCAGAAAGACCTGTATCAGGCAAGAGGTTTTCATCTTTGCGTTGATATTTTCAAAGACGAAACACGAGAATTCCCGATTGCAAGAGTAGATGATCTGCACCGTGACTGTCTGTTTGAGAATCCGGACGTATTTCTTGCAGTGATGCTCCACGAGCTGGGTCACTATGTAAACGGTGACCTTCACGACACCAGCCGCTCTGCCCGTGCAATGGCAGAGGAGCGCATGCAGTGCATTATGGCAGGCCGTGTGCCGGAGATGGAACAGAAAGCCGATGCTTTTGCAGTGGCTTCTGTTGGCAAGAATACCTTTATGCGCAGCCTGGATTACCTGAGAAAGAAGCGCATGGAGAACGTGGACAACAGCATGGTGTATGAGATCAAGGAGTTTGAACTGCGAAAAAAAGCCGTTCAGAATTTAAAGTAATTGCGCATTGATTTTTCCTGTGCTATAATAAACCTGTGAGAAGTCAGAATCAATTTGATTTGAGATTGCCACCCGGAATGGGTGGCTTTTTTTGATGAAGGAGTGCTTCTATGACAAGCAATCTGATCAAGGGCAATCTTGCCAAAACATTGATTTTATTCAGCATTCCCTTAATATTAAGCGGATTGCTGCAGCAGTTATACAGCTGGGCCGATGCTTTTATCGTCGGCAACATAGAGAATGAATCTGCGCTGGCGGCCATCGGCGCCACCAACGTGGTGACCAATTTATTCATCATGGCTATGACCGGATTTACGTCCGGTGTGTCCATTTTAGCCGCGCGGCGGTACGGCACAGGAGACAGAGCAGTCCAGAAGCGGATCCTTTCCACGTTTTTGATCCTGCTCAGTGCAGTATTTATCCTCCTGAGCGTGCTGGGGATTATTTTTTCCAGAGAGGGGCTGCTCCTTCTGCAGACGCCGACGGATATTCTGAACACGGCAGCCAGTTATCTGCGCATTGTGCTGATCGGCGTACCGTTTCTGGCGATTTATAATGTATACGCGGCAGTGCTGCGGGGCATTGGAGACAGCAAGGCGCCGTTTTACTCCATTCTTGTTTCTTCTGTAATGAACGTGGCGCTGGATCTGCTGTTTGTCGGCGTGTTCCGGTGGAGCGTGGAAGGTGCGGCAGCAGCAACAGTAATTGCACAGGGACTGATGACTGTTTTTGTAATACTATATTCTGCGAAGCGCTATAAAATCCTTCGTTTCAGAGTGAACAGAGAAGTGTTTGATCGTGCTGTGCTGAAGAGCGGCTGCAAATTAGCGCTGCCGATCACCATACAGTCTGTGGTTACAGCCGGCGGCAATCTTGTATTGCAGAACTTTATGAATAACTTTGGCACAGCAACGGTGGCAGCAATTACCACTGCTTATCGCATTGACAGCGTGATCATGCTGCCGATCATCAATCTGGGCACCGGTATTGCGACTATTACGTCGCAGAATATCGGCGCAGGCGAGTATGGCCGGGCGAGAAAATGTCTTGGTGTAGGCGTTGCCATGACGGCAGCGATCTCCATTGTACTGGCAGTGTCGATGCTCCTGTTCGGCGGCACCATCATTGGTTTCTTCGGTGTAACGGCTGAGGCTGTGAAGATCGGCACCGATTTCTTCTGGTCGCTGGCATGGTTCTATATGGCATTTGGTCTCTCTATGGCAATGCGCGGTTATCTGGAGGGCAGCGGCAAGGTGCTGTTTTCCGGTCTCTGCGGCATTATGACGCTTGGTGTCCGCATCGGTTTATCTTACGCATTGAAACCAGTCTTCGATAATACAGTCATCGCCTATGCTGAAGCCTTCTCCTGGTGCTTCCAGGTGGCAGTGTATGTGATTGGCTTAATTGTCATTCATCAGCTTGCCAAACGAAAACAACAAAACCGTTTAATATAAGGAGAAGAAATATGGAACAACGTTATATCATTCAGCATCTGTATGAACCAAGCCACGTTGGAGAGGTGGAACACGGTTTTACCCTTGTGCGGCGCGGCAAAGAATGGGTAATTGAGCATGGTTTCGCTTTTGCCAAGCCGGGCTCCACAACACAGTGTGGCGAAGAATATTACACCCTGCCAGATGGCTTTTTTCGAGACGGCTCTCTGAAAGATCTGCTGGAATGGATCAGAAAGCAGGCGCCATGGTGCCTTTATGCCACAGAAAAAGACTGTGTGGACGGTGAAAAAATCGCCGCGCTTTTTTCAAAGAAATAAGAAAAACCCCGTCCTTTTCAGGATGGGGTTTTTTTGTCTCATAGGATGTGTTATAATGAAAGCAAATGATAAGAAAAGAGATGATTGTATGAAAAAGATCGTTCTGTTTTTACTGACCGGTTGCCTGGCAGCCGGACTGCTGGCAGGCTGCGGTGCTGGCGCTCCTGCAGAAGATACGGGATTGGAAAGCACTGTCAGTGAAGTGACAGAAGAGAAAGCGTTTAAGCCGACACAGGCGGAAGTAGAAGCAGCCCGTGCTTTGGCGCTGGAAGGCATGAGCGAAGCAGAAGTGACCCGCATTACAGAGTTTGTGAAAACTGCAAATCGTGCCTTTGAGAGCATCTGCCTTGGTGATCTTGACATTCAGTTCGAGCAGTTATCAGACAAAGATGCCCTGTACTGGAACCGATTCGTGACAAAGGGGAAAGAAGTGCAGATAGGCTGGATGTATGATGCAGAACTGGACAAAGCTGCGATCTGCCGGGATGAAAACCTGACAGAAGAGGAATTTTATGAGAAATACGCTGCGGAGATCATTACGGATGTGGAGTATGACCTGAATGACCTGGCTGCGAAGCTGGAGGAATTGAAATCCGCTGTACACAATGAAGCATTGCGTACTGATCTGCAGACACTGGCCGACCTTGCACGGGAAACACAGGCAGAACGGAAATACGAAAATTTCCAACTGATGCTGGATCTTCTCCATGACATGGACTACTTCCTGCTGCGCTATGGCCCGTCCATGGCGCCGACCTTTGAAGATCCATACGACCAGTCTTATCTGACCACCTATAACGGTACCCTGACCATCTATCAGTAAGAGAAAGGGGATATCTTTATGAAAAAATTAGCGGTGTTTTTACTGGCCGGCTGTATGGTGGCAGCATTGCTGGCAGGCTGCAGCGGAGGACAATCAACGCCGACAACAGAGGAACCAGCATTTCCGGTAACTGATGTAATTACTGTAACACAGCAGGATATGTACCCCAGCATATATGATGAAACATATACGCTGTCTATTCCAGAGGACTGGAAGTATGAAGTGCAGGGAGGCTATATTACAGCAGGCTTTGCTGATGTGCAGTGGACTGCAGAGAACATAGGGGCATTTCTCGTAATTTCCCCATACACAGGAATGGATGACGAATATCAGCGGGCATACAGGGAGCTGCTGCTGGGAAATTCCGCAATGATTGAACAGCGGCTTGCTGAGGAGAATCCGGAAAATTCAGATCGTTTGAACTTTGTGGTCCGGACCCATCAGGGCAACCATGGCAAAATTGTGGAAGTGCAGTACGATACCCTGGAAGAAATAAACGGAGAAGAAAGACTTTTCCGCAACATTACATATATCAGGGAGGATATGCCATATATGGCGCTGTGCGGCTATTCTGACACCGAAAACACTTCCCTTCCGTACATATCAAAAGATGTTGCTTTATGGATCTTTGATTCTTTAGAAGTGAAATAAAAGGCAAAGAAAAAGAACCCTTCCAGTTTGCCGGAGGGGTTCTTTTTTATGGTAAATTACGGTTTTCTTAACTTTGGAATAATGATAATTGCCGCCAGCCAGAAAGCCTCATAGATAATGATAGCCAGGGAGGACAGCTGCTGGAGACCAGCATAGCAGCTGAGGAAGGATACCAGCACAAAGCCTACGATCACCGATACGATCTGCATGGTAACGGAGAGGGAGATGTTGTGCTTCTGTCTTACACAGGCGGAGAGCATTCTCATCATGGAGAAGGACTTGCCGCGGGTAGCCATCAGTGCGTCGCACTCTTCTTCTTCTGTCTGCAGTGCGTCGTCACATACCTTGCCAAGCTCTGCAGGCAGAACCTTGATCGCGTTCTCCTGCACCAGGAATAAGGTGGAGAGGAAATCTGTTGTCAGGTTCGGGTCCAGTGTGCGTACGATCGCCGCAATACCGCAGTGCTCCAGGCGCTGCATTTCGTGTACTGTATTGTGGTCTGGATCATAAGTTACGATCAGCATAGCCATCAGTTCGCCGTCTTCTGCAAGGTACAGAACGGACTGGTTGGCTGCCAGCATTGGCGGAGTTGCCTCTGCCGGCATATTCACATCGTTCAGATACATCATGGTGCGGTTGCCCACCAGGATCTTCTTACCGCCAACCATACCGGTCATACCCTGTTCTTCAACGTATGCGATATCGGTTGCCATTGGCAGCATTTCCTTCTGAGAAGTAATTACGCCTTCAAACAGGTCGCGTAATGTGCCGCCGATATTGGACATCACAGCCGCAGCATTCAAAATGGAACGCTCGGTTTTCTTACCGCCGTACAGCTTGATATCTGCCAGAGAGACGGAGTCTTTCGGGAACAGATCGGTGGAATCCAGCATAACCGCATTGGTGTGGGAAAGCTTTTCCACAGCCTCGTAACCGATGAGCATTGCGCCGTGGCGGCGAGCCAGTTTACACAACTTTGCAACCGGCAGGTTTACACACAGCAGGCTTGCGATCGGTGCGGAGATGCAGGTAGCCACAGACAGCGCTGTGATACCGACGATAATATTGTTTGTGATGATTGCAGTAACAACACCCAGTACAACAGACGCTACCAGCGCAATCGGAGCGATGAGCTGAGAGGTACGCATGCTTGGGTCGCTTGCATAAGAGTGGTTCAGGAAGTTCTTAAAGAACTTTGTCTTTCGCTGATATGCGATCTTTGGTGCTTCGCTGACGCAGCCCTTTGCCAGTTGGATGGCTGTGTTGATGTCTTCGTAAACTTCTACGCTGCATTTTTTATCACCGGAAGTTACAAAGATAAAGTTGCGTGCGATGCGGTTCATCATGGAAAGCTTGCCGATGGTATTGACCAGCAGGGCGCCTACGGTGATGGCACCGTACACGTGGACACTGCCGGACATCAGCAATTCCGGACTGAAGAACAGGGCAATACCCTGTGCAATGGAGGCAAGCACAGCGACGGCGATGCCGCTGTCTGTGTTGCCCTGGAGACTGAACAGCGATTTTACGCCGTTCCAGATGGTCTTGCAGCAGACTGCTGCCGGTGCCACGATGAATGCCAGGTTCATGACCAGATATGGCATTGCAGTGACGGAGTTTGGAATAAACTTTTCATAGATCAGGCCCAGTGCCAGCAGTGCCGCGGTAAAGAAGCCGGTCACGAAGGTTCGGATCTGAAGCTCTTTTGTTGCGGTCTGCAGTTCTTTGGAGATCTTTTTTGAATCGGATTTCGGAGTATATTCATCCGCCGGCTCCTCATTTTTATTGAGTGGTTCAGCGGTAACGCTCTTCTTTTTATGTAAGCGCTTTTTCTTTTTCGGCTCCAAGTCCGATCGTAGCCATGTCGTT
>JAZUBL010000039.1:0-12884 GCA_045638545.1 Acutalibacteraceae bacterium | reverse complement strand
ATTATGCATGGTGACGAATATTGTCATAGCATGCATAGATGGCTCGTATGAAATTTTCATTATTATCCGGCAAAATATGCCAGAATAATACTTGTATTTATTTTATCACAAAACAGTTACAATTACAAGACGGATTTGTCTACTTTATTAATCACAACCTATTTTGATGCTGTTTCCTTGTAATTTTAGCACAAAAAAAGAGACCGGCAGAACCGATCTCTCTTTTTATATTGGGTTTAAGATGTGAAGCAACTTGCTTCGACTAGCGGATTGCTTTGGAACCGCGGCTTGTGAGAAGCTTGAGTACGATCAGTGTGCCAATCATCATTGCGACGGAGATTGGCAGAACGATGAACCAGTTCTGGATAAAGCCTGCGATAATGTAAGAAACAACCGACACGCCAGCTACTGTTAAGGCATATGGCAGCTGGGTGGAAACGTGGTTCACGTGGTTGCACTGTGCACCTGCGGAAGCCATGATGGTTGTATCGGAGATTGGGGAGCAGTGGTCACCGCAAACTGCGCCAGCCAGACAAGCGGACATGGAAATGATCATGATTTCGCCTGCGCCTGCAAATACGGTGGTAACGATCGGCAGAAGAATGCCGAATGTGCCCCAGGAAGTACCGGTAGCAAATGCCAGACCAAATGCGATAAGGAAGATAACAGCCGGCAGGAACATTGCCAGAGAATCAGCAGCGCCGCCGATTGCCAGCTTAACGAACAGGTCAGCACCCAGCATACCGCGGGTCATGCCGCCCAGTGTCCATGCGAATACCAGAATGATGATCGCCGGAACCATTGCGCAGAAGCCCTTTGGAATTGCGGCCATTGCAGTCTTAAAGGAGATAACTCTGCGAGCTACCAGGTAGATGATTGTGAATACAACTGCCAGCAGTGCACCCCAGGAGAGACCCAGGGAAGCATCGGAGTTTGCAAAGCCGTCTGCAATGTTCATGAAGCAGCCGCTGTCTGGTGTGAAGAAGCCGCCTGTGTACAGCATACCTGCAATGCAGGAACCGATGAGCACGAGAATTGGCAGGATCAGATCGACTACGCGGCCCTTAGAAGATACTTCTTCTTCTACTTCGTCCTCACGGAACTTGTCGGAGAACAGGTCGCCCTTCAGCGCGTTCAGCTGGTGACGACGCATTGGACCGTAATCCATCTTCATTACAGCCAGGCCGATTACCATGATGATAGTCAGCAGGGAGTAGAAGTTGTAAGGGATTGCACGGATAAAGTAGGTCAGACCATTCTCAGCGCCTACAACAGAAGTAACAGCAGCAGCCCAGGAAGAGATCGGAGCGATCATACAGATCGGTGCAGCAGTTGCGTCGATGATGTAAGCGAACTTGGAGCGGGATACTTTGTTAGCGTCAGATACAGGGCGCATAACAGAACCTACAGTCAGGCAGTTGAAGTAGTCATCGATGAAGATGAGAACACCAAGGGCGAAAGTGGCAAGCTGTGCGCCGCGCTGTGTTTTAACATGGCGTTTTGCCCAGCGGCCAAAGGCAGCGGAGCCGCCTGCAGCGTTAACCAGCGCAACCATGATGCCAAGCAGCACCAGGAAGATCAGGATACCAGCGTTCCAGCTGTCACCTACGTTGGAGATGAAGCCGTCGTTTACGATGGTGTCAAGCGCGCCGATCGGATTGAAGTTGGAGTTCAGCAGTGCACCTGCAACGATACCGATAAACAGGGAACTGTAAACCTCCTTGGTGATGAGAGCCAATACGATCGCAATGACCGGTGGTGCCAGTGCCAGGAACGTACTATAGTACGCACTGGAGGCAAGTTCTGTGCCAACACCGCTGCCGCTGCAAAGGCCGCAGGCCAGTGTATCCACAAGACCGGTACCGTCACAGTCGCCGCACTTCAGGTAATGCTCGCCCGGCATTACAATAGCACAGACAACGAACGCAGCCAGAAGCAGAACAATCGCAGCGATTTTTGGAATCAAATACTTCTTGTTCATTATTCAGTTTTCCTTTCTAAAAAATCCTTTCTGTAAAAATAAAAAATGCCGCGGAAAACTCCCGCGGCAGAAAATGCAACTGCATGATCAAACGGTAGCTCTCCACTTAAAGTGACAGTCCGGGACATCTTCTGCCAGGGACCAACCCAAAAGCAACGGAAATTGCCAGTGGATTTCGGCGGTGGCCCTTTCACCGGAACGTTTCCGCGTTGTTCTCCGGTTACTGATGCTTCCCGCACCTCTACGCTTTGCATTTGATTATACGCAAATAGAATAGAAAAGTCAAGGAATTGTAAAAAAAGACGGTGTTTTTCTGCTTTTTTGCTGAAAAGTTGCTTTTATATAAAAAATGAATGTTTTTCCAGGGGCTTTCTTGCGAAAAAAGAGGGTGCAGACTATAATAAAAATATATTTTTTCAACAGGATGGAGTGGTTATTGTGAAAAAATCAATCAAAGCAGGCATGATCGTATCGCCGCAGCCGATTTTTATTATTGGAACTTATAATGAGGACGGTACACCAAACGCAATGAACGTTGTGTGGAGCGGCATCTGCGAAAACGGACAGGCGGTGCTGCCGGTCAGCGCAAAGCACCAGACAATTGCCAATGTTCTGAAGAAGGGCGCTTTTACCGTAAGCCTTGCCAATGCAGAAAATATGGTGGCCTGCGATTATGTCGGTGTTGTTTCCGGCAGAGATGTACCGGACAAGATGGAACGCGCAGGCTTTCATACCACAAAAAGTGAATTTGTGGGCGCACCGCTGATTGACGAACTGCCGCTGGCGCTGGAGTGCAGACTGGTCAGCTATGATGAAGCGGCATTCCGTCTTGTTGGTGAGATCGTAAACGTCAGCGCAGAAGAGGGGATCCTTTCGGAAGACGGCAAAGTGGATCTGGAAAAACTCAGTCCGCTGATGATCGATCCTTCTACTTATGCATATCTTTCCATGGGTGAGAAGATCGGTATGGCATTCCAGGCAGGTCAGGCGCTGAAATAATCACGGGAACCTGTCTGCAAAACATGAAGCCTGCTTCTGTAAAAATGGAAGCAGGCTTTTGCTTTTGTATGGAGTGTGCTATAATAAGCCGGTTAAATTTGATAAGAGAGAAGGCGTGGGATATGAACCAGGCAACATATATTGTAACGGGGTGTACCGGTTACGTTGGCAATGTGCTGACAAAAAAGCTGATGGCAGAAGGCTGCCGTGTGATCGGTCTTGCCCGCAGCGAAGAAAAAGCAGAACGCGTTTTTGGCAGTAATAAACCGGAAATCGTTTACGGTGATGTGCGGAACCAGGAAGATTTGGAACGGCTGTTTCAGGGAGAAGGTCCTTTTGTGGTGATCCACACCGCTGCACAGATCAGCATCGGCGAGGGCGATGAAAAGGAAGTATTTGAAGTAACAGTAAACGGCACCAAAAATATGGTGCGTGCTGCACTGAAATACAACACAAAGCAGTTTCTCCATATTTCTTCCACAGAGGCACTTCCGGAAGAGCTGAAGCTGGACGAAGATCTGCGCAATTATATTCCGGAGCCGATGAAAGCAAGAAAAGGCTACAGCAGAGCAAAGTCTGCAGCTGATGCAGTTGTTCTGAATGCGGTGAAGCAGTATGATCTCAACGCCAGCCTGCTTCTGCTTGCCGGTGTGCTTGGTCCTGGTGATTATTCCAATACCCATATGACGCAGGTGATGATCGACTTCATCAATGGAGAACTGCCGGCTTCCATTGACGGCGGCTACAATGATTTTGACATCCGCGATATGGCAGATGTACTGCCGGCGATTATCGCCAACGCAAAGAAAGGCGAGAGTTATCTCTTTGCCAACCAGCCGGATAAAATTAACGAAGTACTTGGCCACGTGGCAGAAATGACCGGCCGGAAAATGCTGAAAACACTGCCGCTGTGGACAGCTTATGTTGGTTTGCCATTCCTTTATCTTGGCTCCAAACTGACAGGCCATCGTCCGCTGTATACACTTTCTTCGCTGAAGTCTCTTGGTGCCGATGCTGCCTTCCCGATTGGAAAAGCCGTGGAGGAATTCGGCTACAACCCGCGCCCGTTGAAAGAAACTGTGCAGGATCATGTGCGATTCCTGGAAGAGAACGGAATGGTAACCTTATGAAAGTTTTACTGATTTATTATACCGGTACTTACAACACACGATACCTGAGCGGCAAGGTAAAAGACCGCTTTGAAGCACAGGGAGACACCGTCGACGTGATCGAAATTCAGCACGATACAAAACCGGTGGATACGGCACAGTATGACCTGATCGGGTTTTCTTATCCGATTTACGGATTTAATGCGCCGCGGCCGTTTGAGAAATATGTAAAGCAGCTGCAGTTTCAAAAAGGGCAGAAGTTTTTCATCTACAAAAACAGCGGTGAAACCCTGGCGATGAACAATGCTTCCAGCCGCATTCTGCTGCATCATATGAAGAAATTCGGTGCTGTGCTGGCAGGGGAATATCACTACGTGATGCCGTACAACATTCACTTTGCCTTTGAGCGGGATTTTATCCGCCAGATTTTCCGTCAGAATGAACGGCTGATGGATATCATGTTTTATAACCTGGCCCATGGCAGGGTCGCAAAAATCAAAAGCAACTTTATTTATGACACAGCGGCGTTTTTTGTAGGGATCCAGAAAATCGGCGGTGATGTAAACTCGTTCCTTTACACTGTCGACCGCAAAAAATGCACCAACTGCGGCAAATGCATCCGCACCTGCCCGCAGCAGAATATTTACGAGAAGAACGGAAAAATCCGGTTTCAGCATCACTGCGATATGTGTATGCGGTGCTCCTTTTTCTGCCCGACCGATGCGATCAACATTGGTTTTCTGCAGAGTTGGAAAGTTAACGGCGATTATAACTTTCAAGAAATTGAAGCAGATACGTCTCCAATTAAGCCGTATATTACAAAAGACAGCAAAGGCTTTTACAAATGCTTTATCAAATATTTTGCATCGATTAATAAAGAACATCGAAAGCTGTTCCCGGAAAAATACGGGCAGTAAAAAAGAGCGGTTTTATGCCGCTCTTTTTGTTTTACAGAAGATTTAATTGTTTTAAAATGTTGTAAGTTGCACGGCCTTTGCAGTTGGTCATATGGTAATCGTAACAGGCAGCAAGGTCAGTCGGGTCACGGTTTGCAAGCTCATTGGCAATGGCTGCTTCCAGTTCCGCTTCATTCTGCGCAACAGTGGTCGGGAAGCTGTCGTACGGCACATAGAAACCGCGTGTTTGCTGGAACTCCTCCAGATCCGGTGCAAACAGCACAAATGGCTTCTGATAAGCCAGATAATCGAACAGGGTGGAGGAGTAATCGGTGATCAGCAGATCGGCAGCGGCAAAGAGTTTTTCGCACGGAATGTCACAGTTGGAGTGCATTCCCTTGCCTTCCAGGTGCGGATGCAGCTTGATGATCCAGTGGTAACGATCACCTGTCTGTTCCATCAGGCGGCGGATAGCATCCATGCCGTAAAGGGTAGGTGTTGCTGCGTTGCCGCGGAAAGTTGGCGCCCAGAGAATGACTTTTTTGCCTGCTGCTTCCGGATGAGCAGCGAAGAATTCCGCTCTGTTTCGTTCATTCCAGCGGTTCTGGAAGTAGTAGTCGGAGCGGCTGATGCCTGTTGGTACGACTACGCCTTCCGGCTGGCGCATATACTGGTTAAAAACAGGCACGCAGCATGGTGCGCTGACAGTGACCAGATCATAGTTTTTGTAAACGTCACCTTTGTAGAATTTTGGAATGTCATCGGCTGTATCGTAGCCGGCTTTTTTCATCAGGCCGCCGGAGTGCCACAGCTGCACAACAGTTGTTTCCGGGCGCTTCTCGCAGGCAGAAACAGGCAGAAAGTTATTGCAGATGAAAACGTACTCAGCTTTTGCATAAAGCGCCATAAAGCGGTTGATCCACTGGAGCATGGAGCCGTAGCCCATTTTATCAAAGTTGGCAATGCAGGCTTTCACTGTGTAGCGGCTGTCTCTGGAGAGAACAGCATACAGTTTGCGCATACTGAACGGCATGGTGCCCGGGTCGGTGTGGCTGTCTGCAAACAGGAACAGACCTTTCTGAATCTGCGGATTCTGCTTCACATTTCTCTGATACAGGCGAGGCATATATTGATTCTGCATCGCCATTTTGGCCAGCTGTTTTCCGTAAAATGCCAGTTTCAATTCGACGTCACTCCTCGGCGGTTTTACCGCATAATTTTCTGATTTTATGATACAATCGTGCCGCTGAAAAGTCAAGGAGCGCCGCGAACAGGTTGCAATCATTTTATAAACTTGATATGATAGAAACAGAAGAATTTATTATCATTGCTTATGTTTGGAGAGATCGATTATGAATAGCAGAAAACTGAAAATTACCCTGATCTCCATTGCGGTGGGCGTTGGTTTGCTTGGCATTGCATTTGGTATCGTGATGATGTACCTGTGCGGCGGCAGTTACATGGCAGACCAGAATGCGCTGAATGCACTGAAATCTGATGAAGCGGTGACCGTGGAGCAGAAGGAAAATACCGTTGTATTCACACCGGACAACGAACCGATTGCAGGCTTTGTGTTTTATCAGGGCGGTAAGGTAGAAAACCTTGCCTACGCACCGCTGCTGCATGAACTGGCAGAGCGTGACGTACTTTGCGTACTGACAAAGATGCCGTTTGATCTGGCTGTATTTGGTGTGAATGCAGCAGACGGCATCCAGGCACAGTATCCGCAGATCGATAACTGGTACATCGGCGGTCACTCTCTGGGCGGCAGCATGGCGGCAAGTTATGTGGCAGACCATGCAGAGGACTACGAGGGCCTTGTTTTGCTGGCAGCATATTCTACGGAAGATCTGACAGAGACAGACCTGAAGGTGATCTCCCTGTACGGCACAGAAGATAAAGTGCTGAATATGGAAAAGTACGCAGAGAATAAGGCAAACCTGCCGGCTGACACAGTAGAGAAAACACTGCTTGGCGGCAATCACGCAAACTTTGGCAGCTACGGCGCCCAGGAGGGCGACGGCACAGCGACAATGCCTGCATCGGAACAGACCAATGCAGCGGCTGATATCATTGCTTACGAAATGAAGGCAGCATAAACATAAAAAAGAACCCTGTGGGAGAAAGACTCCTGCAGGGTTCTTTTTATGTTACAGTCTGTTTTCTCGAATGCGGCGCACTTCGCTGAGAACTTTCTGGTATGGCATCAGCATACCTTCTGTCATTTTATTGCCTACTTTGGCTTTGATTTTCGGGTTGCTCATCATGAAACCAACCATATGCATCATCAGCATGGTTTTGGCCTGCTTCTGTGGGAAATCATACTGACCGTGCTTTTTGTAGAATTTATGGTCTGCCTTCATCAGTCCCTGCATCAGCCAGATCAGATCGCGGAAAATCTTCATACCGCCGACGCCGTAGAAATTCTTCGGCGGATCGTAGCGCTTTTCCAGGGCATAGTGGAGTGTTGCAGCCATGCGGTCAATTTCTCTGTTCGGGTCTTTTTCATCAGTGGCAACACCGGCCAGGAAGTTGCCGCCTGTTTCAGCGCGGCCTTCAATGATCATCTGCAGATTGAACTCTTTGCTGTAATCACCGCTGACCAGATAGCCGATCGGTCTGCCCATAGTGACGGTACGGTGACCATTGCAGAACTGGCGGTCATCGTACATTTTAAACACAGAGCCCATAGAGTGATCTTTTATGGAGAACGCGTACACGATGGCTTCTGCAGACTGGATATTCTCCCGGAGGAAGGAATCGAAATTATCTTTGTAAATGCAGGTGCCGTCCATGGCGCAGTGAAAGCAGCCAAGGCAGCCGCCGGTGAATGGATACTCCCTGATGTTGACAATTCTGGTGCTTCGTTTCATCACAGCAGAGAAGCGATCGATCATGGCCTGCAGCTGGGTGTTGTCCTGCTCGCAGTCGGTAACAATAACAATATCGCCGCCTTTTTCCGCAGCAGATGCAGCGGGTACTTCTACAGGCAGATGCGCGGCAGGGCCGAATGCTGCCGGCTGATATTCATAATAATCGTTCTTTACACTCCAGAGCAGGTGCTGGAAAAAGTTTCGTGCATCCCGCTGGCCTTTTCTGCTGAGCAGGTCTTCCATGTCGGCGGAGAGGCCGCGGATGTATTTCATTCCCATGTCCTGTGCGTTATCCTGAATATAGCGGTGGGCTGTCACGTCATAAAAATGCTTGGAGGTAGTGATCTGGGTCGCATATTTACCTGCCAGTGAAACACCGGAATTTTTCAGCAGTTCGATAAATCGATGCAGCTGGCACGGAGCAACAAAGGTATAAACAGGGTAGCAGAACAGCAGAACGTCTGCTCTGTCTACAGCCTCCAGCGCCGGAGAGAAATCACGCTCCAGTGCTTTGATGCGCTGGCCGACGTGAAGTACCTCGAACGTGTGGTTTGGGTGAAGTTCTTCCAGATAGTTGACTGTCTGCAGCGTAATACTGTTTTTGCCCTTTGGGCTGCCGTTTAACACTAAAATATTCATGATAAACCTCCGGGTATCAGGGAAAAATCCCGATCTTTTTTACATAATTTTATTATACAATAAAAAGGAAAAAGAAGAAAGGAGAAAATATCCGCACTTTCCCGGTATTTCGTGGATTCCTGACTGGACAAATGGTAACAGAAATGTTATACTTTCAAAGTATGCTTTCTTTTAAGAAAAGACATCATCTGCAGAAACCGACACCGTGCTTTTGTCAGTCACAGAGACTGACTTTTTTTATCGATGAAATTATGAAAAATTAGTAATAATTGTTACAAGGTTTGTTTTTGAATTTGCATCCCAAGTATGATACCATTATTCTGTATGATAATACCTAAAAAATGGCGAATTGTGCCATTTGGGAAAATGAAGATATGGAATGAGAAGGGAGACGATCGGATGCAGAACGGACAGTATCCAAACGAAAATCGTAAAAAGAGAAATAAAGCAAGTGTGGTTTTTGCGGTTTGCGTCATCACAGGCGTTGCCCTTGCAGCTGCCGCAATTTTAGTTACCATGACGCTGGTCAATCGGCCGGACAGTCAGCCGGAGCCGGATGCACCGGTTATTTCCGGTGTAACATCCAGTGAAGACACTTCCTCTGCAGCATCCGAAACAGGCTCCATGACAGTTTCCGACGTGGAATCGGAAGATCCTGTTTCCAGTAAAACAGAGAGCGACAGCTCCGAAGTTGTTTCTGATATTGAGCTGGAAGGTACTACCGGCGAGCTGGTACAGGTAAAAGACCGTCTGCTTGTTGTGGTGAACAATGACGTTGACCTGCCGAAGACCTTTAAGAAAAATCTGACAGATGCTTACGGTGCAAAGATCGACAAGAGCATGGTAGATGCATGGGAAGACCTGTATGATGCTGGCGTTGAAGATGGCCATTATTACTGGATCACTTATTCTTACCGCAGCGAGAAAGAGCAGAATGCTGTTTACAACAGCAACGTGAGCCGCCTGATGGAAGAAGGCATGAGCAAGAAGGAAGCACAGAAAGAAGCTGACAGAACCATCCAGAAGGGCGGCGACAGCGAATACATCACCGGCCTGTCTGTTGGTGTGAACACCGGCAACGACGCTTTTGGTAAGACAAGCGACTATAAGTGGCTGGTAGAAAACTGTGCAGATTACGGCTTTATTCTCCGTTATCCAAAAGATAAGGAAGCAATTACCGGCATTGAGCATCAGCCATGGCGTTTCCGCTATGTTGGCAAAAAGCATGCACAGGAAATGAAGAAGCGGAACATGTGTCTGGAAGAGTACGTCATGTATCTCAATGATAAGGAAACAGAAAAAACAACAACTGATAAAGCAGAGATCATTACCGATGTATCTGCAGCAAGTGAAGAATAACAGTAACTTTTAAAATAGAGCGAGGAATCGAACATGGGAAACACAGTTAGAACAAGATTTGCGCCAAGCCCAACCGGCTTTATGCATGTTGGCAACCTGCGCACCGCATTATATGAATATCTGATCGCAAAATCCCTCAAAGGCCAGTTTGTGCTCCGTATTGAAGATACAGACCGTGAGCGTCTTGTGGAAGGTGCAGTAGATGTGATCTATAACACACTGAAGCAGGTTGGTCTCCACCACGACGAAGGTCCGGACATCGGCGGCGAATACGGCCCATATGTACAGAGTGAGAGAAAGGGTTCTTACCTGCCATACGCAGAGCAGCTGGTAAAAGACGGCAAGGCATACTACTGCTTCTGCGATAAGGATCGTCTTGACTCCCTCCATGAGGAAGGCAGCGAGTTCGGCGGCTATGACCGTCACTGCCGTGACCTGCCTGCAGAAGAGGTACAGAAGCTGCTGGATGCAGGCACACCATACGTAATCCGCCAGAAGATGCCGATCGAAGGTTCCACAACTTTTGTTGATGCTGTTTACGGTGAGATCACCATTGAAAACACAGAGCTGGAAGACCAGATCCTTGTTAAGTCCGACGGTTACCCAACCTACAACTTTGCAAACGTTGTGGACGACCACCTGATGAACATTACACACGTTGTGCGCGGCTGTGAGTACCTGACTTCCACACCAAAGTACAATCTGCTCTACGAAGCATTCGGTTGGGAGATCCCAACTTATGTGCACCTGCCGCTGATCATGGGCAAAGACGCTGAAGGCAACGTATCCAAGTTGTCCAAGCGTCACGGTGCAACAGGCTTTGAAGACCTGGTGCAGGAAGGCTATCTGCCGGAAGTTATCACAAACTACATCGCACTGCTGGGCTGGTGTCCAAAGGATAACCGCGAAGTATTCTCCCTGGAGGAGCTTTGCGAGAACTTTGACATCGCAGGTATCAGCAAGTCTCCATCTGTATTCGACTACGACAAGCTGACCTGGTTCAACGGCGAGTACATCCGCGCAATGGCGCCGGAGAAGTTCACAGAAATGGCAATGCCATACTACAAGTCCGTATTCGGAGAAACAGAAGCGAACTGGGAAGTACTTTCCGCAATTCTCCAGCCACGTGTAACAAAGTTCACAGAAATTCCGGAACTGATCGGCTTCTTCAAGGATCTGCCGGAGTATGACAATGAGATCTTTGTAAACAAGAAGAGCAAGACAAACCTGGAGAACTCCGTGACCATGCTGGAAGAGGCAATCAAGGCATTGGATGCATGCGAATGGACAACAGAAGCTGTGCATGACACACTGATCAAGCTGGCAGAAACACTGGAAGTAAAGAACGGCACCCTGCTGTGGCCGGTAAGAATTGCAGCTGCTGGCCAGAAGGTAACACCAGGCGGCGCGATTGAAATTCTGGTAATTCTTGGTAAGGAAGAGGCAATGCGCCGTCTGCGCCTTGGCCTGGAAAAACTTACTGCATAATATAGACCATTATAGAAAAGAGAGATTCAGACATGAGTGAAGAAAAAAAGGTAACAGAGACAACCGAAGAGGTTTGGTCTAATTTTATTCATGATTTTATAGATGAGGACATCGCAGAAGGCGGCCAGTACGAAGGCAGAACCGTGCACACACGTTTTCCACCAGAACCAAACGGCTACCTGCACATCGGCCACGCAAAGGCAATCTGCATTGACTTTGCAACAGCTGAAAAGTACAACGGCCTGTGCAACCTGCGTATGGACGACACTAACCCAACAAAGGAAGATGTTGAGTATGTTGACGCGATCAAGGAAGACATCCACTGGCTGGGCTTCGATTGGGGCGACCGTTTCTACTACGCTTCCGAGTACTTTGACAGAATGTACGAAATCGCTGTACAGCTGATCAAAGACGGCAAGGCATACGTTTGTGAAATGAACGCAGAAGAAATGCGCGCAAACCGCGGCGACCTTTCCACACCGGCAACAAGCCCGGACCGTGACCGTCCAATCGAGGAAAGCCTTGACCTGTTTGCAAGAATGAAGGCTGGTGAATTCCCGGACGGCGCAATGACACTCCGCGCAAAGATCGACCTGGCTTCCGGCAACTTCAATATGCGTGACCCTGTTATTTACAGAATCAATCACCTGCATCACCACAGAACAGGTGACCAGTGGTGCATTTACCCAATGTACGACTTTGCACACCCACTGGAAGACGCAATCGAAGGCATTACACACTCCCTGTGCTCCCTGGAGTTTGAAGACCACAGACCACTGTATGACTGGGTTGTAGAAAACGCAGGCTTTGTGCAGAGACCACGCCAGATCGAGTTTGCAAGACTGAACATCAACAACACTGTAATGAGTAAGCGTAAGCTGCGCACACTGGTAGAGAACGAAGTGGTAAGCGGTTGGGATGACCCAAGAATGCCAACACTGTGCGGTCTCCGCCGCCGTGGCTATACACCGGAAGCAATCCGCAATTTCTGCACAAGAATCGGTGTTGCAAAGGCAAACAGCATGGTAGAGTACAGCTTCCTGGAGCATTGCCTCCGTGAAGATCTGAACATGCGTGCACAGCGTGTAATGGGTGTTCTTGATCCTGTAAAACTGATCATCACAAACTATCCGGAAGATCTCGTAGAGGAGTTCGAGGTAGAGAACAACCCGAACAATCCGGAAGACGGCACACGTGTTGTAACCTTCTCCAGAGAGTGCTGGATCGAAGCAAGCGACTTTACAGAGACACCGGTAAAGGGCTACTTCCGTCTGTTCCCTGGCAATGAGGTTCGCCTCAAGACAACTTACGTTGTAAAGTGCACAGGCTGCAAGAAGGACGAAAACGGCAACGTAATCGAAGTTTACGCAGAGTATGATCCGGAAACAAGAGGCGGCAACACACCGGACGGCCGTAAGATCAAGGGTACAATCCACTGGGTAGACGTGAAGAACTGCAAAGACGCAGAGGTTCGCCTCTACGACAACCTGTTCAGCGTGGAAAATCCGGAAGACGGCGAGCTTCTGGAAGTGCTGAATCC
>JAZUBL010000038.1:0-38201 GCA_045638545.1 Acutalibacteraceae bacterium | reverse complement strand
CTTCGTTACCGCTGAGGAGTTTGAATTCGCCGGAAGCTGTATCCTTAACAGCGATACCTACGCGCTCGCAGTCAGGGTCGGTAGCCAGCAGCAGGTCAGGCTGTACAGTTTCGCACAGGTCGAGGCCCTTCTGCAGTGCTTCTTTGATTTCTGTGTTTGGATATGGGCAGGTTGGAAAGTTGCCGTCTGGCATTTCCTGCTCTTTAACGATTGTTACGTTCTTGATGCCGATGCGGTCAAGGATTGTTGTAACACAGCGTCTGCCTGCGCCGTTGAGTGGTGTGTAAACAACGCTGAAGTCTGTGCCTGTGCAGTTGATGTTGCTCTCCTGCTGAACTCTCTGCAGGAATGCTTCTGTTACGTCTTCACCGATTACAACGATCTTGCCTTCTGCAACAGCTGCATCGTAGTCAGCGTGCTTAACGTCAGCAAAGATATCCAGCTTGTTCATTTCAGCCAGAATGCCGTCAGCCATTTCAGCTGTTACCTGGCAGCCGTCGCTGCCGTATGCCTTGTAGCCGTTGTACTTAGCAGGGTTGTGGCTGGCTGTAATGTTGATACCAGCGTCGCACTTGAGGTAACGAACTGCAAAGGACAGTGCAGGTGTTGGCATCAGCTCTGGGTAAATGTAAGCTGTGATGCCGTTTGCAGCCAGAACGGATGCAGACTCTTTTGCGAATACGTCGGACTTGATGCGGCTGTCGTATGCAATTGCAACGGAAGCGCCGGAGCCCAGATTGTTCAGGTAGTTAGCAAGGCCCTGTGTTGCCTTACGAACGGTGTAGATGTTGATGCGGTTGGTGCCTGCGCCGAGAACGCCGCGGAGACCAGCTGTACCAAAGGAGAGATCCTGATAGAATCTGTCATTGATTTCTTCGTCTTTGCCCTGGATGGAAGCCAGTTCCTCGTTCAAGTCGTTGTCTTCCAGATCCTGTGCGAGCCATCTTTCATATTCTGTCATAGCTGTTTCGCCTTCCTTTTCAATATAAAATATTAGAGGGTATACGGCTCATTTTGCGGATAAAATTCCAGTATGAGCATACCAATCTACCATTAGAATATCATGCAATATGCTATATGTCAATGAACGGATTTGTAAACTTTTTGTGCATTCTAATTATTTGCTGTCTTATTTTGTGGATAATCACAAATCAATAGCGCAGCTTGACTAAATTTGTCACAATTCCCTTGTCGGTGATGTCGATGAAACCGTAGTTTCCCTCCCGCACAGAGCCGGGATTCATCCAGTAAAGGCCGTCATCATAGCCGGTCACAGGCTGATGTGTGTGGCCGAACAGGACGATCTCCGCCTCCGTTCGTTTGGCGTGTGCGTGCAGGTCCTCCAGTGTGGACTTGACCCGGAATGCATGACCGTGGGTAAACAGGATTCTGTGCCCTTCCAGCGTAATGGAATCTTCTACCGGAAATTCGCAGCAGCGGTCGCAGTTGCCGCACACCTGATAAAACGCCTTTTCCGGATACTCATAGCGTACGTATTCCAGATCATCAGCGCCGTCTCCCAGATGAATGACCACTTCAGCGGTCGGCTGCTGTTCCAGTGCCAGCTCTGCGTTGCGGCGAGCACCATGGCTGTCGGATAATACAAGGATTCTCATAATCACAAGCGCCTCCTTTCTGTTCTATTTTACAGGATTTGGACATAGATATAAATATCTTTTTCTGAAATTATGGAGGTTCTTTATATGAAACAGAACGAACTGGAAACCATGCTGCAAATCCTTGCCCAGCGGCTTGGTACTTCTCCGGAAGCATTAAAAGAAAGTGCCCAGAATGGTCAGCTGCCCTCCTTGCTGAACAGGATGGATCCCAGTGACGTGCAGAATCTGCAGCGGGTGCTGAACGATCAGGCAGCTGCCAGGAAGATCCTGAAATCGCCGCAGGCGCAGGCGCTGTGGAAACAGCTGAACCGGGAATAGCAGGGGGCGGTCGCCGTGGATGACCTGACAGGAAAGCTCCATGCAATTTTAAATGATCCGCAGGCCATGCAGCAGGTCAGTGCTCTGGCAGGGATGCTGCAGAACGGCCGCCAGACCGCACAGGAGGAGACTTCGCAGCAGACGGGAAATTCTGCCGGACTTGCCAATATGGGCGGCCTGGGGGCGCTGGCAGGCCTGCTGGGCGGTTCCCAGAACAATCAGCAGAGCAATCCGGAGCAGAATGATATGATGCAGGCGGTGATGCAGATGATGCCGCTGCTGAATAGCTTTCAGCAGGAGGATGCCGGTACCAGACTGCTGCAGAGTCTGCGTCCGCTGCTGAGCCCTCCCCGGCAGAAAAAGCTGGATGAAGCTGCCCGGATGATGAAAATGTTCCGTCTGCTGCCACTGTTGAAAACAAAGGGGATGCTGTAATGGATAACGAAATGCGGAAAATGCAGCAGGAGGCAGTGCATCGTGTGCAGGAGATGCAGAGCCGCGCCCAGAGGCATTTGCAGGAAGAACCAAAGCAGAAGATAGCCTCAGAGGAAAAAGCGCTGCAATCGCCTCAGGAGAGCATCATACAGCCGGCAACGCTTCTTGACGGCCTGATGAAAGACAGTGAGCGGACGCTGATCTTACTGCTGATCCTGCTGCTTTTTACAGAGAATGCTGATCCCTCTGTGATCTTCTCTCTGCTGTATCTTATTATATAGAAAGTGTTGGAGCTGATTGTTGAAAACTATCCGTTCATGCAAATAAAAGCAAAAGACCTCCCATGGCGGGAGGTCTTTTTTTGCGGAGTTATTTAATGCCGAACAGGCCAACCTGCATATAGGAGAGCCAGAACACTTCTGCTGTCTGGAAGCCGGCCTGGTGCAGTACCTCCAGATGCTCCGGCAGGGAAATCGGGAAGTATGCGCTGCCATAGCGCTCAATGTGCGCCTTTGCTTCTTCCGGAGATTTGCCGCGCTGGATCTGGAACTCTTCCCAGCGGCGCAGGTTCAGCTCTTTGCCTGCTTCTGTCAGCGGCGCCATGTTCTCTACGGTGAGGAAGATGCCGCCCGGCTGCAGTGCTGCGTAGCAGCGCTGTGTTGCCAGCAGACGGTCGCTTTTGTTCAGGTAGTGGTGAGACTGAATTGCTGTAACTACCTGGAAGTCCTCATGGAAAAACAGGGACTGGCTTGGCTGGTCCAGATAAGATACCGGGATCTTTGCGTGAGCCATTGCCTGCTTTGCCTGGTCCAGCATAAACGGAGATGGATCGCACAGAGCCAGTCGGGACAGCTTGCACTTTTTCAGGAGCATTTTGCCTAAGGAGCCGGTGCCGCAGCCGGTGTCCAGCCAGGCGATCGGGCGTCTTGGGAACTTGGTGCGGACGATCTCCAGAACCTGTCTGTGGATCTCGCGGTAAAATGGAATTGTCTGCTGGATCTGCTGATCATAAGCGGAAACCGGATTGGTATTTTCTCCCAATTCAGCGGTTGGATTCTTGTTAATTTCTGCCATGGGTTTGCCTCCCTTTGTCGATTCTTCTCCTATTGTAACACACGGCGCCGTTGCGCACAAATATTTTTTAAAAATAGACTTTGAGAAAACGTGAGAAAACAAGAGAAAACGAGAGAAAAACGGAGATTGCATTCAGCGGATTAAAAAATCAGAAAAAATGTGTTGACATTTGTTTGGGGGCATGCTATTATAACAAGGCATTGTGTCGGAGGCTGCGAAGAGCGGCCCGGCATGGATCGTATCAGTAAACTAACAGAAATGTTTAAATTGTATTTTTTTAGGAGGAAATTGCTATGTCCACATTTATGGCAAAAGCTGGTCAGATTGACCGCAAATGGTATGTGCTGGACGCTGCTGGCAAGCCACTGGGCCGTGTTGCTACAGAGGCTGCTAAGCTGCTCCGCGGTAAGCACAAGGCTATCTACACACCACACGTTGATTGCGGCGATCACGTAATCATCATCAACTGCGCTGAGGCAGTTCTCACAGGCAACAAGCTGACAGGTAAGTACTACCACCGTCACACAGGTTACATCGGTCACCTGAAGAGCGTTCGTTACGACACACTCATGGCTGAGAAGCCAGAGCTCGCAATGGAGCTGGCTGTTAAGGGCATGATCCCACACAACACACTCGGCAGAGACGTTCTGAAGAGACTGCGCGTATACGCAGGTGCAGAGCACAACCACGCTGCACAGCAGCCAACAGTTTGGGATAAATAAGAGAGGAGGAAAAGAATAATGTACCAGAAGGACGCATATTTTTACGGCACAGGCAGAAGAAAGAGCTCTGTTGCTCGTGTAAGACTGTACCAGGGTACTGGTAAGGTTACAATCAATGACAGAGACATCGACGATTACTTCGGCCTCGAAACACTGAAGCTCATCGTTCGTCAGCCACTGGCTCTCACAAAGACAGAGGAGAAGTTCGACATCGTTTGCCGCGTAGCAGGCGGTGGCGTTACAGGCCAGGCAGGCGCAATCCGTCACGGTGTTTCCAGAGCACTGCTCCAGTACGACGCAGAAGCTCTCCGTCCAGTTCTCAAGAAGGCTGGCTTCCTCACTCGTGACCCAAGAATGAAGGAACGTAAGAAGTACGGTCTCAAGGGCGCTAGAAGATCCCCACAGTTCTCCAAGAGATAATCTCATCCCATTTGGGATTTTTACAGAAGGCTTCCGCTTTGGCGGGAGCCTTTTTGTTTTGTTCAAAAATTAATTGTCAGAGAAATTCTTCTGCTGTATAATACAAACAGAAATGGGAGGGATCGCCATGAATAAACGACGTGGAATTGCGTGGATCACTGCTGCCTCACTTGCAGCAGTGCTTGCAGTTGGCCTGGCAGGCTGCGGCACACAGCCTGTGGAGCCAAGAACAGAAGACATCGTAGTGCTTTACACCAATGACGTGCACTGCGGCATTGAGGAAGACCTGGGCTATGCAGGTCTGGCGGCTTATCAGAAGGAAATGGAAGCGGAAACACCGCACGTGACCCTTGTAGACTGCGGCGACGCCGTGCAGGGTGATTTTATCGGTATTGTTTCTGATGGCGAATATATTGTTGACATTATGAACAGGCTGGAATACGATTTTGCCGTACCGGGCAACCATGAGTTTGACTACGGCATGGAACAGCTTTCCACGCTGATCGACATGGCGGATGCTGCCTACCTTGGCTGCAACGTGCGTTATGAGGGCAGTCAATCTAATGCATTGGCAGATGTAAAGCCTTATGAGATCGTGGAATATGACGATACCTCCGTTGCGTTTATCGGTGTCATTACACCGAACAGCCTGAACAGCTCCACACCGCGCTATTTTATGGAGAATGGCGAGTATGTGTATTCTTTCTACGGCGGTGAGGGTGGAGCAGCACTCCATATGCAGGTGCAGAAAACCGTTGATGAATGCCGCGCGAAAGGCGCAGATTACGTTGTTGTTCTGTCTCATCTGGGCGATGCGGATGCAGAGTCTCCGTACAGTTCGGTTGAGATGATCCGTGGAACGACCGGCATTGACGTGGTGCTGGACGGTCATACCCACAGTGTGATGAAAGGCCGGACGGAGAAGAACAAGGACGGCGAAGATGTGCTGCTGACTTCCACCGGAACCAGGATGGATAATGTCGGCAAGTTGACCATTACAGCAGAGGGTGAGATCATCACAGAGCTGATTGCGGACTATGCTGCAAAAGATGCAGAGTTTGCAGCATATCTCGACACCGTCAAAGCCAATTACGAGGAAGAAATGAACCGTGTGGTAGCAACCTCCGACATTGCGTTATCCGGATTTACAGAGGACGGCATCCGTCTTGTGCGCAATCGGGAGACTACCATCGGCAACTTTTGTGCCGACGCTTATCGTGCTGCTTCCGGTGCGGATATTGCCATTGTTAATGGCGGCGGCATCCGTGCAGATCTGTTAGCCGGTGATATCACCTATGCTGATATTCTGGCAGTGCATCCTTATGGCAACACGCTGTGCATGGTAAAGGCAACAGGCCAGGAGATTCTGGACAGTCTGGAGATTGCTTCCAGAGAGACCATGGCGGTAACAGAAGAAGATGGGCATGCCATTGGGGAAGAAGGCTCCTTCCATCAGGTTTCTGGCCTGAAATATACCATTGATACTTCGGTGAAGCATTCTGTTGCCCTTGATGCGGCTGGAATGTGTATCGGCATTGGTGATACACGCCGTGTAAAAGACGTTTTTGTTTTGAACAGTGATGGCGAATATGAGCCGCTGGATCCAAAAAAAGAATACACGGTAGCTTCTCACAATTATCTGATCAAAGAATGCGGCGGCGGTATTGTGATGTTTGCAGACAACGAACTGCTGATCGACGAAGGTATGAGCGACTATCAGATTCTTGTAGATTATCTGACGGATGGACTGAATGGGGAACTGGATGAGAAATATTCCGCAGCAGAAGGAAGAATTATCATAAAGTAATCTGCAAAGCACCGGCGTACGCTCTGGTGCTTTTTTCTTGCGGGTGATTTCAATTTGCTTTATAATAAAAGAAAACAGAACTTTCAGGAGGACTGACTATGAGAAAGAACTTTGGTGTAAAGCCGGCGATGTACCCAATGCCGGTGCTGATGATTGCAACTTACAACGAAGACGGCACTGCAAACGTGATGAACGCAGCGTGGGGCGGCATCAGTGAGGAAAATGAGATCTCCATCTGTGTGGATAACACCCACAGAACAGCGGCCAACGTGATGGCAAGAGGCGCATTTACCGTCAGCATGGCAACAGCAGATTACGTTGCTGCCTGCGATTACCTGGGCATTGTGTCCGGCAATAAGGAGCCGAATAAAGTGGAGAAGGCAGGTTTCCACACTACAAAGAGCCAGTTTGTAGATGCACCACTGATCGACGAGCTGCCAATGGCGCTGGAATGCAAGCTGATCAGCTATGATGAAGAAACCTGCCGTCTGGTGGGTGAGATCATTAACGTGAGCGCTGATGAGAGCGTATTAAATGAAAAAGGCAACGTAGACCCTGCAAAGCTCCGTCCAATTACCTATGACGCGATGAACAAGACATATCTGGTGCTGGGCGAAAAAGTCGGCAATGCGTTTTCTGACGGCGCAGCGCTGAAATAATAGAAAAGATCGCAGAAATGCGGTCTTTTTTGTTTTAGTCAACAGTTTTGCGGATTTTGTCGATTGTAAAATTTATGAAAAAGAGATAGGATAAAGGGGAATCTATCAGAACGGTGAGGAGGGGATCTCATGGCATCGGCAAAAGTGCATCTGTCCAGATGTTCGACAATGCACTACATTAAACTCGTATATCGGGGCCTGATATTTCTGGCAGCTGTCTGCTTGTATGTTTTGGGCAGAATCTATGGCCATGATTTCCTGTTCTATGGGTTTGCCGGCTATCCGATTTTACTGACGATCATCTGCGGTGCTCTCGGTATTGAAATGTTTCTGCGGATGTTTCCTTCTAAAACAGAAAGCATGGGCTGTCAGAAGCAGTTCCGCAGAAATTACAAGCCTGTCCCAAACAGTACGCCAAAGCTGCGTACGGGCCCAAGAACAGCCATCGTGGCCGGCTCCTGGCTTGGCCTCAACGGTATATTCGCCGCATTGTATTTTACACGGGTCATCGATCAGGGGATTCTGATGCTGATCAGCCTGGCTTTTGCCGTGTGCGACATGATCTGCATCCTGTTTTTCTGTCCGTTCCAGACATGGATCATGAAAAACAAATGCTGCACCACCTGCCGCATTTATAACTGGGATTTCATTATGATGTTCACACCGCTGGTGCTGGTGCCGAATATCTTTTCCTGGATCCTGCTGTTTCTGGCAGGGTTACTGCTGGTGCTGTGGGAAGTACGGCTGCATTTACATCCAGAGTGGTTTCTGGAAAGCTGCAACAAAAGTTTGTCCTGCGCGAATTGTCAGGAAAAACTGTGTGCCCATAAAAAGCAGCTGCGAGGTTTCCTGTTGAAAAGAAAAAAAGCAGAACGCACAAAGCTGTAATAAAAGAAGACTGCCGAAAGGCGGTCTTTTTTTGTGGAAAAAAGGATGGACCAAAAACGGACCATGGAACAGGAGAATTTGTTGCGAGAGGTGTTGAAATCCGCTTGGTTTTCTGATAGAATAGTCTTCATTATAATGGGGCAGAAGCCGCAGTTTTGGCCCAAAACCCCAAAGAAGTTTGAGAGGGAACAAAGGTACATGAGTAAAACAGTAAAAGTTATCTGGAAAATTGTAACCTGGATCCTTGTAGGTATTGTGGCAGTGTTTGCTATCGGTCTTGTTGGCGTTCGTATTATCGGCATTCAGCCGTACACCATCCTCTCCGGTTCCATGGAGCCGGAATATCCGGTTGGTGCGCTGATTTATGTGCAGAAAGTGGACTACAAGACAATTGAGTCCGGCGACGTTATTACCTTTATGGTAGACCAGGATACCGTTGCAACCCACCGTGTTGTAGAGGTTGTACCGGATCAGAATGATCCAACGGTTCTGCGCTACAAAACAAAGGGTGACGCCAACGCAGTGGAAGACGGCTCTCTGGTACACTACAAGAACGTGATCGGCAGCCCGATCTTCTCCATTCCTGGTCTGGGTTACTTTGCAAACTTTGTGCAGAAGCCGCCGGGACTGTTCTTTGCAATTGCCGGTGTTGCAGTGCTGATTCTGATCATGTTCATTCCGGATCTGTTCAGTAAAAAGGACAAGGACGACGATGACGGAAAAAAAGGATCCGGCAAGAAGAAAAAGAAGGCTTCCACAAAAGAAGAGCAGGAAGAACTCGAATACAAGTGCAGGCACTAAGCACAACATTACAAAACCGTCTGAGCGATCAGGCGGTTTTTTCTTTTGCAAAGTTCTACCGGAATTCGACTGCTGCAGTCTTGTTCCTGCATTTTGAATCAGCTATAATAAAAACAGGAGGTGGAGTGGAATGAATGATTATGCTTTTGGAAATTACCTGTGCACCCTGCGGCAGAAAGCAGGCCTGACACAGGCAGCGCTGGCAGAACAGCTGGGCGTGACCAACAAGGCTGTTTCCAAATGGGAAAACGGCAAAGCAAAGCCGACCACCGATCTGTTAAAAAAACTGGCCGCAATGTTTGATGTATCTCTGGAGAAGCTGCTGCAGATGGAGCAGCCGATGAAGCCTGTGGAGATCACAAAAATCGTTATCACAGGCGGCCCATGTGCCGGTAAATCCACAGCCATGAGCTGGATTCAGAATGCTTTTACGCAGAAGGGCTACGGTGTGCTGTTTGTACCGGAAACAGCCACAGAGCTGATCACCGGCGGTGTTACACCGTGGGACTGCGGCTCAGTTCTGGATTACCAGAGCTGTCAGTTTCAGCTGCAGCTGGAGAAAGAGCGGGTATACGAACAGGCGGCCCGCACCATGGCGAAAGAGAAGATTCTCATTGTCTGCGACAGAGGCACGCTGGACAACAAAGCTTACATGACAGATCTGGAGTTCAATATTATGCTGAGCCGGATGGATATCGGCGAAACAGAACTTCGTGACCAGTATGATGCTGTATTCCATCTTGTTACAGCGGCAAAAGGTGCCGAGCAGTATTACACCACCGCAAATAATGAGGCGCGCCGGGAAACACCGGAAGAGGCAGCTGTGCTGGATGATAAGCTGATTGCAGCGTGGACAGGACACCCGCATTTCCGTGTGATTGATAACAGCAGTGATTTTGAGGGAAAAATGAAGCGGCTGATCAAAGAGATCTCCGTATTTCTGGGTGAGCCGGAACCGGTGGAAACAGAGCGGAAGTTCCTGATTGAATATCCGGACGTGCAGTGGCTGGAGAAAAATCCAACCTGCCAGCGGGTCGAGATTATTCAGACCTATCTGAATGGTCCGGAAGATGAAGAAGTCCGTGTGCGCCAGAGAGGACTGGACGGCAGTTTTGTTTATTTCAAAACGATCAAGCGTACCATCAATCACCTGCAGCGGGTGGAGGTGGAGCAGCGGCTTTCGCAGGTAGAGTATCTGCAGGAGCTGATGCACGCCGATACCACCAAACGGCAGATTCGAAAAACACGATACTGCCTGACTTACGAGAGCCAGTATTTTGAAATTGACGTGTTTCCGTTCTGGCAGGATAAAGCCCTTATGGAAATCGAGCTCTGCGATGAAGAACAGGAAATCATTTTTCCAAAGCAGATTACCGTTATGAAAGAAGTAACGGAAGATGAAAATTATAAAAACGCTGTGATCGCGCAGATGAGAGAACCGACAGTGGAAGCATCTGAAACAGACAGATAAAATAAATGTAAAAAGTATAAAAAATTATGTATAAATATGGTGATGGTGCTTGATTTTCCTCAACATTATGTTATACTATTTTTGATTTTCGATTTTGAACCGAGCAGGAGGAACTTTCTGCATGAAGAAAATGATTTTAGTTACATCACCGCCGGCCAGCGGAAAGACTTATGTTTCCAAGCAGTTGGCCAAAACTCTGAAACACGTGGTTTATCTGGATAAAGATACGCTGATTCCGCTGTCTAACCGTGTCTTCGATGTGGAGGGGCAGGAGCGCAATAGAAGCTCTGATTTCTTTGAAAAGAATATCCGTGATTATGAATATGAGACGATCCTGAATGTTGGCCTGGAAGCGCTGGAGTATGAAGATACTGTTCTGATCAATGCGCCGTTTACTTCTGAGGTACATAACGAAATGTTCCTGGCACTGTTTAAGCAGGAGCTGCAGGCAAAGGGCGCCCAGCTGTATATTGTCTGGGTTATTACAGACCCGAAGGTTTGCCGCCAGCGGATGATCCACCGGAACTCTGACCGGGACAAGTGGAAGATTGAGCACTGGGACGAATATGTCAGCCAGGTTGATTTTTCTATTCCATTGCCGCTGCTGCGTGATATGGGTCATACGTTGATCCTGTTCCATAATTCTTCTGTGGCAGAATATGAATTCTCCATGCGGGATGCCATTCATCGCCTTGGTATTCCAAAAGATCAGCTGCGCTGAGTTTTATATAGAATCCCTTCACGGCAGTGAGGGGGTTTTTTTATTGGAAAATTGTGACTTAAACACAGTAATCATTCCTATTTTATGATAAAATAAAACCATCAAAAGGAATGGAGAAAGTATATGAAAGAAAAGATGATCTGTCCCTGCTGCTGTGTGACAGCAAAGGACCTGAAGAAAGCTGTGAAAAATGGCGCAGATTCTTTTAAGGCAGTGAAGAAAGAAACAAAAGTAGGCTGCCGCTGCGGCAAATGCAGAAAGAAAGCGAAAAAAACAGTAAAAAAATTACTGATGAAGTAAAGAAGCCTGCAAATCGCCGGAATCGATGTTTGTTCAACAGAATCCGCTACTTGAATTTCCGGTGGAATTATGCTATAATTTTTTATAGTATGGTTATCCGCCCGTAGCTCAGTCCGGATAGAGCAGCAGATTCCGATTCTGAAGGCCGGGGGTTCGAATCCCTCCGGGCGGGCCAGAAAGAAAGCTCCCGAAAGGGAGCTTTCTTTTTTTATAAAGGAAATCACCGCAGAATTTGTAAAATACGCTTTGTTTGTAAAATATCGCGTCGCCTTGCTTTTTTTCTTTTTAGGGATTAAAATATTCATGGTGATAGTATGAAATCAAAAGAAATGGATCAGCTTTTGTCGTGTGTGCTGGAAATATTAAAACTCATGACAGAAGCTGGCGCAGAGATCTATCGGATTGAAGAAAGCGCCACAAGAATATTTGAAACTTATCTGGAAAAGAAGGCAGAAGTTTATGCCACCACTTCCAATATTATTGTCTCTATCGAAACAGACGACGGTTCTGTAAAAACACATATGCGGCGCGTTGATGGCATTGCGATCAATATTGAGCGGATCCATGTGTTGAACGCCTTGGTGCGTAAAATCACAACAGAGCGTCCTGCGCCGGAAGAAATCCGGCTGGAACTGGAGAAAATTGCCCGCACGCCGCGCTACCCCAAATGGCTGAACATTATTTTCTACGGTATTATTGCTGCTGCTTTTTACTTTTTTTTCAACGGCAGAAGCATTCCTGACTGTGCCTTTTCTTTTGGAATTGGCATAATTACAGGCCTGATTACAAAGGGCTTTGACAGAATCAAAGTCAATAAATTCCTTGTAAAGTTTGCCTGTTCTTTCACAGCCTGTATGCTGACGTTTGGCCTGCATAAAATCGGCTGGGTCAGCAATGTGGAAGCCATTATCATCGGCAATATTATGTCGCTGGTTCCTGGTATTGGTCTGACGAATTCTCTGCGGGACCTGTTCGTTGGCGACAGTATCTCCGGTGTTCTGCGTTTGATTGAAGCCATGCTGCTTGCTGTAGCCATTGCCTGCGGTTATATTGTGACAACATTCCTGTTTGGAGGTGTGATTGCATGACCATTGATGTGATTATCATTCAGGTGATTACCTCCCTGATTGGCACATTGGGCTTTTGTTTTCTGTTCAATGTCCGCGGTAAAAAGCTGTTTTTTGCCTCCATCGGCGGTGCGCTGTCCTGGCTTCTGTTTCTGGTGCTGGGCTTCTGGATCGAAAACGAACCGCTGCGGTACTTTATTGTGTCGCTGTGCAGCACCATTTATGCAGAGATTCTGGCCCGTATTCTGAAAACACCGGCCACCACGTTCAGCATCATTACCCTTGTTCCGCTGATTCCTGGCGGCTCTCTCTATCACACAATGACCACAGCTCTCAGCGGCAATATGGAACAGTTTGTGCCAAAGCTGATTTATACCATTGAATTGGCGGTAGCCCTGTCTCTTGGCCTTGTCATTGTGACAGCACTGTTTAAGCGATACACCAAACTGAAGCAGGATCGGTAATTTTGCATAGGAAAGAAGGATCTTTATGAAAAAGACATGGAAGCTGGCTTGCATTGGCCCGCTGGCAGCAATGAGCCTGACCTTATTCGGCTGCGGTGCAGGACAGACACCAGAAGAGCTGACTGAAACTGCAAGAGCGGAAATCAACGTAGCTGATGCCGATACGATTGCAATGACTTATGCCGGTGCCTGTGAAAAAGATGGTGTAGCTCTGTTATGGTACATTTCCGGAAATGAGCATCAAGTGCATACATATTTGCCAATGGAATGCAGTATTGCTGATGATGGAAGTTATATTTTTGCACAGTCTTTCAAACCAATGGACCGCGGAATGGATATCGCTGTGCATCAATGGAGAGGTGGCAGCTACAGTTTCCTCATCAACAACGAAAAGTGTGCCGCTATTCGTATTACAGATCAGAACGGAACACAGACAATTCCTGTAGATAAGGAAGAAATCCCGTTTCTTTATCTTCACACGCTACAGCCATCGGAATATGAATTCTTGGATGCAGATGGCAATGTACTCCGCTGAAAACGAAAAGCTCCCATTCGGGAGCTTTTTTCTTTGCCTGCCGAAAATTGCACCCTAAAAGTTGTTGAAAAAGCAACTTTCCTTTTCAGCAAAATCGTACTATAATAATGGGTGGATTTTACGCCGATACGATTCGGTTTAGGAGGCGCAGTGCATTGAATGTTCTGATTATAGGTTGCGGTAAAGTTGGTTCCAGATTGGCAGATCTGCTGGACAGTAAAGGCCACGATGTTTCCATTGTTGACTCTGATGTGGATGCGTTCCAGTCGTTGAGCGATGATTTCAGCGGTATTACCGTGTGCGGCATGGCTATGGATATGCGCGTGCTTTCCACCGCCGGTATTGAAAGCTGTGATGCTGTTGTTGTTGTAACACAGGACGATAACCTGAATATTACAGTATCGCAGATCGTGAAAAAATTCTTTGGCCTGGACAACGTGCTGGCGCGTATTTCTGACCCATCCCGCGAAACGGTGTTCAAGCGTTTTGGCCTGAAAACTGTCTGCCCGACAAAAATTGCGGCCGATACCATGTATATTGCCCTGACACAGCCATGGGATGAGAAGAGCGTGACCTTTGAAAGTGCTACTGTGGACTTTACCTGCTATAACGAAACACATCGTCTTGTAGGCAAGGATGCCTCTAAGCTGAAGCTGGATGAAGTGACCAGTATTCTTGGCGTGCTGAAAACGGACGGTATTATGGAGCTGGTTGGCTACGGCAAAAAGGTCATCATTGAAGAGGGTGACCAGTTGATTATTTCCCACGTCAGTGACTAAGGCGGGAAGAAAGGAACGGAAACAGCATGGTAATTGTAATTGTAGGCGGCGGCAAACTGGGTTTTGACCTGGCACAGACTCTGATGACAGAGCATCACTATGACGTACGCCTGATTGAAAAAAATAAAATGAAGTGCATGGAACTGGCCAACAAGCTGGATGCGGCTGTAATCTGCGGCGACGGTACAGAGCTGGAAATTCTGGAAGAAGCCGGCACAAAACACTGCGACAGCTTTATTGCCGTTACCGGCAGCGACCAGGATAATCTGGTTGCCACACAGCTGGCCAAAATGGAGTTCGGCGCAAAGAAGGTTATTGTTCGCGCCAATAACCCGGGCAACATGAAGGCGCTCCGTGCCCTTGGTACTGATATCGTTGTCAGCAGTACAGAAATTATCACCCGATTTATTGAACAGGAAGTGGACGTAGCAGAAATGCATATGCTGGCTACACTGAACAAAGGCCGTGCCAGCATCTGTTCTATGACCCTGCCGGAGGATACCGCATGGGAAGGCCACCCGCTGAAAGATATCACGCTGCCGCCAGGTTCGCTGATCATTTCTATTCTCCGCAATGACAACATGATGATCCCGAATGGTTTTACCACGCTGCATGGCGGTGACGAACTGGTTGCCGTATGCGAAAACGAAAATCGCAAACGACTGATGAAAGTATTGGAAGAACGAAGATAAGACCGGATTAATGTGTGCTCTCTGCAAATAATGCAGAGGGCATTTTTGTTTTGTATGTCCAGTGAAAAATAATTTCAATTGGATGACGGAATTGTAATTGCACTTACCTATGGAAATGGTGTATGATAAGGTCAGAAGAAAATTTTGTCGTTTCAGGTAGAATGGAAAGAGGATATGCAAATGAAGTGGAAACAAAAACTTGCGGCACTGCTGATGGTGCCGTTTGCCGCATCGCTTGTGATGGCAGGCTGCGGCGGGGCGCCTGTTCCGGCAGAACCGGAAACAGAACTGGTACAGATTACAGCTGCACCGGCCGCACCGAAGGGCCTGAAAGCTTCGGCAGAAAAGCAGGTGATCACGCTTCAGTGGGAGCCGGTTGAACACGCGACCGGCTATGAGCTGCGCCTGTATAATGAAAAAACAAAAAAGTATGAGGAGATTGCTTCTCAGAAAGAAACGACCTATGTTTATACTGCAGCGGAATACAAAGATGCTGAATTCAAATTTGCGGTGTACACCTATCTGCAGTCTGGCTGGACCCAGAAATTTTACAGCGAAAAAGCCTCTAAAGTAACTGCGAAGGTAGAAACAGAAAAGGTAAAACTGAACAGAGAGCGGCTGTCTGTGGAAATCGGCAAAACAGGCACCATTAAAGCAACCGTAACACCGGACGGCTCTGTGCCGGTTACATGGAGCAGCAACAATGTGGAGGTTGCCACTGTTGATGCTGAAGGCAAAGTGAGCGGTCTTGCAGAAGGCACTGCGGTGATCACTGCTGAAACTGCAGAAGCAAAAGCAGAATGCACCGTTGTGGTAAAAGAGAAAATTGCTGTGCCGGAAGGCAAGCTGATCGCCATTACATTTGACGACGGCCCAAGTGCCAAGTATACCGGCAAATTACTGGATGCATTAAAGAAAAATGATGCAAAGGCAACGTTCTTCCTGGTAGGCCGCAACGTTTCCGGCAATGAGGCATTGGTTAAGCGTATGCTGAAGGAAGGTCACGAAGTAGGCAACCACTCCTGGAGCCACGCCGATCTGGCAAGTATCTCCAAAAAAGAAATGCAGGCAGAGGTAGATAAGACAGATAAGGCAGTTTACAAAGCGATCGGTGCTTATCCGTCTGTATTCCGTGCACCATACGGCAGCCTGAGCGATGCACTGCTGGACCACCTTGACGTGCCAAGCATTTACTGGTCTGTAGATACACTGGACTGGCAGACAAAAGATAAGAACTATGTAAAGAAGCAGATTCTGAGCAACGCCTATGACGGCGCTATCATTCTGCTCCACGATATTCACGAAACAAGTGTAGACGGTGCCATTGCGGCCATCAAGCAGCTGCAGGACGACGGCTACACACTGGTAACAGTATCTCAGCTGCTGAGCAGAAACGGCGGCAGCGCAGATGCAGGTGTTACTTATTTCGACTGCGAACCAGCAGAATAAGTGCAGAAGAGCGGCAGGGAGTTCCTGCCGTTTTTTATTTCCACATTGACAGAACAATTGCCTGTGCTATAATAAAGAACAGATATGAGGGTGCAGCAGGTCAGCAGTCTGGCTTGTTTTAAATTGCGAGGCTCGTGCGTAGTATTGGAAAAAGCTATGCACGGAGTCTCTTTTTTGCGGCACCGGCGCAGGTTGCCGTATGTGGCGGTTTGCTGTCAGAACGATGATGAAAAGGGAGGAGAAAAATGGGGTTCGGGTTTACATTCTTTTTTAACAGTGTCCTGTTTGGTATTGGCCTTGCCATGGATGCCTTTTCGGTGTCACTTGCCAATGGCCTGAACGAGCCGAAAATGCGGGCAGGCAGAATGTGCGGTGTGGCCGGCATGTTTTCTTTTTTCCAGTTTGCCATGCCGATGATCGGCTGGATCTGCGTGGCAACCATTGCGCAGGTTTTCGGTATTTTCGAACAGTTTGTGCCGTGGATCGCTCTGGTGCTGCTGCTGTTCCTTGGCGGTAAAATGCTGTTTGAAGGTATCCGCCATAAAGATGACGGAGAAGAGAAGCCGCCGGTCGGCTTCTGGGGTCTGGTAGTGCAGGGCATTGCAACGTCCATCGACGCCCTGTCTGTTGGTTTTACTATCTCCGAGTACAACTGGCTGGAAGCCGGCATTGAATGCTTTATCATCGGCGTTGTGACGTTCTTCATCTGTATGATCGGTATTGCCATCGGTAAAAAGGTTGGCACCAAGCTGGCCAGACAGGCTGACATTCTGGGCGGTTCCATCCTTATTTTTATTGGTCTGGAAATTTTCATCACAAGCTGGTTTTAAAGAAAAGACTGCGATAGGCAGTCTTTTTTCTTTGTGCGGAAGAATCCCTTGACTTTGAGCGCGGAACTGTTTACAATAAATAATAGCGCATTTGCGTCACAGAATATGGAGATGTACCCAAGAGGCTGAAGGGTCCGCACTCGAAATGCGGTAGGTCGTTCACGCGGCGCAAGAGTTCAAATCTCTTCATCTCCGCCAAATAAAAAAGCTCCCGTAAGGGAGCTTTTTCTTTTCCTTTTTTTGATATAATAAAGAAACAGGGAGGAGAATGATTATGAAAAATATTACGGAAGAAATTTACACAAAAGTAAAGTCTATTATGGACACATGGTGCGAAGAAGATATTTATGCTGTATCTTTTTTCGTATATTCCAATGAGGAGTATACCTATAAAAATTTTGAAAATGTATCTCAGTTTGCAATCAGTTACAACACAGAAGAAGACTGTGAGGGCGCAGAACTTTATGATGAAGAGCGCTGGAATTATGCATTCTGGAGACAGGACGAAACTATGATTATTGATCCTGATGAACCGGATGCGTTGAATGAATTACTGTTTGCGTGGTATGAAGAAAATGGTATTACGAATATTGGCCAAGAAGATGATGACTGTTATGATGATGACGGTGAATATATCGGGAAAGGTCCAGTTGGTCACTATGAACTGCTGACAATAGCTGCAGATGTTGCAAAGAAGCTGCAGGAGGAAGGATATTGTGAGCAGCGATTCAGTAAAAAAATGCCGATTATTGTGCATGGATTAGAGTATGCTTGGTATGATGTTGAAGCAACGAAAAAAGCAAATCCTAGTGGAGAGGCAGATGTGTTTCTGACTGCGATGGAAGAACTTGGAATGATTTAAAAATAAAAATCCCCTGCAGGTGTGTCGGTTCGCCTGCAGGGGATTTTTTGTCTTATTTTGCAATTTCATATGGCCAGCTGTTGATGCCGCCGAAGTCGATGATGTTTGTGTAGCCAAGGCTTTGGAGTGTGGCTGCGGCGGTGCGGCTTCTGTTGCCGCTGCGGCAGTACACCAGAATCAACTGGTCTTTGCTGGTCAGTTCTTCTTCTGCCCGTTCTGCCAGTTCCGGCAGCGGGATCAGCATTGCGCCGGGAATGTGACCGCTGTCATATTCCGATTGTGCGCGAACATCCAGGATCACATAGTCGGTCTGTGTTTCCATCATGGTTTTTGCTTCTGCTGCGGAGATCGTCATAACAGCGTCACCTCCTTTTGTACCGGCCTGGCATCCAACCAACAGGGTGAATGCGATGCTGCAAAGCAGCAGGGAAAGGAGGAGTTTTCCTTTATACTTTGCAGCCATCTGCGGCACGGTCCTTTCTTTGTAAAATTAATCCAGTAATGCGAGAACCTGTGCTTTCGGTCTTACACCGGAAGCCTGATTTGCAACGTTGCCATCCTTAATAACAACAAGAGTTGGAATGCTCATGATGCTGAATTTTTCTGCCAGTTCCGGCTCGTCGTCAACATTTACCTTGCCAACTTTAAAGCCTGCTGCTTCTGCACCGATTTCTTCGATGATCGGGGAGAGCATACGGCATGGGCCGCACCAAGGTGCCCAGAAGTCTAAGAGCACAGGCTCTTTGGATTCTAATACTTCTTTCTGGAAGTTTTCTTTTTTAATTTCAAGTACTGCCATTGTTCTGTCTCCTTTATCTTTAAAATAGGGGGTTATTATAATCTGATTTTAGTTTGTGTTCAGGTTGATGGTTTTATTATATCGAGAATGATTCTCTTTTTCTGTGACTGAATCACAAAACAGGAATGGTTATTATTTTCTGAAAATGTGGTTTTTGCAGTCGCCGCGGTGAACTACCAGCTGATAGCCGATGGCTTCCATACGCTTGGCAAGATTGTTCTTGCTTTCTGCTGCTTCGTCACCGGTGCAGATTTTATTATCATAGAGCAGGTATTTTTTACGAACAGAGGCAGGGGACAGGTTTGGCATCACAACGTTTGCGCCGGCTTTAATGCCTTTTTCTCTGCCGAATGGATCAGCTGTACCGAGAGCTGTGGTAGATGGCAGCAATGCATAAGGGAACATAAGACGCAGAATAGCAACCATGCGCAGGCACAGCTCCAGTCCGCCGTTCGGGAAATCTTTGAACGGTGTTTCCTGGTGATGGAGGAACGGGCCAATACCGATCATAGCCGGCTGCAGCTCCTGCAGGAATCGCAGGTCAGCAATCAGGTTATCGGTTGTCTGGTATGGTGAGCCGACCATAAAGCCGGAACCAACCTGAAAGCCGATCTCCTTCAGATTGAACAGACACTCTTTGCGCTCGCTGAGCTTTAATGGTGCCGGATGCAGCTTTTCGTAGTGGCATTCCGTTGCAGTTTCGTGGCGGAGCAGATAACGGTCTGCGCCGGCATTGAAAAATGCCTGGTAGCTTTCCTTGGAGCGCTCGCCCAATGATAAGGTCACAGCGCAGTCCGGCCAGCGTTTTTTGATTTCAGAAACGATGTCGCAGATAATGGCATCTGTAAACTGCGGGTCTTCGCCGCCCTGCATAACAAAGGTACGGAAACCCAGCTCGTAGCCGGCTTCACAGCATTCCAGAATCTCCTCTTTTGTCAGGCGGTAGCGTTCTGCGTTCCGGTTGTCGCGGCGGATGCCGCAGTAATAGCAGTTATTTTTGCAGTAGTTGGAAATTTCAATGAGGCCGCGGATGTATACGTCGTTGCCGTAAATTTCCTTTCGCTGAGCCTCTGCTTTTTCAAATAAATATTCGTCGCAGCTGCCGTCTTCAATCAGGCGGCGCAGTTCTTCGTCAGTCAGGTCATGGGTCAGCGCCAGTTTATCAATCAATTGTTTCATGGGCTTGCCCTCCTTTCTCGTTATAAATTCAGTATAGCAGAAATCGCTTTTCTATGTAAAGTAGTCCTGTTACAAAATGCCCCCGCAATCGGGAAGACTGCAGGGGCGGGTACTAGGGAATTATGTTATGAAACTTTGTCGAACGCTTTGTTAATGGCAGCGATCAGGTCATCTGCGTGCTCTGTGCCGATGGAAAACCGGATGGTGTTGGGGAAAATACCCTGCGCTTCCAGTTCCTGCCCGTTCAGTTGAGAATGGGTGGTGGAAGCCGGGTGGATTACCAGTGATTTTACGTCGGCCACGTTGGCGGCAAGGGAGAAAATTTCCAGATTGTCGATGAACCGTTGTGCGTCGGCTGCACTACCTTTGATCCGGAAGGTAAAGATCGATGCGCCGCCGTTTGGGAAGTACTGCTCATACAGGCTGTGATGGGGGTGACTGCAGAGAGCAGGATGGTTTACCGTTTCGACCAGGGGGTGGTTCTGTAAATGGTTCACGATTTTCAGGGCGTTCTCTACATGGCGTTCCACGCGGAGGGACAGTGTTTCCAGTCCCTGGAGGAATAAGAAAGCGTGGAGCGGCGCCAGCGCTGCGCCGGTATCACGAAGCAAAACGGCGCGGGCTTTGACAGCAAATGCTGCCGGCCCTGCTGCTTTTGTAAAGCTGACGCCATGATAACTTGGGGTCGGCTCTGTCAAAGACGGAAACTTGCCGGAGGCTTCCCAGTCAAATTTTCCGCCGTCTACAATGACGCCGCCCAAGGCGGTGCCGTGGCCGCAGATGAATTTGCTTGCGGAGTGCACAACGATATCTGCGCCGTGTTCCAATGGACGGAGGAGAAACGGCGTTGCAAAGGTATTGTCTACCACCAGGGGAATGCGGTGACGATGGGCGATATCTGCCACAGCTGCAATGTCGATCAGTGTGGCATTTGGGTTTCCGATGGATTCGATGAATACTGCTTTTGTATGTTCGTCAATGGCTGCTTCCAGCGCAGTCAGGTCATCCGGGTCTACAAAAGTGGTGCGGATGCCGTACTGAGGCAGCGTGTGTGCCAGCAGGTTATAGGTGCCGCCGTAAATGGTCTGTGCGGCAACAATGTTGTCCCCTGCCTGGGCAAGATTAAGAATGGTATAAGTAATGGCAGCCGCGCCGGAGGAAACGGCCAGCGCAGCCACACCGCCTTCCAGCGCTGCGATGCGCTGCTCAAAGACGCTTTGGGTGCTGTTAGTCAGGCGGGCATAAATATTGCCGCCTTCTTCCAAACTGAATCTTGCCGCTGCCTGGGCGCAGTTATCAAACACATAAGCTGTTGTCTGTTCAATCGGTACAGCTCTTGCGCCGGAGCCTGCGTCCGGTCGTTCCTGACCGGCGTGTACCTGCAGTGTTTCGAATCTGTAGTTGTTGTTCATTGTAATAACCTTCTTTCATCATAAATAAATTGGGGGAGTTAAAAGGAATTACAATAACACATTCGCCCGCAGCGGAAGTTCTGTCTTAAAAGCTGTAAAAAGAAATGCTGCATAAGAAAAAACCTCCTGTAAATCAATATCCTATCGTTGTGATAGGTTGATTATACAGGAGGATAACCTATTATGTCAATAGGTTAATAATAATTTATCGATTTTTTACGCCGGTCAGGTCACATACCACTTCTCCGGCCAGGATCAGACCTGCAACAGACGGCACGAAAGCAAGGCTGCCCGGCACCTGTCTGCGGCCCGGGTCTACTTCTTCCCGGCAGGCTTCGTTGACCAGTGGCGTGCGGGATTCTTCTTTTGTATAAACCACCTTTAATTTGGTGATGCCCCGCTTCCGCAGCTCCTGACGCATAACTCTTGCCAGTGGGCAAACGGAAGTTTTAGAAATATCCGCTACTTCAAAGCGGGTAGGGTCCAGCTTGTTGCCGGCACCCATGCAGCTGATGATCGGTACACCTGCCGCATTGGCGCACTCTACCAGCGCCAGCTTGGCAGAAACAGTATCCACAGCGTCCACCACATAATCGTACTGGGTGAAGTCAAACTGATCCGCTGTTTCTTTTGTAAAGAAGCATGGGTGAGTAGTCACTTTACAGTCCGGGTTAATGTCGTGAATTCGCTCTGCCATAACGTCTGTTTTCATGCGGCCAACGGTAGAGTGGGTAGCCAGCAGCTGGCGGTTGATATTGGTGACAGAAACATCGTCGTTGTCCACCAGGTCAATGGCGCCTACGCCGCTGCGGGCAAGTGCCTCTGCAGTGTAGGAACCAACGCCGCCAATGCCGAAAACAATGACACGGGAAGCTTGCAGTTTTGCGGTGCTGTCCGGGCCAAGCAGCAGCTCCGAACGGGAAAATTGATGCAGCATAAAAAACGCTCCTTTGCTGAATTTGGCTTCATTTTATCATTCCCCAAGAGTGGTTGTCAATTCGGCAGAGAATTTTTTCCGGAGCGGCTGCATTGTATTGACAAATTGCAGAAACAGGCATATAATCAAACCGGATTAATGTGGTAGGTATTATGCGCTTTTTGATGCGGAAACCTGCCCTGAAAGGAGCGTAACGCAATGAAAATTTATCAGACCATTACGGATCTCATTGGCGGTACACCGCTGATGGAACTGAGAAACTTTGCAAAGGAATACGAACTGGAGGCACGCATTCTCGGCAAGCTGGAGTATTTTAATCCGGCCGGCAGCGTGAAAGACCGCGTAGCAAAAGCGATGATCGATGATGCAGAAGCGCAGGGGATTTTAAAGCCGGGTTCTGCTATCATTGAGCCGACCAGCGGAAACACCGGTATTGGCCTTGCGGCGGTGGCTTCTTCCAGAGGCTATCGTGTCATCCTCACCATGCCGGAGACCATGAGCATTGAGCGCCGCAATCTGCTGAAGGCTTACGGCGCAGAGGTTGTACTGACAGAAGGTACTCTCGGCATGGCCGGCGCCATTGAAAAAGCAAACCAGCTGGCGGCAGAAATCCCGAACAGCTTTATTCCAAGCCAGTTTACCAATCCGGTGAACCCACAGGCCCACATTGACTCAACCGGTCCGGAGATCTGGAATGATACCGACGGTCAGGTGGATATTTTTGTGGCAGGTGTTGGTACAGGCGGCACCCTCAGCGGTGTTGGCAGATATCTGAAATCTCAGAACCCGAACGTGAAGATCGTTGCCATTGAGCCGGCAGATTCTCCGCTGCTGTCTGAGGGCAAGGCTGGTCCGCACAAAATTCAGGGCATCGGCGCAAACTTTGTGCCGGATACGCTGGACACCTCTATTTATGATGAGATCATTACTGTTCACCACGAAGATGCTTACGCAATGGGCAGAACCATGGCCCATAAAGAGGGCATCCTGGTAGGTATTTCCTCCGGTGCCGCGCTGTATGCTGCAGCACAGCTGGCAAAACGCCCGGAGAATAAGGGCAAGATGATCGTAGCGCTGCTGCCGGATACCGGTGAGCGTTATCTCTCTACCCCAATGTTCCAGGAATAAAAGTAAGGCTGGCGGTATCGTCAGCCTTGTTTTTTTGCCGGAATTTCGGTAAAATAGAAACAGAATAACAGCAGAGGCGACGACTATGAAACTGACACTGAAAAACGTAACGCATCATCCGGAAATCAGCGGCGCGATCAAAGAGTTATATAAAGAAGCTTTTCCAATTGAGGAGCAGATGCCTTATTGGGCGCTGCGGTGGCGCAGCAGCAAGGGCGGCGCACGGCTGTGCGGTGTGTTTGACGGCCCTAAGCTGGTTGGTATGGTCAGTTTTCTCACAGAGGGCAATTTTTTATACCTGATGTATCTTGCTGTTGCAGAGCAATATCGTGACTGCGGTTACGGCAGTGCGATTTTAAATTTTCTCAAAGAACGGTACCCACAGTGGCCGATTATGATTTGTGTGGAGCCGATGGATCCGCAGGCGAAAAACTTTGCGCAGCGGCAGCGTCGATGGCGTTTTTATGAGCGCCATGGGTTTGTGAAGCAGCCGTTCCGGGTAAAGGAAGGCATTGTTGTGTTTGATGTGCTGACCTGCGGCGGCACCGTACAGCCAGCGTGGTATATGAATCTGATGAAGCGGTTCGTTGGTCCGCTGCGGATGGTATTTCATCCAAAGGTACTGGATTAAGTGGAGAAGGGAGAGAGTAGGTTGGGAATCATTGATTTTCACGCACATGTTTATCCGGAGGTAATTGCAGAAAAAGCTGTTCACAGCGTCAGTTCTTTTTACAGCATCGAAATTGACTGCCCTGCAACGCCGGATGATTTGCTGCGTGCAGGCAGAAAAGCAGGCGTGACCAATTACGTGGTGCAGTCTGTGGCAAATATTCCAAAGCAGGTGCAGCCGATCAACACCTTTATTGCCGGCGAATGCGAACGCCACCCGGAATTTTACGGCTTTGGCACACTGCACCCGGATATGGAAGATCTGAATGAGGAGATCGAACGCATCATTGCGCTGGGACTTCGCGGCATTAAGCTGCACCCGGACAGCCAGCAGTTTAATATGGATGACCCGAAGGCCATGGCCATTTATGAGCAGATCGAAGGCCGCCTGCCGCTGCTGGTGCACTGCGGCGACTACCGCTACGATTACTCTCACCCAAAGCGTCTGGCCGCAGTGCTGGATGCTTTCCCAAAGCTGACAGTTGTTGGCGCTCATTTTGGCGGCTGGTCTCTCTTTGATCTGGCAGTGGAATATCTGGAAGACCGCTTCTGCTATCTGGATGTGTCCAGTTCCATGGAGTTTCTCGGTCTGCGCCGCACAAAAGAGCTGATCGAAATTTACGGTGCTGACCGCATTGTTTTTGGCAGTGACTTCCCGATGTGGGATCCTGGCAAAGAACTGGAGCGGCTCTATCAGCTGAATCTGCCGCAGGAGGATCTGGAAAAAATTCTCTGGACAAACGGTATGAAAATTCTGGGAGAAAACCCATAAAATACAGGGAATCCCTTGTGCGGTGCACGGGGGATTTTTGCCATAAAGGAGAGGTGAAAGATGAATCTATTAAAGGAAACAGTACTGCAGCTGTCCTCCTTGTCGGTCTATCGTGGGCTGCTGGACAGACCGGTGACTGGCAGCTATTATGCACTGCTGAAAGCAGCTGCTTCTTTTGAAGAAAGCAATCCTCTGCCGCTGTTTGAAGCATGGGGCAGGTTTTTCAGCACAGCCTGCGCTCACAGTGCGGCAGATAATTTAAGCGGTGCGATTACAGACGGTGCGCTGTACGATGACAATTTATTTGCCCGTGCCGGCGCAGCAGGAGAAGAAATCAGCGCGCCTTTACGCAGTGCCGTAGAGCGTGACCTGCAGATTCTGCTGGCGGCTGTACAGTTAACACCGGAGGAGATTTTACACCACAGCGGCGCGGAGAACCTGCCGCTGGCAAACACTCTGCCAAAGTGGCAGACCGGTGTGCCGGTAGCAGAGCTGCAGGGCGACCTGACAGACTGTGTTGATAAGCTGCTGGCGTTCTATCGTCACCACGGCTGCGGCAAGTTTGTAAAGTACCGTGCATTTATCTGGAGAGAACAGCAGATCCTGCCGGTGGAATATCCGGACAAGATCTGCCTCGGTGATCTGAAAGGCTACCAGTATCAGCGGAATCTGGTGCTGGAAAACACCATGTTGTTCCTGCGCGGCCTGCCGGCAAACAACTGCCTGCTGTACGGTGACAGAGGCACAGGCAAATCTTCCACCGTAAAAGCGATTATGAATGAGTACCATGATCAGGGCCTCCGCGTTATCGAAATGCCGAAGGAATCCCTCATGGAGTTCCCATATCTGGTGGAGCAGATCGCCGGTCTGCCTCTGAAGTTTATCATTTTCATTGATGACCTGTCCTTCTCTCATCAGGATGAAACATATGCATCCCTCAAAGCGGTGCTGGAAGGCGGCGTGGCAGCCCGTCCGGACAATACGCTGATCTACGCTACCTCCAACCGCCGCCACCTTCTGCGGGAAAGCTTTGCAGACAGAGAGGGCGACGAGGTGCATCATCGCGATACCATTGAGGAAAGCCTCAGCCTTGCAGACCGCTTTGGTTTGAATGTAAACTTCAGCCATCCGGGCAAGCAGGAGTATCTGGAGCTGATCCGCGCACTGGCAGAGCAGCGAGGCTTAACAGAGCATCTGCCGCTGCTGGAGCGGGAGGCGGAGCAGTGGGCGCTGACCCGCGGCGGACGCTCCCCGCGCTGTGCTGTGCAGTATATGGATCAGGCAGAGGCAAAAATCAGAGCAGGGGATACAATTTTGTAATAATGCTTTTTCTGCCTTGCAAAATATGATAAAATAACTGCAAAATAGCGGAATTCCGCTTGTTTTTAAAGTGAAAATACGGGAAGATTTCCCGGGAATATTTCAGGAGGTTTTAAAATGAAACATCTGAAAAAACTGATTGCGCTGTTCCTGGCAGTGCTCGTCGTTATGGCGGTAATGCTGACAGGCTGCGGCGGCGGTGGCGGCACAAAATCCGGCACCACAGGCAGCTACCCTGTTACCGTAGGCGGCGTCAGTGTAGGTCAGCCAAAGGGCGTTGTAGTACTCTCTGACAGCCTTGCAGACGTTGTGCTGGCGCTTGGCTACGAGGCACAGCTGAAGGGTAAGAGTGATGCCTGCACACAGGAAGACCTCTCTCCGCTGATGAACTACTCCATTGACGATCCGGCGGCGATTGCAGGCACCGGCGCAGACGTTGTTCTGCTGGACACAATGCCAACCGATGAGCAGCGCGCAGGTCTGGAGCAGAACGGCCTGAAGGTGATCGTTCTGGCACCGGCTACCAACCGCGAATCTCTGACACACCTGTACAGCCAGGTTGGTCTGCTGTTCAAGGGTGCCGGGGTAGGCGATGCCCGCGGCGAGGAGGTTGCAAACAGCACACTGCTCACACTGGATGACATTGCCCGTTCCATTCCGGAGCGCGGCGTGACACCAACAGCCTGCTACCTGTACAATCTCAACGGCGGCGCTGCAACAGGCGACACCTTTGCAGGCGGTCTGTTCTCTTATGCCGGCCTTATCAACGTGTTTGATTCCGGTATGAACAACTCCACCGGCGGTGCAGCAATCGGCAATCCAAAGTACATTTTCTGCGACGTTGGTATGAAAGCACAGGTTATGAGCCAGTACAGCAAGCTGGCTGCTGTAAAGAACGGCAGAGTGTATGAGATCGATTCCGCGCTGATGCGTCGTCAGGGCGGCAGCATTCTCAAGGCAGTAACAGAACTGGCAGGCTTTGCTTATCCGGAACTGCTGCAGGATGCAAGCACAGACGATAATATTTCCGATATTCTGGAAGATGATCCGGTGACTGTAACAGAAACAGAGACATCTGAAGAAGCATAATTGCAAATAAAAAAGCCTCCCCTTTTGGGGAGGCTTTTGTTATGCCGTTATTTACGCTGCATCCAGAACGGATGGCAGGCCTGTTGTGAAGATAATATTCTTGCCGTCGCTCTGTGCGCGGATAGTACCGTCTTCGTCGGTACGGTATACAGTTACGTCAAAGTCTTTCATAAACTGCATGGTTTCTCTGTGCGGATGACCGTAGTCATTGCCAGCGCCGCAGGAGATAATGCCATATTCCGGCTGTGCTGCCTGCATGAACTTTTTGGAGATCGCGTTGGAGCTGCCGTGGTGGCCAAGCTTCAGCACGTCGCAGCTGAGGTCATAACCCTTTTTCATCATTTCGTTAAGGATCTCAATTTCTGCGTCACCGGTAAAGAGGAAAGAAGTATCGTTGTAAGTCAGTTTTGCAACAATGGAGTAGTTGTTCAGGTTATCATAATTGCTGTAGGATGGTGCCAGGAATTCCAGTTTAACGCCGTCCTTATTGTAAGCAACTACGCCGGCCTTGCCTGTTTTTACAGTCAGGTTTTTCTGGTCAATTGCTTCCAGCAGTTTTTCGTAAGCAACGGTAGTTGGTGTCATTGCAGCGGAAACCTTCGGCATATAAATGGTATCGATGTCGAACTTGCGAACAACGGTTGCCATACAGCCCATGTGGTCTGCGTGCGGATGGGTAGCAATGAGAATGTCAATATCATCAACACCGTAATCCTTCAGAGAAGGTACAATGTAGTCGATGCAGTGACGGTCGCCGGAGTCAATGAGAACGGTAGTACCGTCCGGCAGGAAAATCAGTTCAGAGTCACCCTGGCCAACGTCCAGATAGTTTACTTCCAGCACATTCTTCTGATTCAGCTGTGTGGATGGAGTCGGATCCTTGTGAGACTGTGTTGTGTGTTTGTCCGGATCGTAATTAAAATCATGGTTGCCGTTGGTCAGTTCCTGTTCCAGGGCAGAGAGATATTCTTCCGGGTCAAAGCTGCAGGCAGAGAGCGGCACAAGCACCGCTGCGGCTACCATCAGAGCGCCCAGAATTGCAAACAAGCGTTTCCGCATAGCAAAAACTCCTTTCAGAAAAGATGGATTTTTTCGTATTATAACACACATTGCACCGGCCGACAATGCAGAGGTGATACACAAAATGGGACACCGGCAGAAAAGTCAGGAAATTGGGGAAGGGACTGGCATTCTGCAGGAATGTATGGTATAATGCTCTTGCAAAGTATAGGCTTTTGCGTCTTTCGCAAGAAAGGAGAAACGGAATGGACGAGAAGATTCAACCGGAAGAGAAGCTGCGGCTTTCTCTTGGCAGTCACGATGATCTTGCAGAGGTTCATGATCTGATCCGCAAGCAGTTTCCACGGGAAGAGATTTATCAGATTCGTGACTTTATTCAGATGGTAAATAAAGACCAGTACAAGATCCTGCTGTACCGCAGGGAGTCTGACAATGAACTGATTGGTTATGCAACAACTTACAGTATGATGACCAGTCAGACTGTCTGGTTGGATTTGTTTGCCGTTTTGCCGGAATACCAGGGAATGGGATACGGCCAGCGTTTGTTCGAGGCTGTGTATCATAAGTACTGCGGTATGTTTGATGGCCTTCTTCTTTGTGCGGAACGGGTTGACCCTAATGACCCGGAAAAAGCGGAAGTACAGCGTAGGCGGCTGGAGTTTTATAAAAAGGTAGGTGCGCACGTTCTGCAGACAGAGTTTCTGCTGCCAACAGAGAACGGCGGTTTTCCGATGCACCTGCTGTTTAAGCCAAAACGCGGTATGCCGGAACTTCCAAGAGAAAGCCAGTTACAGATGGTACGCGATATGTTTGAGTACTGCTATGGGCACATCAAGCATCGGGGCGAACTGTTTCAGCAATTTAAAGATACTATTACAGATGAAAAATTTTAACGAGAAACTAGGAAAGAGGTGACAGAAATGGACGTATGGACATGGCTGCTGCAGAACCCATGGCTGATCGTAATTCTTTGTATTGCCCTTGGTTTCCCGATCATTACAGCGATCTGGAGAGCAATCAAGAAGAGAATGGGTGTTAGAACTTATAAGGACAGAAACGACAGAAGCGCAAACCACGTGCGTGATGTTGTAGATAAGTACAACAAGAAGAACAAGAAATAAGTTTGCAAAAACGAAGCAGCCTCGTGAGCGGTCACGAGGCTGCCTTTTGCTTGAAGGGTATATTGAGGAGGGTAGAACAATGTACTCCGAGTGGTGCGGTTCCATCTCTTGAATACACTTTCATTATACATCTGACAAGACAGTAAGTGTTAAGAAATTGTGAATAGAAATTTAGAATAAAAACGCATGTTTTTGTACAAATTAACATCAAACATTTGTTTGTATTTCTGCCTGCAGTATGCTATACTAAGGTAGAACATACTTGAAAAGGGGCGGCAGAATATGAAAAAATTATCCAAAAGCCAGCAAAAAGTATTTGACTTCTTAAAGGAAAGACTGGAATGTGGTGTGCCGCCGACAGTCCGTGAGATCTGCGCGGCGACAGGCCTTAGTTCTACCTCCACAGTCCACGGTCATCTCCGCGCGCTGGAAAGCGCCGGCTATATTACCCGCGAGGCAGGCCTCAACCGTTCCATCCGCATTGAAGGTCAGGAGCAGACAACACAGGTGCCGATCGTTGGCCGTGTTACTGCTGGTATGCCGATTCTGGCGGTGGAAGAAATTACAGGTTATATTCCGTTCACAGCGGAGCATTATAGAAACAAAGAGCTGTTTGCACTGGTGGTGCAGGGCGAAAGCATGAAGAATGCCGGTATTCTGGACGGCGACTACGTGATCTCCGAGAAGACCTCCACAGCAGAGGACGGCGAGATCGTAGTTGCACTGATTGAAGATGAAGCGACCGTAAAGCGTCTGTTCCGCGAGCCGGACTGCATTCGTCTGCAGCCGGAGAACCCGGACTTTGAACCGATTTACAGCCAGGATGTTGTTGTATTGGGCAAGGTCGTTTCCGTTGTGCGGTACTACTAAGATGCAGATTTACGATATTACCCGGGAGCTGTTTTCTTCACCGGTGTATCCCGGTGACCCGGTACCGACTTTAAACAGAATAACAACCATAGAAGAAGGCGAGGACTATACGATCTCGTCTTTTTCCGCTTGCTGCCATAATGGTACGCATATGGATGCGCCGCTGCATGCCATTGCCGGGGGAGCAAGCATGGCAGAATTGCCGCTGGCTTCCATGGTGGGGCCATGTTCTGTTGTGACAGTGACGGAACCTGTAACGAAAGATTTTGATGTTGGCGGCAGGGAACGGATTCTTCTGCGGACAAACGGCTGTGCTGCCATGACGGCAGAGGGCGCTGAAGCATTGGCGGAGCAGGGAGTGCTGCTGGCAGGCGTTGACGCGATCAGCTGGGCGGCAGATGAGGAGGCTGAACTGGCCGTGCATCGGGCGTTTCTTCACGCCGGTGTACTGCTGCTGGAAGGCATTACACTGGAAGGTGTACCGGATGGTGATTATCTGCTGGCTGCACTTCCACTGAAATTGCAGGGTGCTGACGGTGCGCCGGTACGTGCAGTTCTGATTGCACAGGATAGATAATGCAGGATTTCTTTTGTGAGGTGCATTTTTTTATTTTTGGCAAGTATTTGCTGTAATCTGACAAAAATTCAGCAAGTTGCATACTTTTCCTATCTGGAAACACCGTTTCTCACAAAAACGAAAAAACATGCAAGAGTTTCTTGTTATAAAGTTATAAATGTGGTACAATAGTCTCAAGTAATAGCATTTTACAGGTATAAAATTCGGAAATTTATGCCAAAAAATTTACTTAAAAAAGAAGGGTCGTTTATCGAAAAAACACAAAAGACCGAAAGGGGCTAATTCCAATGCGAGATTATACAATGAATCATGAGCACATGATGACTTCAAATTCTCCAAAAGTGGAGCATGACCAGTTTGGAAGTGCGATTTCCAATTGGGCAGAATATTTGAAAACTGAAAATAAAATTGATCCTGCGCTTTACACAAAGTATGACGTAAAGCGCGGACTTCGTGATATAAATGGTAAGGGCGTACTGGCAGGTCTTACTGAGATCTCTGAAATTTACGCTTATAAATTAGATGAAGAAGGCAACTATCTGCCGGACGAACTGGGCCGTCAGATTCCGGACGAAGGCCGTCTGTACTACCGCGGCATGGACGTTGAGCAGGTTGTTTCCAACTTCATGTCCGAAGATCGCTTCGGCTTTGAAGAAACTGCATACCTGCTGCTGTTTGGCGAGCTTCCAAACAAGGATCAGCTGACAGAGTTCAACAATATTCTGTCTTACTACCGTCTGCTGCCAAGAAACTTCACCCGCGATATCATCATGAAAGCACCAAGTAAGGACATGATGAATGCGCTGGCACGCTGCGTTCTCACACTGTACTCCTATGACCATAAGCCGGATGATACCTCTATTGAAAACGTACTGCGTCAGTCTCTGGAGCTGATCTCCCGCTTCCCTGTTATGTCTGTTTACAGCTATCAGGCATGCAAGCATTATTACGAGGATACAAGCCTCTTTATCCACGCACCAAAGCCAGAGATGTCCACAGCGGAGAATATTCTCCACCTGCTCCGTCCGGACGGTAAATTTACTGATCTGGAAGCAAAGATGCTGGACCTGGCACTGGTTCTTCACGCAGAGCACGGCGGCGGCAACAACTCTACTTTCACAACACACGTTGTTACTTCTTCTGGTACCGATACTTACTCTGCAATCGCAGCAGCACTGGGTTCTCTGAAGGGTCCAAAGCACGGCGGCGCAAACATTAAGGTTGTGCAGATGTTCGAAGATATTAAGCAGAACGTAAAGAACTGGGAAGACGACGAAGAAATCAGCGCATATCTGCTGAAGCTGCTCCGCAAGGAAGCATTTGACCATTCCGGTCTGATTTACGGTATGGGTCATGCTGTTTATTCTCTCTCCGACCCACGTGCAAGAGTACTCGGTTCCTGCGTAAAGCAGCTGTCTGAAGAAAAGGGCATGACCAAAGAATACGGTCTCTATTCTCGCGTAGAGCGTCTGGCTCCACAGGTAATCTCTGAGGAACGCAGAATTTATAAGGGCGTAAGTGCAAACGTAGACTTCTACAGCGGCTTTATTTATCATATGCTTGAGCTGCCGGCTGAACTGTACACACCACTGTTCGCAATTGCACGTATTGCCGGCTGGAGCGCACATAGAATTGAAGAGCTCATCAACAGCAATAAGATCATCCGTCCTGCATACCGCGCTGTAAAGAACAGACGCAGCTACATCAAGCTGGACGATAGAAAATAGCAGGGATGCCCCTGCGGGCAACGCACCTCACCGGTTTCGCGTTGCTCAACCACCTCCCCTCAAGGGGAGGTTTTTTATTGCACAAAACTGGCTGCGTCGCCTGTCGGTGCGTACCGACACGACAAAAAATCCCCGCAGGGAACTCGATGTGAGAACCCTGCGGGGATTTTATCTTATCGTATGAAATTAAACGATTTAATTACTGAACGAGGTCAGCGTCTGCCTTAGCCTTGAGCTGCTTGTACTCAAGAGCTGCATCCTTCTCAGCCTGTGCGAAGAGTGCTTCTGCACGCTCTGGGAATGCACGGAGGAGAGAGTTGTAACGAACTTCGCTCATGAGGAAGTCGCGGAAGCTCTCGGATGGCTCCTTGCTATCCAGCTGGAATGGGTTGAGGCCTTCTTCAACTCTTCTTGGGTCGTAGCGGAAGATCTTCCAGTAGCCGGAAGCAACTGCACGCTTTTCAACGCCCTGAACATCCTTCAGGCCGCCCTTGATACCATGGTTGATACATGGAGCGTAAGCGATGATAACGGATGGACCGTTGTAGCTTTCAGCCTCGAGGAATGTCTTGATGCACTGATTTCTGTCAGCGCCCATTGCAACGTGAGCAACGTATACGTTACCATAGCTCATTGCGATTGCTGGGAGGTCCTTCTTCTTTGTAGCCTTACCTGCAGCAGCGAACTGTGCAACGGAACCCATTGGGGAAGCCTTGGAGGACTGACCGCCTGTGTTGGAGTAAACTTCTGTATCGAATACGAGAATGTTGATGTTCTCGCCTGTTGCGATAGCGTGATCGAGACCGGAGAAGCCGATATCGTATGCCCAGCCGTCGCCGCCGAGGATCCAGATAGACTTCTTAGCGAGGTAATCCTTATCCTTCAGAACGTCAGCAGCTGTTGGGCAGCCTGCTGCTGCAGCCTTCTCAAGCTCAGCAACGAGAGCAGCTGTAGCAGCTCTGTTCTTATCACTGTCGTCCTTAGTTGCGATATATTCAGCAGCAGCAGCCTTGAATGCATCGTCAGCCTTATCGCTAGCAGCCATCTCTTCAACCTGAGCGATCAGCTTGCCGCGGATAGCCTTCTGTGCCAGCTCCATACCGAGACCGAACTCTGCGTTGTCTTCGAACAGGGAGTTAGCCCATGCTGGACCCTTGCCTTCCTTGTTAACTGTGTATGGAGCGGATGGTGTGGAGCCTGCCCAGATGGAGGAACAACCTGTTGCGTTAGCAATGATCATGCTGTCGCCGAAGAGCTGTGTAGCAAGCTTAGCATATGGAGTTTCGCCGCAGCCTGGGCATGCGCCGGAGAACTCGAACAGTGGCTGCTTGAACTGGCTGCCCTTAACTGTTGTCTCCTTGAACTTCTCGATAACGTCTGCCTTTTCGCCAACCTTCTGGCCGTAGTTGTAAACTTCCTGTGCTGGCAGCTGAGACTCGAGTGGCTTCATAACGAGAGCCTTCTCCTTAGCTGGGCATTCCTGTACGCAAGAGCCGCAGCCTGTGCAGTCGAGAACGGAAACTGTCATAACGAACTTCATGCCAGGAACCTGCTTGATATCCTGAGCTTCTGTTGCTGGAGCAGCTGCCAGTTCTTCTTCTGTCATAGCGATTGGACGGATTACGCCGTGTGGACATACATAGGAGCAGATGTTGCACTGGATACAATTGCCAGCGATCCACTGTGGAACGTCAACTGCGATACCGCGCTTCTCATAAGCAGCTGTACCCTGTGGAACTGTACCGTCTGCATCTTCAACGAATGCAGAAACAGGGAGCTGGTTACCACGCTGGGAGTTGATTGGCTGCTGGATGTTCTTAACATACTTGAGAACTTCTGGGCGGCCTTCGAGCTCTACGGAAGCAGCTACTGCGCCCTCAGTTGTTGTTGCCCAGTCTGCAGGGATCTCGAGCTTAACAGCGCCGTTTGCGCCAGCTTCGATTGCCTTGTAGTTCATCTCAACGATTGCATCGCCCTTCTTGCTGTAGGACTTGTATGCAGCTTCCTTCATGTAGCCGATAGCCTGATCGATCGGAATGATGTTAGCAATGTTGAAGAATGCGGACTGGAGAACTGTATTGATACGGCCGCCAAGACCGATTTCCTTACCGATCTTGATACCGTCGATTACGTAAACGTTGATGTTGTTCTGAGCGATGAAGTTCTTCTCTGCAGCAGAGAGTCTCTTGCCGAGCTCTTCAACATCCCATGGGCAGTTGAGCAGGAAGGAGCCGCCTGGCTTCAGGTCCTGAACGATGTCGTACTTGCCGATGTAAGATGGCTGGTGGCAAGCAACGAAGTCTGCCTTGTTGATGTAGTATGTGGACTTGATTGGGTTCTTACCAAAACGCAGGTGAGAAACAGTCAGACCGCCGGACTTCTTGGAGTCGTATGCGAAGTATGCCTGAGCGTACATGTCTGTCTTGTCGCCGATGATCTTGATGGAGTTCTTGTTCGCACCAACAGTACCGTCTGCGCCCAGACCCCAGAACTTACAGCAAACTGTGCCTTCTGGAGCTGTGTTTGGATTTTCGTTCATTGGCAGGGACAGGTATGTAACGTCGTCGTCAATGCCAACTGTAAAGCGCTTCTTTGGCTCTGCAGCTTCCATGTTGCGGAATACAGCAACGATAGCAGCTGGGTTTGTGTCCTTGGAAGCAAGACCGTAACGGCCGGAGAAGATGGATACGTTGCTGAACTTTGTGCCCTGGAGGCCAGCCAGAACGTCGAGGTACAGAGGCTCGCCGATGGAACCTGGTTCCTTTGTTCTATCGAGAACAGAGATTGTCTTAACTGTCTCTGGGAGAACGTCTACGAGGTACTGTGGAGCGAATGGTCTGTACAGACGAACCTTTACGAGACCAACTTTTTCGCCAGCAGCTGTCAGGTAGTCAACAACTTCTTCAGCAGCGTCACATACGGAACCCATAGCGATGATAACCTTATCAGCGTCTGGTGCACCATAGTAGTTGAATGGCTTGTAGTCTGTGCCGCACTTCTCGTTAACCTTGTTCATGTAGTCAACAACGATTGCTGGGAGTGCATCATAGTACTTGTTAGCAGCTTCCTTAGCCTGGAAGAATACGTCGTCGTTCTGAGCTGTACCACGGAGAACTGGGTGCTCTGGGTTCAGGCCGCGGCGGCGGAATTCAGCAACTGCATCCCAATCCAGCATCTCGCCGAGATCTTCATAATCCCAAGCTTCGATCTTCTGGATTTCGTGAGATGTACGGAAACCATCAAAGAAGTGGAGGAATGGTACACGGCCCTTAATAGCTGCCAGGTGAGCAACTGCGCCGAGGTCCATAACTTCCTGTGGGCTGGAGGTAGCCAGCATAGCATAACCTGTCTGACGGCAGGAGTATACGTCGGAGTGGTCACCAAAGATAGACAGAGCGTGACCTGCGATGCAGCGTGCAGAAACGTGGATAACGCCTGGGAGCAGCTCGCCAGCCATCTTGTACATGTTAGGGATCATCAGGAGAAGACCCTGAGAAGCTGTGTATGTTGTGGTGAGAGCACCAGCTGCCAGAGAACCGTGAACAGCACCAGCTGCACCAGCCTCAGACTGCATTTCAGTTACGCGAACTTCCTGGCCAAAAAGGTTCTTTTTGCCAGCAGCAGCGAACTTGTCAGTGTCGTCTGCCATAACAGAAGATGGTGTAATAGGATAGATAGCAGCAACGTCTGTAAATGCATAGGAAACGTACGCAGCAGCGTTGTTACCATCCATGGTTTTCATTTTTCTTGCCATAGTGGAAATTCCTCCTTCAAGGATTAAAAATTTAATCAAGAAAATTGTGAATTAAGCAGGATATAGAAATCCAATACTTATAATAAAGTGTATCACTCTTGGTTGAAAAAGTAAAGTGAATTGTATCACCATTTACGAAATATGTGTAACTTATATAAATAGAAGAAAGGAATTTTGACAGCCTGAAGAAAAAGTCGGAGATGCAGGGCAAAATGGGCGGAAAAAGCCGAAAGAGCGGGGAAAAAATTGACAGAATACCATAAAATACGGTATGATAAAAGGTAAAAGATTGATTTGTTTGAAAGAGAGGAATTGGACTTATGCCTGATCCCGATTGGTTTGTTTTTATCGTTATAGCAAGCGCCATTTCTGCAGGATGTCTGGTGCTTCACGGTATATTTTCTGCTGCACAGATCGCCATGGAGCGTGCCAGTGAGCGGAAAATCAGAGAGCTTTATGCAGAGCGGCACGGAAAGCAGAAAAAAGCACTGCGACACATGGAACGGCCGCAGCGTTTTCTTTCCACAGTTTCGCTGATCCGCATTCTGACCATTATGGTTGCTGCGTTTAATATGTGCGCGTCGATCATTCCGCCCCTTGCGCGGGTATTCTCTGACGGCGCTGCTCCCGGCGGCTGGAGCATCACGTTTGCGGCAGCGATCGTGCTGGCATCGCTGATGAGCATCTGGCTGTTTATCGGCAACCTGATTCCAAGAAAAATTGCCGCTAACCACCCGGAAAAATCGTTGGTGCACACCATGTGGCTGGTGAATATCGCCGCCATTGTGTTCCGTCCGTTTACCTTTGTGCTGGGCGGCATTTCCAACGGCATTGTTTCTGCTATGGGCAAGGACCCGAACCTGGAAGATACCCCGGTAACAGAAGAAGAAGTGCTCCGCATGATTGACGAAAGTGAGGAGGACGGCGAAATTACCGGCGTTGAGGCCGACATGATCGAAAATATTTTCGACTTCAACGACAAGGCTGTTTCTGAGATCATGACCCACCGCATGGACGTGCTGGCACTGAAAGATACAGCAACACTGCAGGATGTGGTCAACATTGCAGTAAAGCACGGCTATTCCAGAATCCCGATCTATCACGGTGATATCGACTGCATCATCGGCGTTGTATACGTGAAGGACCTGCTGAAGTTCATCGGCAGACCACTGAGCCGCAATATCAGCGTAAAGGCGCTGATGCGTAAGCCGCACCTGGTGCCGGAGAGCAAGGCCCTCAACGAACTGTTTACCGAAATGACAGAGCGAAAGATCCAGTTTGCGGTGCTCATCGACGAATACGGCGGCACCGAAGGTATCGTTACCATGGAAGATATTCTGGAGTCTATCGTGGGTAATATTCAGGACGAATACGACAACGAGGAAGAAGACATCGTCCGCCTCAGCAATATTCTGTATACGGTCAGCGGCGGCACCTCTGTAGATGAAGTTTCTGAACTGCTGGATATGGAACTGCCGGAAGGCGATTACGATACGATCGCCGGCATGGTTGTGGAAATGCTGGGCAATATTCCGGACGCCAACGAGTATCCGACGGTTACGGTGGAAAACGTGGATTTCCAGGTTCTGGAGTTCAAAGACAATCGAATCGAAAAAATCCTCATCGAAAAGCACCCTGTGCAGACCGACGAGGACGAAGAAACATAAAAAAAGAGACGGGAGCGATCCCGTCTTTTTCTTTTGCCCGGATTTAGATGGAAGCAAAAAGAGGAACCCCCGGCGAGGGTTCCTCTCTCAAACATTCCGGTGGAATGTTTGATTCACTCCTCCTGCGCTTTTCTTCAAACAGGAGTTTCGTGACCTGCGGGTCACGAGAAAGGGCGCTGCCCCTTCACCCCGCAGCCTTTGAAAAGGCTGGCGAAACTTTTACTTTAAAATCAGGCAGTTTAGAGGA
>JAZUBL010000037.1:0-2241 GCA_045638545.1 Acutalibacteraceae bacterium | reverse complement strand
TCGGTGACCACACAGTAAACCTGGCGGCCATCAGACTTTTCGTTCATCTTGCAGGAGTAGGTTGCGGAAGTCACGGAAGACTTGCTGAACTTGCTGCCGCCTGCGTTCTTGATGTACCACTGATACTCGAGGCCGTCGCCATTTGCCTTGATGGTCACCTTGGCGGTGCTGCCTTCAGGGGCTGCCGTATTCTTGGGCTGGGTGGTGATCTTGGGAGGCTCCACGATGGTCAGCAGAGCTGCACGAGTTTCGCCCACGTTACCATTGGGGTCGGTGATCTCGCAGCAGTAATAAGTGCCGTTTTTCTCTGCAGTAGCTTTAACCTTTAGGGTCTTAGTCTTGGCGCCGGTATCTTTGCAGACCTTCCACTCGTCCGCATCGGGTGCCAGATAGTACCACTGATAGGTACAATCATCCCGGTTGGTATCCGTGGAAAACTCGACAGTAGCGCCTTCAACGGCATAAACATCCTCAGGATCTTTTGTAATTGCGGTCACTAGATATACACTGGCATAATACAAAGGATCATTACCCTTTGCAATCTGAATCTGTGCCAATTGTTCTTCATCACCCGAATAGAGAATATTGGTTAAAGAACTGCAATTTTTGAAAGCATTTTTTCCAATAGTTTTCACTTTTGCAGGAAGATATAGCTCAACCAGAGAAGAACAATCTTGAAAAGCCATGTCTGGAACTGTACTAAGATTTTCTGATAAATATGCAGCCTCTAAGCGATTACAATCCATAAATGCACCTTCTTCAATCTTTATGATAGAATCCGGCAACACTACAGCTTCCAGTTTACTGCACCCCTTAAATGCCTCGCATCCGATAGTTTCCAGTTTTGTAGAAAAATATACCTCCTCCAAAGCAGAACATCCAGAAAACAAATAGTCTTCGATATCTGTCATGTTTTGGGGCAGATATACAGTTTTCAGTTTTTTGCATGCATCAAATGCATTTTGTCCTATGGATGTAACAGAATCCGGTATCATAATTTCTTCCATTGTTCTGCAATCCAGGAATACCGCTTCCCCAATGGTAGTCAGGCTGTCTGGAAGCTCCACATACTTCAGAGCCTTACAGATCTGGAATGCACCATTACCAATTTTTGTAACTCCTTCGGGAATGACAATAGTTTCCAGAGAATGACAGTCTGAAAAAAGATAGTCAGGGATTACCTTCAGATTCTTGGATAACTTCACAGTCTCCAAGTTTTTGCAAGAACTTAAAGCAGCAAAATGTATCTCAGTCACAGAGTCGGGGATCGTAATCTCGGTCATTATATTGAGTTCGAAAGCGCGCTCGCGAATCACCTTCAGCGTATTCGGCAAGACAAATTCCTCAACTTCATACAAGTCCAAGGCAAACGCTGATGTTCCGATTGAGGTAACACCCTCTTCAACAATAACTTTCTTAATTTTTGCTCGAGGCCATGGGGCTGGTGTTCCATCTGCATCAAAGCTATAGTCGTACATGTCACCTGTACCGGATATGGTCAAAACATCGTCGCTGTCAAAGGTCCAGGTGAGGTTGTCACCGCAGGTGCCGCTGTCTACGATCTCCGCAGCGCTGACGGTTGCGGTCAGGCACAGCAGCGCCACCAGCAGTACAGCAAGTGTCACTACAAATTTTCGTAAATTTTTCATTGTTTTCCCTCCTGAGTATTAGAATGTAATCCTCAAATCTTTCCTCTACAGTTAATATAATACATTTATATACTACATGCAACAAAAAAATGCACCGTATTTTTCAATACGGTGCATTATTGCTTTGTCCTTATGCAAAGATCTGTACGCAGTAGACTGCGCCGTCCTGATAGTAGATTGCACAGCCGAAGGCTGCAGCATCCTCTGCCAGCAGGTTTGCCTTCTGGTCAGCGGATTCCAGGAATGCGTTATAGAAGTTCAAAACGCAATCGCTCATAACTGTTGCCTTGGCGATGTTTTCCTTATGCACGGAAGACTGGGAAAAATCGACAGCGATGGCTTCGGCGCGGTCAGCTGCCAAAGTAACCTGGTCAGCGCCTGCCGCCAAAGCGGTGAGGCCTGCTTCCGCTCTGAGGGCATTCACATGCTCCAGCATCATAGCAGTTACCTCTTCTGCGCTGTATCTGTAGGCAAAAGAAGTTTCATCGATCTCGTAGCAGACCGCACAACGCTTACAGACAATGTCGGTGTAGCCAAGATAGTCTGCGTAGTTTTCGCTGCTCCAGTGCTCTCTGTATTCCTTGGCTGCATC
>JAZUBL010000036.1:0-64162 GCA_045638545.1 Acutalibacteraceae bacterium | reverse complement strand
GTAATACGGCCATTTACTACTACGTGCTCCATGCCGCCAAGGGTGTCCAGCTCATTGCCGTGCTTGTGGTATACGTACATGAGAGTACCATCTGGGATGTCCTCCCCAACTTCAACAGATACCAACACAGGCTTGTCAATTTGCTCTTTTGGCTGCCATGGTACCATGGCAAACTTGTCATTTACATATGTCAGGCTCAGGTCAAAAACAAAGTCTGCTTCATTATAACCGTAGTTGGATGTGGCTTCTTTCAGAACCATCTGCAGATTATTATTGTTGATATACGCTTCATCAACATCAGCGTAAACATAAACTTTTCTGCCGTTCAGTTCACCCATAAAAGTGTAGTCATCACCTAAAAGCTCAATATCACTTTCCTTTACATAACGGTATGGACGTTTTGTTTCTGGATAATTCTCCCAATCGTCTACATTCAGCCAATAATATGTATTATTGCCGACAACGGTTTTATGTGTTACGGTAAATGTTTCTGGAAGCTCCTCTGGAGAAGGAGTGTACATGGCTGCTGCCTCACCTGTAAAGTTAGAATACAAAACAGGCGTAGTTGTTGTGAAACTAGCAGTTCTATTTACTTCATATGTACCGTCGCCAAGGTCTGAAATATAAAGTGGAGACAGACCAGAGGTAGTGAATGTTGCAGTAGAATCAGTTGTGAGACCGCTTGTTGTTTTATACGGACCAAGCACCTCATCTGTTCCTTCTTCGAACATATTATTTTCGTCGGCATCATGAACTACTTTAAAATATCTGTCCTCTGACAATCCAATTGCATTAGAAGGGATAGTGATGGTTACAGGGGCACTATATTTTTGTGTGTTGCCCGCATCATCCTTATATGTAATAGAAACATCCAAATATTTCACATATGGACCAACGTCAAGCTGGAAAGAAGAATCTGTTGGAGCAGAAATTTCGCTTACGCTCAATTCTGCATTTTCAGGGAAATCTGTACCCGTTGCAATAACATGATAGCCTTCAAAATTAAAATCTAATAAATCAATGCCCTTTTCAAAAACATGCAGAGAAGTGCCCCACCACTCAAAAACACCATCTTCAAATTCCATAAACTGGTCCTGAAGAACCCATGGTCTTTCAGAAAGTTCTTCTGGGAACGCATGTCCATCTGCCGCTGCAACTTTGTACCAGAGATAACCTGTGACATCGTCATAGTATACATCTGTGATAGTCACAACAAGATTTTCTAATCCCTGAACCGGAGATCCATCACCAGCTGTATCTCCATTTTCCTGAACATAATAAATCCAGTTTGATTCTTCTCCCTTTGCGTAAAAATAATCTTCAGATGCCGATATATCTCCCTTAAGAGTTTGGTATGTGGTCTCATTTGCAATCAATAAACCTGCTGTCCAGTTAATTGTTGCAAGACAATCCACATCGTTCTGAAACTCTGTAGTATCCACCGCTGGAAGGGTCGTAGTAGTTTCACCACTGCCTTCGCCTTCAGCACCCTCTTCCGCTACAATTGCGGTGCCGTCGGTGGTGGTTGCCATTACAACAGTGGTTGCCGCTGCAGAGGCCACAATGGTTGCGCTGAGCAGTGCCGCAATAATCATTCTAAGCTTTCTTGTCTTTTTCTTTTTCATACATCGTTACCTCCTTTCTTTAAGCATTTGGCCAGCCGGCTGCTTCCATTACAGTCTCGCCGTTGTTTGCTGTCTGCACTGCTTCTGCCTTTACGGTCAGGGTTGCAGTACTGCTCTGGTAGCTGTTGTCCATGTGCGCGTTGAAGTACACTTCTTCAAACAGCACAGTGGTGCTTCTGCCCGGCTTTACTTTTTTATCAAAGTAAAAATATCCGTCGCCGCCGTCAGTCCAGCCTTCCAGCACTGTAATATTCATTGCTTTGCCGTCACCAACCTCAAGTGCAAGGGACTCGCCCTGCTGATTGGTAATCTCTGCCTCTACTTTAATGCGTACCCATGCAGAGTTTGGGCCTGTATTTTTTACGCTGACAATTTTAGACACAGTCTGCCCCGGCATAATGCCTGTTACTGCATCTTCCGGAAAATCTACCAGTGTGCCGTCTGCCTGCTCCATTTTTTCAATCAGGTCGATATCAATGCCGCCTGTGGTAATTACGTTGGTTGCAGTGCCGTCCACTGTAAAATAAGCCAGGGTTCCAGTGCCAAACATGGCGCCGCACGCCGCCACAATCAGCGCTGCCGCTATCAGCTTTTTCTTTACGCTTGCCTTCATTTCCCTGCTCCTTTCTGCTTTCTTTTTCATATACCGCAAATTGATCTTTGCAGACCATTTGACAATACCCGAGACCCCCGCCCCGGGTACTCTCAGATGGCCTGCCCCATCGCTGGGACAGACCAAAAATTATAAACTTGCTAAAAATTATGCGATATCCTCACGGTTGCCATCGCCATCGCCATCGTCAGCAACAACAGCATCGAACCACTTCTGAGCATTCTCCTGAGTTACTTTACCGAAACCAGCTGTGAGTGCTTCGTCAGCAGTTGCAAAACCAGCTTCCTGAACACCCTGTGTCAGAACGTACAGCTTTGGAGCTGTGTCCTTAGCATATGTAGCAGAAACTGTCTTGCCTGTGCTGTCAACCATAGAGTATGTAATAGCACCATTAGCATCTACAGTAGCGTTAACACGGCTGTCAATGTATACACCTGTCATAGCTGGGGAAGCTGTTGTAGAACCTTCTTCGCCCTTTGCTGTCAGAATTGGGTTATATGTGAAGTTGTAAACGTTGTAAACTTCACCACCCAGAGTAACCTTTACACCACAGTCTGCACGATTCCAATTGCCAGCAGCCTCTGTACCATCATGGTTCCAGTGCATCATCATATCAGAAGCAATAGGAGCATCCATCTTTTCTGGGAAAGCCATCAGAACACGAACGTATGCGTCCTGTGTGCCTTCGTTGTCAACTGTAACGATCTTATCAACCCAGTTAGCTGCATCTGGCAGTGTGTAGCCACCAACAACGGACTGATTGCTCTTATCCTGAGCAGAACCAACGATTGGAAGCAGAACCTTGCCATCCTCGAATTCTTCCAGTGCAGAGCCATTATCATTACGCTGCTCTTCAACCAGGTCAATAACAACGTTTCCTAATGTGAATTCGTTGACATCGGATTCTGTATCGTTGAAGTATGCCAGTGTGCCGCCGATTGCTGCGGATGCGCCGAGAGCTGCTACCAGTGCCAGAGCGATAATCTTTTTCTTCATGCCTTTTTTCATTTTGTTTACACTCCTTACGAGTTATTTTTTATACTATGTATGTGTTATGCGGCCATGCCGCTAAACGCCTTTGTGGGGTTATTAGCCGTTGTTTGCAGCAAGTTCATCCTTAACGAGATCCCAAGCTGTATTTTCATCTGCTACGTTAGCTTTCTGAACAGCAGCTGCTTTAAATGTCAGCTTTGGCTGATTTTCAGTTGTCAATTTATCTACCATAGCCTTTGTTACAGTGTCTCGAACTTTAATTGTGTTGTTTTTAATTACATAATAAGGTGTAGCTTGTGTAGTTTCAGAATCGATTGTGAGGTAGTAAACCAGTGCACCATCCGCTGCTGTCACTTGGCTACTATTCTTCATCAATGGCTTCCAATTCGCACCATCCACTTCATACTGGAGGAAACAATCGAAATTGCAATCAGTTGTAGTAGGCTGGTGGCCATCAGCATGATTTGCTGAAACAGTTCCGCCTTCCTCTTTTACTGTTACAAACAGATAGCAAGGTTCACTTTTTGCGTTCACTGTAACAAATGGATCCTTAGGGTATGTTGTTCCTGGAATCACATCATAAGAGTTTGCAGATGTTGTTACAGAAGAATTGAGCTCTGTGCCATCCTCATTCAATGCATGCTCTGTCAGATCGATATCAATGTTTCCAACTGTAAATGTATTCACTACTGGGCCTGTTGTATCCTGCAGCCAAGCGATAGAGCCAGCTACTACGCCGCCTACTGCCAGTGCTGCGCACAGTGCAATTGCAATAATCTTCTTTTTCATTTTGCGGACTTCCTTTCAAAACTCTTCATTGTTTCAATAAAGCGTGTGCTCTATTAAACAAATGGATAGAAATTTATTTAAGTGTATCTGGATTTGTGCTTGGGGCTGGTGGTATAACACCTTCATCAGTTGGTGTTTCAATTTTGCTGCCTGCAACATCCCAAGCATCCTTTGCTGTTGTGAAGCCATCAGCCTGAACTGCATAAGCTGTTACAATAACCTGCTTTTTATCCCAGTGGCTCAGATACTCTGGACCAGTCAGGTTCTTATTACCATTCTGTGCAAGCAGGTTTTCGTTAATCCAGAAGTTTTCAAATACTACCAGGTCAACCTGTGCTGTGCTTGTAGCAATAGCGCCCTTGTCATTGAGTGCTTTGTTTTCATTCGCACCCTTTGCAGCAGCATAGTAGTAAACGTTGTCTGTGCCTGCTACTGGTAACCAACCGTTTGCTGCAATCTGCTCTGCGATTGTGCTGCAATCAGTGTGATATGTACAATCCTTATCACATTCTGCAGTGTGCACGTCAGTATGATCAGAGTGATTTTCTGTCAGCTGATTATCAACTCTTACAAATACATAGCAATCCACGCTATTTGGCATGATATGTACAGTTGGGTCCTTGTCATACTTGTGACCTGGGAGCAGTTTGTAGCTGTTTTTTGTTACACGATCATTTTTATCAGGAGCCAGACCAGTTACATTATCAACTCTAGCTTCATCCAGTTTGATATCGATATCGCCCACAGAGAATGTGTTTTCTACGCTGTCTGTATCTGTAAAGAATGCCAGAGAGCCTGCTACCGCGCCGCCTACTGCCAGCGCTGCGCACAGTGCAATGGCAATAATCTTCTTTTTCATTTGGAATTTCCTCCTTGTTTCATATTTTGGGGGCCTTTGAGGCCTGCCCTTCCGTTATAGAGGAGTTTTTCCGCAGGTTTTGGAAAACTGCGGAAACGTCCCCATGTTTAACAGACTAAGTTTATCATAGTTTTTTTGTAAAATCAACCAAACGGTGGTGCAAAAATAGGCCATAGTGGTCACAAATTGGTATCAATTCTGATACTATTTCGTGCTTTTTACCTGTCAATCGGTTTATTGTTCTAAAAAGACATTAAGCAATAAAAACCCGGCATTTTACAGCAATTTAAAATGAACGGTGCTTTTTGGGCGGAAATTTGAAAATTAACAGGATTCTATGCATTCCGGCATTGCAATTCCGGCCGCCGCAAGGTATGATAGAGGTAACATCAATCGCAAAGGAGAATGCTATTATGAATGAAATGGATAACCTGATCACTCTGACAGACGAAGAAGGCTGCGAAGAAAAGTTCGAGCTGCTGGACGTTGTAGAATACGAAGGCAATGAGTACGCAGTACTGCTTCCTTCCGCTGATCCAAACGGCGACGAGGTTGTAATCCTCAAGGTTGAGCAGGCAGACAACGAAGAAGAAGATCTGTTTGTAAGCGTTGACGACGACGAGCTGCTGGATAAAGTTTTCGAAGTTTTCCAGGAGCAGTACGAAGCTGACGAAGAATAATTTTTACAGCAAAAGCCGGGCATTTCTGCCCGGTTTTTCTTTTTGCTCCGGCACAAGTTTTTACGGGTGTTTCTTGCTTTTTGGCGGCAGCTGCGTTAAGGTAAATACAGACACAATTTTAAAGAACAGGGCGTGATTTTATGAGTAAAAAACAGGATGCTCCACACATTGCAGAAGCAAAGGAAATCATTGGTAATCTGACACCGCTCGCGGGCCACGACTGCGGCAAGCTGTGCGGCGCCGCCTGCTGCAAAGGCGACAACCAGACCGGTATGCTGCTGTTTCCGGGAGAAGAAACAACACTGCAGGTAACCGAGCTGGAAAACGGCCACCGTCTTGCTGTGTGTGATGGAACCTGCGACCGCAGCCAGCGTCCGCTTGCCTGCATGATTTTCCCGTTCTTCCCAACCGTGGATGACGAAGGCGAAGTTTATGCGGAAATCGACGCCAGAGCTTACGGCGCCTGCCCACTGGCCGACCACTGCGATGACGTTCTCTTTGACGAAGAATTTCTGTATGCCGTACAGGATGCCGGTTATGTTCTGGCGGAAGACGAAGACTGCCTGGAATTTATGTACGACATTACAGAGCAGATTGATGAGATCACCGAACTGCGGGAAGATCTCAATCCGGAAGCATGACCGTTGTCTTGTCAACAAAAATACCAAAAAATGAGAATGATTTTCTATTTTAAAATGGCTGATTTTTATTGACACAGCATATCAATAGGATATAAAATTAGAAGTAAGAACAGCAGAATCGCAGTTGGTTCAGCGCGGTTCTGCATCACTGGAAAAAGAAGATTTGAAAATTCGGAGGTTACGAGTATGACAACAAAATTCTACATCTGCCGTCATTGCGGCAATCTGATCGGTATGGTTCACGATGCAGGCGTTCCAATGGTATGCTGCGGCCAGAAGATGGATGCTCTGGTACCAAATACTGTAGACGCAAGCAACGAAAAACACGTTCCTGTTGTTGCAGTTGACGGTGACCTGGTAAACGTAAAGATCGGTTCCGTAGAGCACCCAATGGAAGAAGCACACTACATTCAGTGGGTATATGTTCTCACAGAGCAGGGCGGCCAGCGCAGAAACCTGAAGCCAGGCCAGGCTCCTGAGGTTTCCTTCAACCTGAACGGTGACAAAGCTCTGGCAGTTTACGAGTACTGCAACCTCCACGGCCTGTGGATGACAGAACTTTAATCCTCTCATAAACGAAAGCCTGTCGGGAAACCGGCAGGCTTTTTTGATTGAAAAAGCAAACTGCCCATATTATAATAAACAAAATCAGCTTTTGAGGAGGGCGCCTCATGAAAACATCAAACGACCAGAAGAATACCTTCTGCATGGATTCTTGCCACCATTTTTCGAATCTTATCTGCAGCACCCATGGAGCAGAATGCCGCTGCAAAAAATGCGGTCTTGTGGTTCAGTTTAATCGCGGATGGCCGGAGCGAATTGCGCCAGATGAACTGGAAGCCTTTCTCACACAATACCGCGGCAGCGTGATCGATTTTATGAAAGAAGGAAACTGAAATGGAACAGGGAAATTTAAGCGAAACCATCACCTGGAAACTGGACAGCGGTGTTCTGACCATTTCCGGCACAGGAACATTATCCTGGAACAACTATCTGCGCATTACCGCACCAAGCAGAGAAGGGGATCCCATCGTATTCCGTGTTCTGCCGTGGGCTGTCAGCCCGTCTGTCCGCGCTGCCGGACGAATCTGGGAAAACACCCCTGTTTCTGAAATTCCAAACCCAAACCGCATCAACAAAGTAATGCTTTCCGGAAAAATTGAAGGCTTCCGGGATTTTGTCCGCTTTGCCGATGAATCCATTGGCTGTGCCTCCCTGCAGCCATCACAGCAGATCCTGCAAAACCTCGTCCGCTGACCATAACCATCGCCTGCCTGAAAACCGGCAGGCTTTTTTGTTGAAAGAACAGATGCAACGCGCTATAATAAAAGCAAATGAATCCCAGAAAAAGGTGAACCCATTATGCCGAATATTATAGAAATTACAGACTTTTACGCGCCGGAGCTGGACGTGTATGCCCGGCTGACAGAAGTGCAGCTGTTAAATCGTTTTGAGCCGGAAAAAGGCCTCTTTATTGCAGAAAGCCCAAAGGTTATTGAGCGTGCACTGAATGCCGGCTGCGTACCGGTTTCCATGCTGGTAGATAAAAAAGACATCGAAGGGGAAGCAAAAGATGTGATCCCGATGTGCGGTGACATCCCGGTTTATACCTCTGACAAGGAAACGCTGTCTCAGCTCACCGGCTTCCACCTGACAAGAGGCGTGCTCTGCGCCATGAAGCGTCCTCCCCTGCCAACCGTAGAGGAAGTCTGCGAAGGTGCCCGCCGCATCGTTGTGCTGGAGAACATCATGAACCCAACCAACGTAGGCGCCATCATCCGCTCTGCAGCTGCCCTCCACATGGATGCCGTTCTTTTAACACCGGGCTGCAGCAATCCACTGTACCGCCGTGCCATCCGCGTCAGCATGGGCACCGTGTTCCAGATTCCATGGACCTTCATCGGCGAAGAAATGGAAGACTGGCCGGAAGCAGGCATGGCAAAACTGAAAGCCATGGGCTATAAAACAGCCGCTACCGCCCTCTGCGATGACTCTGTTTCCATTGATGATCCACGGCTGCAGAAAGAAGAAAAACTGGCCATCATCCTCGGCAACGAAGGCGACGGCCTGAGCAATGAAACCATCGCGGACTGCGACTATACTGTCCGCATTCCAATGGCACACAATGTAGATTCCCTGAACGTAGCGGCTGCCAGTGCTGTAGCGTTCTGGGAACTGCGCGCACGATAAAGGAGGAACAAACGATGTTGTTACAGAAAGGCCGCCCGGAAGACTGCAGCGGCAGACTGGAGAAGGAAATTCGCACCTATGATTTTCTCGACAAACTGAACGTGGAATATTTCCGCGTTGACCATGAACCGGCCATGACCATGGAACACTGCCAGGCCATCAACGATGTGCTGGGTACTGTCATCTGCAAAAATTTACTGCTGTGCAACCGCCAGAAAACCAGCTTCTATCTGCTGATGATGCCGGACACAAAACCGTTCAAAACAAAGGAGCTTTCCAGCCAGATCAACTCTGCCCGTCTCTCCTTTGCTGACGGCGAGACCATGGAAGCTTACCTGGACATTACTCCGGGCTCCCTCAGCGTTCTTGGTCTGATGAACGACAAGGAAAAGAACGTACAGCTGCTCATTGACGAGGATATTCTGAAGGACGAATTCGTTGGCGTGCATCCGTGCATCAACACCTCCAGCCTGTGCCTCTCCGTGAAGGATCTGACCGACGTGATCATCCCTGCGCTGGAGCACCCGTTCATTTCCGTAAAGCTGATTGGAGAATAATGCATGACACTGCAGATTGTACAGGTTCTGGAAGACTGGAACGAAATGCAGCAGCGGGAATTCCTTGCTGCTGATTGTGAAACAAGCCAGCATTATCACATAACGGAAGTTCTCGGAAACTGGGGCGAAAGCCGCTATCTTCTCCGAAAAACAGACGAACCTTTTCCAAAGCCTTCCTTTCCCAGCGAAACAATTACAATTGATCCGGCACAGATTCTGCATCCGCGCAAATAACAAAAGCTCCCTCTACGTGAGGGAGCCTTTTTATTTTTTATAAATCAGCCAAAAATCGTGCTTGAAATTCTCCACGATTTCAAAGAATAAATCTTGCGCTCCTAAAAAATCGGGTTTATAGTATAAATGAATCCAGCGATTTAAAAGGAGGACTTTTTATGGCATTCGGAAGAAAAGATCCGGCAGACAGCCGCTTCGTTCCAACAAGCAAAGTGCCTTCTGGCACACAGACCCACGTTCTGGTCGATACAGAGACCGGCGTCAACTACCTGATGGTTTACTTCGGCACCAGCGTTTCTGTAACACCTCTGCTGGATAAAGACGGCAACCTGATTGTAACTGAATAAAAACAGAAAAGGAGAAAATTTTATGGCATTCGGCAGCAAAAAAGAAGCAAGAACTGATAACGATCGCTTTGTTTGCAAACATGACCTTTCAGCAATCCATAACTACGTCGTTGTTGATAAGGAAACTGGTGTAAATTATCTGTATGGCGTTTGGGGCACCCTCAGCAGCCCTTCCCTGGCTATCACCCCACTCCTTGACGAAAACGGCAACGTGATCGTAACAAAATAAACATACACAAAAAAGCTCCCTCAGAGAAGGGAGCTTTTTGTTTCGTCAATTTTCAGGAATTCTGGAGGATCAGGCTGTTAGCCAAGGATCTTTTTGAGGTCTTCCTCCGGTGTGGAGATCGGTGCGATGCCGTATTTTTCCACAAGGAAGTTCAGCACGTTTGGAGATACGAATGCCGGCAGAGATGGGCCAAGGAGAATGTTCTTGATGCCCAGATACAGCAGTGTCAGCAGGATGCACACAGCCTTCTGCTCATACCAGGAGAGAACCAGAGACAGCGGCAGGTCGTTCACGCCGCACTCAAATGCCTCTGCCAGAGCAACAGCAACTTTAATAGCACTGTAAGCATCGTTGCACTGACCCATATCCATCAGTCTCGGCAGGCCGCCGATAGTGCCAAGATCCAGATCGTTGAAACGGTATTTGCCGCAGGCAAGAGTCAGGATGACGCTGTCTGCCGGTGTCTGCTTTACAAACTCGGTGTAGTAGTTTCTGCCGGTCTTTGCGCCATCGCAGCCGCCAACCAGGAAGAAGTGCTTGATCGCACCGGACTTGACGGCATCCACAACAGTACCTGCAACAGAAAGCACTGTATTGTGACCAAAGCCGGTCATCACCTTGCTGCCGCCGTTGATGCCTGTGCGCTGCTGGTCCTCTGCATAACCGCCCAGCTCCAGCGCTTTTTCAATCACAGGTGTAAAGTCCTTGTCAGCGCCAATGTGCACCATCTCCGGGAAGGCTACCACTTCTGTGGTGAAAATGCGGTCTGCATAGCTGGCCTTTGGCGGCATCAGGCAGTTTGTGGTGTAGAGGATCGGAGCCGGAATGTCCGCAAATTCCTTCTGCTGGTTCTGCCATGCAGTGCCGAAGTTACCCTTCAGATGCGGATACTTTTTCAGCTCCGGATAAGCGTGGGCCGGCAGCATTTCGCTGTGGGTGTAGATGTTGATGCCCTTACCTTCTGTCTGCTCCAGCAGCAGCTTCAGATCGTGGAGGTCATGGCCGGTGATGACAATGAACGGGCCTTTTTCTACGTTGAGGCTTACCTCAGTTGGTACCGGGTTACCGTATGTTTCTGTATTGGCTTTATCGAGAAGTGCCATGCACTGCAGATTGACTTCGCCTACTTCCATAACGATCGGAAGCAGTTCATCCATCCCCCAGTCATCTCTGCCAATGGCATACAGCGCTTTGTAGAAGAAGCGGTTTACTTTTTCATCGGTGTAGCCCAGCACCTCTGCATGGTAAGCATACGCCGCCATACCACGGATACCGAACAGAATGAGAGACTTGAGGGAACGGATGTCCTCGTTGGCATCCCATACATTGTTCAGGTCGTAATTCATGTTCTTGCCGCAGGAAGCTGCACAGCATGCACAGCCCGGAATCAGACGCTTTTTCTCTGCTTCAATACGGGAGGTCAGTTCCAGCACACGATCGTTATCAAAGTTTACGTTGGTAACCGCAGCAAACAGACCTTCCAGCACCACTTTATCAGTCGCAGCTGTAATCAGATGCTCGTTGCCCTCTGCCGCTCTTGCCAGACCAACCAGCGCACCGGTCAGCTTGTCCTGCAGTTCTGCAGTATCGGCCTTTTTGCCGCATACACCTGCGCCGCCGGTGCAGCCGCTGCAGCCTGCTGTTTGTTCACACTGAAAGCAAAACATTTTCTTATTCATGGGTAGTTCCTCCAATTCTTTTTCTTAATTTTATTGCAGTTAATCTAAAATTCTTCCGTCGGTTGTGATAGTTACAATGCGCCATGGAATAAACTTGCCGCTGGCCATCAGCGCTTTTTTCACTGCCAGCTCAATGCCGCCGCAGCATGGTACTTCCATTCTTGTTACAGTGACGCTCTTAATGTCGTTGTTGGCAATGATTTCTGTCAGCTTTTCGGTGTAGTCCACCATATCCAGCTTCGGGCATCCCACTAAGGTTACGTGGTTGCGGATAAACTCCTGATGGAAATTGCCGTAAGCGTAAGCACAGCAGTCTGCCGCAATCAGCAGGTCTGCACCGTTAAAATACGGTGCATTCACCGGCACCAGTTTGATCTGTACCGGCCACTGCTTCAGCTGGCTTTGCACTGCAGCGCCGGTGCTGCAGCTGCATGGAGAAGATTCCCTGTGGATCGCCTTTGCATGGGAACCGGGACATCCGCACGGCAGCTTCTGCGGCGCAGCCTCTGCCTTTGCTTTTGCGGCGAGAACAGCCGCTTCATCATAAGCCGGCGCCTCCCGCATTTCAAAGGAGATAGCATCTACCGGGCAGGCCGGCAGGCAGTCACCAAGGCCGTCACAGTAGTCTTCTCTTGTCAGCTTTGCCTTGCCGTTGATCATCTCAATGGCACCCTCGTGGCAGGCTTTGGCGCAGGCACCGCAGCCGTTGCATTTTTCTTCATCTATCTTAATAATTTTACGGATCATCGTCTTCGCCTCCGTTGTTTTCTTGACTTTGTGACCTTATTATAATATAATAATTCAAACAAAGCGGTTGTTTTTACAACAGAAATGAGTTTTTTATGAAAAAATATCTTCCAATTTTAAAAAGAACCAAATTATTTGCCGGTGTTGGCGAGGATGAACTGGAAGCAATGCTTGGCTGCCTGCAGGCCAGAGTGGAAACCTATAAAAAAGGCGAGTACGTATACCGCCAGGGCGAGCACATGGAGACCCTGACCGTACTGGTCGAAGGCAAACTCCACGTGCAAAAAGAAGACTACTGGGGCAATCGCAGTATCATCAATATGGTGGAAGTTGGCGAGATGATCGGCGAAGCCTTTGCGGCGCCAAACAGCGGCCCGCTGATGAACGACGTCATCGCCGTAGAAAACAGCACGGTGATCAAATTTGACGTGCGCCGTGTGCTGACCGTCTGCTCCTCTGCCTGCCGGTTCCACGCTATGGTGGTGCAGAATCTTTTCTTCGCTATCTCAGAGAAAAACAGAAAGCTGGTGCAGAAGCTGGGCCACATGGCAAAGCGTTCCACCAGAGAAAAACTGCTGTCTTATCTTTCGGAAGAAGCCAAACGGCAGAACAGCAGTGCCTTCACCATTCCGTTTAATCGCCAGCAACTGGCCGATTTCCTTTCCGTTGACCGCAGCGCCATGTCCAATGAACTGAGCAAAATGCGAGACGAAGGACTCATCCTCTTTGAGAAAAACAGATTTACATTGCTTTAATGAACGCGCCTGACCGGGGCGCTTTTTTATTGGATAATTCTCCTGCAAAGGGAAATACTTACAGTAAACAGAAACCATTGCAAGGAGAATACTATGGCAAAAATTGTGATTATCGGCGGCGGTGTGGCAGGCCTGTCTGCCGGTATATATGCCCAGCGGCAGGGGCACCAGGCCATTGTGTGCGAACAGCACACCACTGCCGGCGGCAACCTGACCGGCTGGCAGCGAGGGGATTATCATATTGACAACTGCATCCACTGGCTCACCGGTACAAACCCGGCTACAGACACTTACAAATTATGGGTCGAGCTGGGCGTTCTCGGCGGAGACGTAGAGGTGTATCAGGGCGAATCCCTTTACACCTGCGAATACCATGGCCAGCGTCTGTCTCTCTGGAAAGATCTTGACAGACTCCACCGGGAACTGTTGAAAATTTCCCCGGAAGATGAAGAAGAAACAGAACGGCTCATCCGCACTGTCAAAGCCATTCAGGGCATCATGGGCATTGGCGGCCGGTACCATAATAAAAAAAGCAGCCCGGCCAGAAAACTGGTCGTCCTGCCTGAACTGCTCCATTATCATCGGCTGTCTACCGGTGATCTGGCAGACCAGTTTACCCACCCGCTGATCCGGCAATTTCTCACCGCCGTCATGGGCAGTCACTTCAGTGCCATTGCCCTGCTCATTGTCATGGCTACTTTCTGCGGCGAAAACGGCGGCATCCCAAAAGGCAGCTCCTGTGCCATGGCAAAGCGGATGACCGAGCATTTTCTCAATCTGGGCGGCCTTCTGCTGCTGAACAAAACAGCTGTGAAAATTCACTGCAGCGGCGGCCTGGCACGGGGTGTTTCTTTTTCTGACGGCAGCAATCTGCTTGCCGATTACGTGATTTCCGCCATTGATCCGGCTTCCCTGTTCGGGACGCTGCTTCCTGTAAAAATGCCGGCAGCGCTGGCAAAGCAATATAAGCAAAAACAGCTGCAGCGGTTCTCCGGCTACCACTGCGCCTTTGCCTGTGACAGCGACGATCCGCCCTTCCGCGGTGATTTTATCTTTCCCGTTCCCCTGCGGCGCAGAGGGCTTGTCCATGGTGATCAGGTCATTCTCCGGGAATTCTCCCATGAAAAAAGCTTTGCACCGGCCGGCCACAGCATTCTGCAGGCAACAGTATTCTGCAACGAAAAAGAAGCCTGCAAGTCCATCTGCCTCCACGAAAATAAAGAAAAATATCAGCAGCAGAAGCGGCAGCTGAGCGCCGCCATACAGGCCATGATCACAGAGCAGTTTCCATCGTTATGCGGCAGGCTACACTGCATTGACGTGTGGACACCGGCCACCTATCACCGTTACACCGGCGCCGAAACAGGCTCGTTCATGAGCTTTACCATGCCGCCCAAAAAGCTGCCCCATCACCTGAGCAACCGGGTACCGCACCTGCGCAATGTAATTTTAGCCACCCAGTGGCTCCAGTCTCCCGGCGGGCTGCCCATTGCCGCCGGCGAAGGCAAACGCGCCATTGAAACCATTGCTAAACTGGAAAAACATGCATAAAAAAAGCCTTCTCCTGCTTTGGAGAAGGCTTTCTGTATATTACTGCAGGTTCTTACCCATTTCGTAAGCCTGCTGCGGATAGTCTGTGTTTTCAATGTCTGCGCGGGTGGTGCAGCCTGCGGCTACCAGGGTGCCCACGTCCTTCCAGCCAAGGTAACCGGTTGTACCGCGGAAAAATGCCAGCGCGCCGTCTGCTGTGGAAACAGTGCCGTCAGACATTGTTACCATGAGCATTGCCTTTTTCTCTTCGTGGAGTACCTCGTCAATGGCATAGAAGCGGTCTACTGCAGCCTTCAGCTGTGCGCTGATCGTGAAATAGTAAACCGGAGAAGCAAACACAACGGCTTCTGCATTGGCAAGCAGCGGCAGCAGCTCGTTCATGTCGTCTTTGAATACGCAGCCTTTCTCTGCTGCAGTGTGGCACTGCTCGCAGGCGATGCATGGATGCACTGCTTTGAATGCTGCATCAAAACGGCTGACTTCGTGGCCGGCTTCCTCAGCGCCGCGAATAAACTCCGATACTAAAAGAGCAGATGTACCGTTTTTATGCGGACTGCCGGTAATTACTAAAACCTTCATAAAATTCCCCTCCTGAATGTAAAATCCCCATTTATAAAAAACATTATAGCACACTCATTTTTCGGAATCCAATGTTCAAAAGCCAAAATTTTCGAATGCTTTTTGTGAAAAATTTCCATAAAAAAATCCCCCGGCAAACCCAGGGGATTCTTCCTGCTAATTGGTGTACTGGTGCAGCAGTTCCCGGAATTTTGCAGCGTGCATGGCTTCATCATCTGCAAATTCCCGGAATATGAGAGACAGCTGCTTGTCTCCTTTGATCTCCTCGGCATAGGCCTGATAATCCCGCACCAGCTCCATGGAATTGTGCCAGCTGCGCATCAGCCTGTCCCGGGATGTCATATCGATCCGCTCTTCCGGTTTCATGAGCATCCTCCTCCCTTCAGGAACAGGATGCCCTGATTTTACCGGTTTATGCCAGATCCTTCACAAAAGCAGCGTAAGCTTCCCACAATGCCAGCAGCGTATCGTCCAGACGTCGGATGCCCTCCTGCTGCAGTTCTTCCGGAATACCGTAATAGGCACCGGCAATAGATGCCGCAATAGCAGTCAGCGTGTCGCTGTCTCCGCCAAGGGATACCGCCAGACGGACAACCTCTTCAAAGTTGTCCCCTTCCAGGAAAGCCGTAATCGCTTCCGGCACTGTCTCCTGACAGGACTCCACATGGTGATAGGACGGCCGGATCTCATCGCAGGTGCGGTGCAGATCATAACCATAGGTGTCCGCAACATACTGCCGGATCTCCGCTTTATCTGCGCCCTGTCTGGCAAGGAAAATCGCCCCGGCTGTGGCCTTTGCACCTTTGATCCCTTCCGGGTGATCGTGAGTCACTCTGGCGGTAATTTCCGCATACTGTTCCACGTCCTGCAGATTGTTGTAGATCCACGCCGCCGGAGAAACACGCATGGCAGAACCATTGCCGAAACTGCCGTATGGCTTCGGGTTTTCATCTGCCAGCCAGCTGATAAATCGTGCGCCATAGCCTGCATCCGGATATTTTCTTCCAATCTCCTGCATAGCGCGGATTACCGCCTGCTCCGATTTTACCGGATCGCCATAGCCTTCCATCAGTCCTTTGGCCACAGCCAGTGTCATCACGGTATCATCGGTAACCTGAGACTCTTTTTTGAATAATGGAAACTCTGTTGTTTTAATATTATTGTGGTCAAACTCGTACGGACTGCCAATGATATCCCCTAAAATTGCACCTAGCATACACAGGCTCCTTTCTTCGTAATTTACATACAGATTTTTATTTTACAGTTGGAACAACGTATTCCAGCTGAATGTCCGCTCTGTCAAAAATCGCGTATTCCGGTTCCAGCGGCACCTCCACAAATCCATAGTGAAGGTACATATTAATCGCTCTTGTTAAAATACGGTTGGATACGATAACGACCTTCTTTGCACCGTGGTCAATGGCGTACTGCATACAGGCCAGAAAAACGCCTTTGCCCGCGCCCTTACCCTGGTGCTTTTCTGTGGCGCCCAGTTTGCACAGTTCCCACTCATCGTTCCCCATTGGCTGCATCATACCGGCGGCAATCGCTTCTCCATCTTCTACTGCAAAATAAAACATGGTGCCTTTTGCCAGCAATTCGTCAATGCTGTTGAATAAAGCATTGTCTTCCTTTTCTACCACAAAGTACTTCTCCAGCCACTCAGTATTCAGTCGGATAAAATCCTGCCGGTATTGTTCTTCATACGGTACAATCTGCATTGTCGTCGCCCTCCTCAAATATATATTCCATCTGCACGTCTGCTGTTTCGTAAATGGCGTACTGTTCTTCCAGCGGCACATGACGGAAGCCGAATTTTTCGTACATTTTTAATGCCGTCTGCAGAACGTGGTTCGAAACAAGGATCACCTTTTCTGCACCGTGATTTTCCGCATACTGCATACAGGTGCGCAGGATCGCTGTCCCTGCACCTTTTCCCTGATGTTCTTCTGCAGTACCAAGTTTGCACAGCTCCCATACACCGCCGCCAAGAGGATGAACCATCCCCACTGCCAGCACGGTTTCGCCCTCTACGGCACAGAATGCTCCGGCACCTTCTGCCAGCATGGATTCTATATTGTTGAGCATGGCGGTGTCTTCCGGCTCCAGCAGGCTGTGCTTCTCCAGCCACTCCATACTGATGCGGAAAAAATCTGTCTGATACTGCGAATCATACGGTAAAATCTGCATTACAGTTCCTTCTTTCTTCGTCTTGACTTCATTATAAGCGTCACCCTATAATAAGTAAAGAAATAACTTGATAAAGGAGAAACTGCCATGTTCTTTTCGATGCCGGTTCCCGTTTATTCTGAAGAAAACTGTATTCAAAACCATCAGGACAAGCTGTGTGCATTAGGCACCAAAGCGCTGATCGTCACAGGCCGCCGCTCTGCAAAGGAGAACGGTTCCCTGCAGGACGTGCAGACTGTTCTGGAAGCCAACAGCATTCCTTATGTGATCTTCGATCAGGTGGAAGAAAATCCATCTACCGAAACTGTGATGGCTGCCCGCGGCATCGGCCTTGCAGCCGGTGTTGATTTCATCATCGGTATTGGCGGCGGCTCTCCGCTGGATGCAGCAAAAGCCATCGGCGTGATGATCCGCCATGCAGACAAAGGCGTGGAGTTCCTCCACGAAAAGCCGGCCAATGGCAAGTCCATCCCAATGGCAGCTATCCCGACTACCTGCGGTACCGGTTCGGAGGTAACACAGTACTCCGTGCTGACAGTTCACGCCAAGCAGACAAAAGTGACCATGACCCACCGTGTTTTTCCGGATATCGCGCTGATCGATCCGCGCTACTTAATGAAAACACCGCTGTCCATTCTCCGCAACACAGCCATGGACGCCCTGGGCCATCTGGTGGAAAGTTACGTTCACACCGCCGCAACTGCATACAGCCGCAGTATTGTGATGGCCGGCCTTGCCGCATGGAAAAAGAACCAGGCTGTTCTCCTTGGAGAAGAGCCGATCACCATGGAAGCCTGCGAGAATCTGATGCTGGCCTCTACTCTGGCAGGCATGGCCATTGCCCACACAGGCACCTCTCTGCCCCACGGCCTCAGCTATTGCCTGACCTATGAGCTTGGCGTGCCCCACGGCAAAGCAGTTGGTTACTTCATTGCCGGCTACCTGAGAGAAGCCGACGAAGCAGACCAGAACGAGGTTCTTTCCACAGCCGGCTTTGATGACCTTGCTGCACTGGAAGCATTTTATGCTGCCGTCTGCGGCGATGAAAAAATGCCGGAGGAGCTGCTGAACAAAACCGTTGCAGCCCTCTCTGCCAACACCGCAAAACTGAAAAGCTGCCCATATCCGCTGGACGAAGCAAAGATCCGCCGGATTGCAGGCCTGCAATAAACAAAGAAACCCCCGGGAACCTTCCCGGGGGTTTTGCTTTGGAGCTGATGATCGGACTTGAACCGACGGCCTGCTGATTACGAATCAGCTGCTCTACCAACTGAGCCACATCAGCGCACTATAAATTATTATAGTCGCCGGCAGAGCGGTTGTCAAGAATTCTAATTTGTCGGTTAGAGGGGAACATGGCCATCAAATAATAACGTCCGGAATTTTCACTGCTCCGGATTTTTACCTTTTAATTTAAATACGCTAAATCCGCAATTAAATATATTGCTTTGTTACCTCTGAAGGACAGCACATATGCCAAACCATTATAGTTTGTGCCAGCGCTAGAACTATCATCAGAAAAAGGATCCATTTCTTGTACCGTCTTCTCAAAAAGAAGAACAGCGCCTTTTCCATTCAAATCAGGATTTACCATTGCAACCGCAACCGACGAGGAAATAGCAGTTACATCAATATCATAAGAATTAGTAGAATCATAATCACAGATCATTGTAATAATATGATTCTCTAAATCATATATAAATTCTACATCTTTACTTCCATCATCGAAAAAGTCCACATAGCATTTATATTGTGAATCTTTTATCTCTGTAGATGTTGTAAAAGAATCAAATTTTTCAAAAAGCGCTATTGATTCCGATGATATTTCTTGAACATGGATTTTAACCGAGTTTTCAAAATCTTGAATAGAATAATTTGATGTTTCGTCACTTAAATTTATGTGTTCCTTTAGCTGAGATCCACAGCCTGCTAGCATTAAAAGACTAATGATCACCAAAAATATAATGCTTCCAAAAATTTTTCGTTTCATTTTTATCCTCTCAAATCACACTCTTTATGCTTCTTCTCCATAAAAAAGAAGGGTACCGTCTTTATATATAGCACGGTAAATGATGTTTCCTACAGTTTTAGAATACACCCTTCCTTCATTTAGAAGCGCTAACTTGCTTGTTTCGTCTATAATTTCAACTTGTAAATCCGCAGATGCCGATGGGCTCAAAGTTCTGATTAGTGCAAATGATCCATATGCAAAGGCTTCAGTATCTCGCTCAAATCGCGGCATCGTAAGAATGGTTGGTTTCTCCCTGTCTGTAAAGATACAAGTATTAGTAATCATATCATCGATCTTTACCACTGTTACTTGTGTCCCATCCTCATACCCGGTCTGGGTATCAATATTTGTATCAGTTTCATCGCCAATCATAATTAAATTTACTTTTATATTAGTAAGCAATCCATTTTCATTCTGCAATAACTTCGTCACAGTATCCGATTCATCTTTATATTCTTCTTCAAAATCACTTAATATCGTAACCATCGGTTTTAAATAAGAAACTGAATCTGCTTGCATTTCTCTTAATGCTGGAGCAATCTCGCTTCCGGTATACTCACCATCACCATTAATATCAAGGTTCGTAAGCTTTTCAAAAACAGGAGCAAGCTGTTTCGCATATCCCAAAACCTGATACCACTCTTTCTCATACTCTTCATTAGGTTTTTGTGTTGAAAGAAGGTCAACTATATCTTCGGAGCATTCTTCCAAATGTCGCCACTGGGCTTCATAGTCTAAAATATCATTTGCGGTACTGAAATCTGTATCTTCCCAGTACTGCAATGCAGCCGAAAGCTTTGTTACAATGTGTGATACTCTTCCAAACACTTCATGAAGAACATCATATGTTTGTTCTTCTGACAATACGGAGCCCTGTGGATTCACAACACTCCCCGCTGTATTTGTTTCTGCTCCTCCACCACAAGCGGTTAAAGTGCCACCTATCATTAAAGCTGCAAGCAATGCGATGACAATTTTCTTCATATTATCCCTTCTTCACAAAAAATTCACATACTGTCGCCTTTATTTTATCTGTATTACAGATAAAAGTCAATATCTGAATTTCAGATAAACCATAATACTCCTGAGGTGAGATTATGATTTATCCAAACATTCGCAGTCTGAGGGAAGACAGAGATTTGCGCCAGAAGAACCTTGCAGAACTTCTCCATGTTTCGCAGAATACCTATTCCCAATATGAAAATGGCGTCATCTCTCTTACCGCTGAACATCTGATCACTCTGGCAGACTTTTACGATGTCAGCGTTGATTATTTACTGGGCAGAACAAAGAATCCGAAAATAAATCTGTAAAAAAGAACCCCCGCTCTCCAGATCCGGAAAGCGGGGGCTTTTTATGCTATGCGATATTTTTCAGGAAATTAATAGTTCTCTGCTGTAACCTCAAAGAATCCCTGTGGATGGCGGCAGGTTGGGCAAACCTTTGGTGCCTTCTGGCCAACAACGATGTGACCGCAGTTGCGGCATTCCCAAATCTTGATTTCGCTCTTTTCGAATACCTTGTTTGCGTCTACATTGTACAGCAGCTGGCGATAACGCTCTTCGTGGCGCTTTTCAATTGCAGCAACCATACGGAACTTTGCAGCCAGTTCTGGGAAACCTTCTTCGTCAGCTGTTTTTGCAAAGCCTTCGTACATATCGGTCCACTCGTAGTTTTCGCCTTCAGCAGCAGCCTTCAGGTTCTCTCTTGTGGTGCCAATGCCGGAGAGCTCTTTGAACCACAGTTTTGCGTGCTCTTTCTCGTTCTCTGCTGTCTTCAGGAAGAGGTCAGCGATCTGCTCGTAACCTTCCTTCTTTGCAACGGATGCAAAATAGGTGTACTTGTTTCTTGCTGCAGATTCGCCTTCGAATGCTGCCTGCAGATTTTTCTCTGTCTGAGTACCTGCGTACTTTGTTGTGATGGATGCGCAGAAAACATTGTTGCCTGTTGCATTACATACAGGACATACAGCGCCCTTACCGTCGTGTACGTTAAACACTAAACCACAAACTTTGCAGCCATATTCTTTCATGTTAATTCCCCCAAACCTGTTTTTTTACTGTTTTTTTGTTCCTTGAAACTGCAATACAATATGCATTTCCATGTTTCATTATAGCACAGACATATTTCTCTTTGATACTCCGCATAATCACAGATTTCTCGACATTTTTTTGTATTTTTTACCACTTGATACCGTCAACTCTTATAAAAATATATTTTGTAATTTGACAATTATGATATACAAACCTTTCTTTACCGAAAATACAGAATTTTGCTCCAAACAAAAAAGAACCCCGCCCGGCAGGAGCGACGTTCTTCTTTGTTTTCTTGATTTCTGTTTGGATTTGTTAAAAGAGGAATCTTGATAAAAGAATTAGTTTTGGTATGGTTTCATCATACCGCAAACAAACTGCAATTACTGTGACCGGGTCACATAACCTAGCACATTACTATTTTTACATTTCCACTGATAATGCTGTCGAAAAGAAAAAAGCATCCCTTCCGGGATGCCTGTTCCTGTTAGTCTTCTTTCACCAGGTTCTCCAGCAGTTCCATCATGCGCTGTTTCTTTTCCGGGTCCATAGAACGATAATAACAGAGGATCTGTTTTTCCTGTTTGTCCAGATCAAAAATATGGCTGGTATTTTCTGCTGCTTTGGCAGGCGCGCGCTTTACCGGTTTGCTGTCTTTCAGCATAGTCGGTGATGCACATTCACTTCCCAGCAGATCCTCCACCGGCACCTTGAACAGATTGGACAGCTTAATCAGCGAAGCAATGCTTGGCTCTGTTTTGCCTGTTTCGTAATACGTATAAGAGGAGCGGTCGATATTCAGTGTTTTTGCCACCTGCTCCTGCGTAAAGCCACATTTTTCACGCAAAGACCGCAGCCGCTGATTCAGTTGTATCGGTTTCACAATGTGACCCTCCTTCACATAATTTTTCAATTTGATTATAGTGTGCAAGCTGTATTTTTTCCGGAAATCGTGTATGAAATTCACCAGAAAATCGAGCACAAATTAAATCCTTGACGATAAGAATCCTCTTTTGTATAATGAAAAAAGAATCCATTCTATTGTTGAAAAATGTAACTTTCAGGAGGTACATCGTGAAATATTTTGTTGTTTTAGGCGACGGCATGGCAGACCGTCCATTTGCAGGCCTTGGCGGTAAAACACCGCTGGAAGTAGCCAACCACCCAACTATGGACTTCATTGCTTCCAAGGGTATGTGCGGCATGGCAAAAACTGTGCCGGAAGGCATGCCGCCAGGCAGCGACACCGCAAACCTCTCCGCTATGGGTTACGATCCAAAGGTTTATTACACCGGCCGTTCTCCGCTGGAAGCTGTCAGCATGGGCATTGAGCTGAACCTTTCTGACGTGACCTATCGCTGCAATACCGTTACCCTCTCCGATGATGAGGCATACGAAGACTGTACCATGATCGACTACAGCTGTGATGAGATCACCACACCGGAATCCACACAGATCATCAACGACCTGAACGAAGTGTTCAAGACAGAAATGCTGAACATTTATCCTGGTATCAGCTACCGCCACTGCCTGGTGCTGAAAGATGCACAGGACGGCGCTGACACTACACCACCGCACGATATCCTGGAGAGAAAGGTAACCGATTACCTGCCAAAGGGCCAGAACAGCGAACTGCTGCTCTCCATGATGAAGCGTTCCCGTGAACTGCTGAAAGATCACCCTGTAAACAAGAGCCGTATTGAGCGCGGTCTGAACCCGGTTTCTTCCGTATGGTTCTGGGGCGAAGGCAGAAAGCCTGCACTCACCGCTTTTGAAGAGAAGTTCGGCAAAAAGGGCGCTGTTATTTCTGCAGTTGACCTGATCAAGGGCATTGGCATCTGCGCCGGCATGAACAGCATTGACGTAGAAGGCGCAACCGGCAACGTAGACACCAACTTTGCAGGCAAGGCACAGGCTGCTATCGATGCACTGCTGGGCGGCGACGATTTCGTTTACGTTCACATGGAAGCACCGGACGAGTGCGGCCACCAGTGCAAGCCTGACCTGAAAGTAAAGTCCATCGAGCTGATCGATGAGCTGGTACTGAAGCCAATGATGGAAGCAATGGAAAAGGCCGGCGAAGATTACTGCATTCTCCTGATGCCTGACCACCCAACACCACTGGAGCTGAGAACTCATACTTCCGATCCTGTTCCATTTGTTATTTACCGCAGCAATGCAGAGGTGGACAGCGGCGCTGCTCGCTATACTGAAGCTGAAGCTGAAAAGACAGGCGTATATGTTGACCAGGGCTGCAAGCTGATGCAGATGCTCATTAACGGTTAATTTCATATAGCGATATATAAAATTAAGGCTCTCCTGTAAAGAGGAGAGCCTTTTCTTTTTTCCTTCTTAATAAATTCACACAAAGAGCCTCCCTTGTGCAAAAGGAGCTGTTCTGCTTTGTGCAAAAAAAGAAACCCGCCCCATTTTACGGAGCGGGTTTTATCTATGAAATTCCGGATTATCTGTTCGGCACAAAATGTAATCAACACTGACATTATAAAAATCAGCAAGCTTCACCAGGAACTCCTCTGTTGCCAGTTGTGTTCCTGTTTCCACATAGCTATATTTTCTTTGTGTAATCCCAAGGGCATCTGCAATCTCCTGCTGTGTCAGGTCTGCATCTTCTCGTAAATCACGAATTCTGTTTCTCAATCTAATCACCGTCAATAGCATACTCTAGATAAAATCCATCTATTGACTTTTAGATAAATTATATCTATACTATTTTTGCTTCCAATGCAATTATGTTTTAATTTAGGTGATTTTTATGCCATATTCCAGCGAAAAATTTCGTTCCAGATTGCGTGACCTTCGCATCAATCATGATTTTACACAGCAGAAAATTGCCAATCTGTTAGGATGCGATCGCTCCACCTATACCTATTACGAAACTGGAAAATGTGAACCAAGTCTTTCTTCCCTGTCTCTTCTGGCGGATTTTTATCAGGTCAGCGTTGATTATCTCTTAGATCGAACCGATGTGACAAACCCCTATCCTAAATCCAATAAAAAATGAGCCGGCCTGTGCCGGCTTTTTCTTTTGCTTACATTTAACATTTTTGTAATTGACTTCTTTTGTCGGCGGTGGTATGATTCTAATAGTTAACCAAGTTAATAATCAACCTGGTTCATAAAGTTACAAAGGAGGGATGTCATGTCCAACGAGCAAAAAGAACTGGCCATTGCTTTTCTGGAGTGCATGCGGCGGGTGCGCCGAAACCACATGGGCGACGTGTATCAGACACTGACCTCGGTGGAATTTTCCACCCTGTTTTCGATCCTGAAGCTGCAGCGCCAGAACAATGACGCCAATCCCCGTGTTTCTGATCTGGTGGAGGATCTGAATGCTTCTCCCCAGTTTATTTCAAAAACACTGCGCACCCTGGAAACAAAAGGGTACTGCCAGCGTGTTACTGATCCGGCCAACCGCCGCAGCACCCTGGTGCTTCTCACAGAGGAAGGCATGAACCTGCTGCAAAGCGCGCAGACGCGGATTTTCCGCTTTGCCGAAATTGTGGCAGAGCGCATGGGAAAAGAAGATATGGAAGAATTTATCCGGCTCAACCACAAATGTTTCGACATTGTGCAGGACATTGCCTCCGAATTCCAGAAAGAAAAGGAGGATATGAATGAGTAACAAACCGGAACAGCAAAAACAGAAGTGGATCACCTTTAAACCGGGTGTCCGCAAATCGTTCTTCATGTCGGTTATTTTCATGGCTATTTTCATGGGCATCATGATCGCCGGCATCATCCTGTTCGGCCAGCCGATCGGTATGTCCATCGGCATGGCTGCCATGGGTATGCTGATGGTCATTATGAACGACTACACCATGCAGCCGCTGAAGAACACGACCATGCTGGTCACCGCCAACGTAGGCGCTGTTATGATGGCGTTCCTGGCCTATCGTTTCTTCGCACCGGGCACACCGGGCTACATCACCATGACCACTGTAATGACCTTCGTGTCATTCTTCCTGGCAATTATTTTCCTGACCAGTGACAAGCGCAGCGCCGCTTACATGGGTCCGCTCATCAGTTTCTCTCTGCTGATGTTCTACCCTGCTTACGGCTGGGATCTCTTTGCCCGCTGCTGCATTTACGCAGGCGCAGCGCTGGTTGGCATGGGCCTCAACTTCCTGCTCCACGGCAAGAAGTTCCGCAAGAAAATCGGCCAGACTCTGGACGGCGCCATCAAGAACATGGAAACACAGGTAGCCGCAGTTAAGGCTGGTGTGGAAACTACCGAGGAACTGATGAAGCGCAGCGTGATCATTGAAAAAACACTGGGCGGCGTCGAAGGCGCAATGGGCCCGAAAATGGCAGAACTGTCTCACTGGCAGCACGGCCACGACATGATGCGCACCATTACCATTCTCAAGCGTGTGAACAACACCATTACAGACAACTTCATCAAAGGCGGCAAGAAAATGTCTGATGACGTTTATCGCCTGCTGGAAGAAATGCTGGAAGCAATCAACAAGTTTGAAAAAGACCAGCTCTCCAACGAAGAGATCTCCAAACAGTTTGACGTGCTTTACACCCACCTGAATCCGCACCTGGATCACACAGAGGTTGTGGAAGCACTGAAAGCAGAAATGGATGACTACATTCAGGGCGAAGTTTATCACGTGGATAAACTGGAAACAAAGCGTTCCTTCAGCGACTGGCTCCTGAGCCACTTCAGCATGCAGACCTTTATCTTTGCACTGAAGACTGCCCTGCTGGCAGCCGGCGGCGTATTCATCTCCGTCTTCTTTAACTTCCCGATCCAGTACATGTTCCCGCTGTACGTTGGCATCACCGCACAGCCATTCCTGGAGGTAACCAAGGGCGGCGTAAAGAAGCGTATTCTCAATACGATCTACGCCGTAGCGATCATCCTGATTTCCTTCTCCATTACAGACATCGTCTGGGTACACCTTGGCATTATGGTAGCTATCATCCTCATTGCCGATATGTTCCTGCAGTTTGACTTCATGACCATGATGGGTACCATGGTATCTGTCGTTATGACTGTTGTCATGCAGCCGGATCAGCTGTACATCTACCCATTCTGGCGTCTGGGCTATATCGCTGCAGCCTGCATCGCAATGCAGATCCTCGATATGCTGGTTTACCCGAGAACTATTCCAAAGACCATCAGAAAGCAGATGAAAAACTCTCTGGAAGTCAACAAAAAGATCCGCGCTGCATTCCACAATACAAACGCTACATACGATCAGTTCCATGAACTGATCATGGAAAAGCGCCGTGCAAACCAGAAGCTGAAAGCAACCAACAAATTTGCAAACAGCGATGCCCTCACCGGCTACCTGCTGGCAGATGAAGAGTGGATCAACCTGCTGAGCATGATCAACCACCGCCTGAAAGAAGGCAGCCTGCAGATGCACGACCTCCGCGACTTTGTGGAAACCAATGCAGCCCCTGGCGTAACAGTCACCATGACACACCGCCAGACCAACGTGATCACTACCATGAAAGACGTTGTTGCTGCAATGGCAAAAGCCGAGCAGATGGCTGCCTCCATGGCAAAGCCTGCTGCGGCATAACCTGAAAGAACATTTCTGAATAACCTTTCAAATAACAGCAAAAGGACACACTCTCACGAGCGTGTCCTTTTTATTTGCCTCTGTGCGGCGTTTACAGCCGCTTTTACATGAAACATCAAGTTAATTGTTTTAAAAGCAAAGATCCCGCTGGCAGCCTTCTGTGGCCTCCAGCGGGATCTTTTATCGAATTCGCTTATGCGTTTGTTTCGATTGTTTCTTCCTCTTTTACATCATCGCTGTGCGGTGGAAGATTGCCGCGGCGCTTCTTCTCTCTTTCCCATACAATGATGAACATGATAATGGACATCACCACGCAGGAGAGGTCAGCGATTGGCTGTGCACATACCAGACCGTATTCGCCGAACAGTGCGTCTGCAGCAAATACAACCGGAATAAATACGAAGCCCTGACGCGCAATGGACAGGATCATCGCCGGGATGGATTTACCCATCGCCTGGAACACGTTCGTGAACAGGAACAGGATACCAAGGAACGGTACGGAGCACATCATCAGCTTCAGGAAGCCGGATGCCAGTTCTACAATGGAAGGCAGCGGCATGATCATGCTTACAAAAATATCACTGCCGAAGAAGATGGCAACAGAGAATGCTACCGCCATGATAGAAGCAACAATACCGGTAAACTTCATTACGCTGCTCATACGCTTGCGGTTGTTTGCAGAGTAGTTGTAACCGATGAGCGGCTGCACACCCTGACACATACCGATCAGGATCATAACCGGGATCATGTTGATCTTGAATACAACACCAACTGCTGCCAGAACAGTTTCGTTGTGGTTTGCTGCCAGGATATTCAGGATGATGTTGGATACACACATCAGCATACTGTTCAGAGATGCCGGAATACCGATGGACAGAATATTTTTCAGTTCGTGACCATCCGGGATCATAAACTTTGGAGAAACGGACAGCACCTTGGACTTGAAGATCATGTACCACAGGTAGAACATTACCGCACCTACGTTACCAAGAACAGTTGCGATTGCTGCACCAACGATGCCCATATCCATTGCGAAGATCATGATCGGGTCCAGGATAATGTTCAGCACACCACCGATTGTCATACCGATCATGGAGATACCGGAAGCACCTTCTGCACGGATGATCTGACCCAGCGCGAAGCTGAGCATCAGAATCGGAGAACCTAACAGGATCCAGAAACTGTAATCATAAGATGGTGCCAGTGTGGTGCCGCCCTTTGCACCAAGCAGATACAGAATCGGCTCCATAAAGATGATGCCGCCGATCGCACAGGCAATACCCAGCACAACACATGCATAGAAGCTGAACGAAGATGTTTTCTTCACTCGTTTAAAATCTTTCACACCCAGCAGTCTGGCAATGTAAGCACTGCCGCCAATGCCGAAGATGCCGCCCAGGGCCATCAGGAATGTGAAGAATGGCATAGACAGCGTAACCGCAGCCATCTGGTTTTCATCGTTCATCCAGCCGATGAAGACCGTATCTGCCATGTTGTAAATGATCTGAACCAGCATGCCAAGCATTGTAGGCAGGGCCAGTTTGGTAACGGCCTTCGGTACAGACATGGTCTCAAACAAATGTGACCTCATGCAAATCTCCCCCTATTCATTTTTTTGCAGACAGCCCCATTTGCGGACAAATGAAAAGCAGTGGGCTTTCATCCACTGCCAATCTATCTGCATTTCTGCAAGTGTTCAAATTGTTTCGATACTTAACTAATTCTATTATAGTCGTCTCCCCTGCCATTGTCAATCATCGCCGATAATTTCGTAAAAAGCATAAAAAAATAGCGTATGACTCAAACGAATCATACGCTATTTTCACGGTTGATTAACCATTAACCTACCTTGCTGCCTGTAACAATTGCGCCCCAGATAATGGTGTATGCCAGAACAGCGATAACACCGATACCGAAGAGCACAAGGCTGAATGCCAGACCCTTGGAGATTGGCTTTGCCTTACCAGGTGTTTTGTAAGTTGCAAAGTGGTTGTTTTCCGGTGCAACAAAGCGTTCAGGACGCTTGAAGAACAGAACCTTCTGAATGCAGAGGATACCCCATTCTACCAGGGAACCTGCTGTTCTGCCTACAAATGCACCGATGAATGGGAATACCTTCAGCAGAGCTGGACGATAGATCATTGCGTCGATGTCCATCCACTTTGGCCATACGTTGATGTACTCGCGAGCACCGTTCTCGTTGCGCTTCATCAGGCAGCCTCTTACGAAGAATACGTAGATGATGCAGCCGATGCCAAGGGATACAAGAGCGCCCTTGATGTTAGTCCAGGAGAAGTATGCTACTGCGTGTTCCATACCGTGGCTGTTGCCGAAGTGATCGCTCAGTGCAGCGATTGGGTCCATCAGCCAGTTTGGCATTGCGCCGAAGATCGGCAGTGCAATAACCAGAATGGACAGAACCACAATCACAGCCGGAGATGCCCACTTCTTCATGGAATCCCACTTAGCCTGCTGTGCAGTGCTTTCGTTTCTCTCGAAGAATACTGCGATGTAAATCTTAGACATGTAAGCCAGTGTGCAACCGCCGGCAAACAGGAACAGTGCTTCGATGATCTTGAAGAACACACCCCAGAAAGTCATTTCAGGCATCATACCGAGGTACTCTACCATACTTTCGTGGATCAGTGTCTTGGAAACGTAACCGTTCAGGCCAGGTACACCGGCAACGCCCAGGATCGGGATTGCAGTGATGATAGCCAGAACAGGCTTTTTGCGGCCAAAGCCGCGGATCTTGTTAAGATCGAATTCCTTCGCACAAGCGAAGATGATGCCAGCTACCATGAACAGCGGGAGCTTGATCATGGAGTGGTTGAGCAGGTGCAGGAATGTACCCTGTACTGCGATAGCGTTGTGTTCGCCCATAACTGCCTGCATGCCCACGCCGATGATAATGAAACCGATCTGGGACATGGAGGAGCAAGCCAGTGTGCGCTTGAAGTTTGTGGAGAACACTGCCAGGATTGCACCGGTGAGTGTTGTAATAATACCAAGCACTACGATGATGATACCCCATGTGAAGTCGTGCAGGAAGATGTTTGCTGTGATAACAAACATACCGAAGATACCTGCCTTACTGAGGATCGCGGAGAGCAGTGCTGTTGCCGGTGGCGGAGCTGCTACGTAAGACTGTGGCAGCCATGTGTGCAGCGGATACATACCCGCCTTAACACCGAAGCCGAAGAGGATGAGCAGACCTGCTACCAGCAGTACGCCGTAGTTTGGTGCTGCAGCAGCTGCGTTAACCAGCTGATCCATCTCCAGTGTGCCCAGCATGCAGTGGATCATGTACAGACCGAAGAGTGTTACAAGACCGCCGAGCACTGCGAATGCCATGTAGCCGTTTGCAGCTTTTTTGTGGAAACCATCCTCGCCGCCGCAGGCAACCATAGCGTAAGAAGTAAAGGACATTACTTCAAAGAAGATAAATGTTGTGAACAGGTTTGCAGAGAGGAAGATGCCCATGGTCGCGCCATAAGTAAGCATCAGGAACAGATAGTAACGGTTTCTGTTGCGCATCTGAATTCCTTCAAAGCATTCCCTGGACTGAACTGTGGTTGCGAACCAGATAATGCCGGTGAGCACCGCCATTACCATTCGGAAGCCGTCAGCTCGGAAGTGGAGGCCAAAGTTTGCAAACCAGTACATGGTGAAGTCGCTGTGACCACTGTCACCGCCGGTAAAGCAAAGGCCGATTGCGCCGCACAGCTCTGCAGCTGTACATGCTAATACGAAAAAGTCTCTTGCTGTCTTATTGAATCTGCCAATAATATAGGATGCGATCGCCGCAAAAATCGGGAACGCTACAAGAGCGATTAACAGAAAATTGCCTTCCAAATAATCCACCTCCTATTGATTATAACAGACCGGTTGCGATCTGTTCAAAGATGTGAATAATCGGAGCAGGGTAAACGCCGATGATCAGGGATGTTGCTGTGAGGCCAATGATCGGAATGGTCATCAGCTTGTTAGGGTCACGAACATCTTTCTGCAGCGTTGCAACGTCGATGTCATTCTTTGGCCAGTAAGCCTTGATGATAACATCGAACAGGTAGAGTGCTGTCAGCAGAGCGGATACGATCAGTGCGCCTGCACCGAAGTATGCCAGCGGGAAGCCGCTGTTTGCTGCAGCTGTGCCGAGATAGAACTTACTGGTGAAGCCCATCAGCGGCGGGATACCAATCAGACCCAGTGCGCAGATTGTGAAGCACACAAATGTGATCGGCATGCGACGGCCAATGCCGTACAGCTCGTAAACGTGTTCCTTGCCTGTCTTGTAGATAACTGCGCCTACTACGAAGAACAGTGTAATCTTGAGAACAGAGTGGAACAGCATGTGAGCCAGACCGCCTACGAGACCTTCGGATGTCATGGTTGTGATACCGAAGAGCATGTAGGACAGGTTACTTACTGTGGAGTAAGCCATTCGGCGCTTGAAGTGCTTTGTACGCAGAGCCATGGAAGAACCGAATACGATTGTTACGATTGTTGCAATCATTACAACGTACTGTGCCCAGGAGCCGCGGAGGAAGTCAGTGCCGAAGTTGTAGAATGTGATACGGATGATCGCGAAGATACCCGCATTAACAACCGCTACCGCGTGGAGCAGAGCGGATACAGGTGTTGGTGCAACACCTGCAGATGGCAGCCAGTCGAAGAATGGGAAGATTGCTGTTTTGATACCAAAGCCAAAGAAAGCCAGGATAAAACCAACCAGCAGCAGATGTTCCACACCTGCGATAGCAGCCGGATCAAGAATACCGCCGAATACGAAATCCAGAGAGGTTCCGTAGTTCATCAGCAGCATGATGGCGATGAAGCCAAAAGATGCGCCGGAGATGGAGTATGCAACATACTTCTTACCAGCAGAAGATGCTCTCTTGTCCATGCAGTGCATAACCAGCGGCAGAGTTGCCATGGTCAGCAGTTCGTAGAAGAAGTACATGGAGATCAGGTTGGAGGAGAATGCAACACCCAGAACAACACCAAAGCTCATGGTGAAGAAGGAGAAGAACTTGTTCTCTTTTCCTTCGTGCTTCATATACTCAAAGGAGTAGAATGTTGCAACCACCCACAGTACGGATACGATGATGCCGAAGACTAACGACATACCGTCGACCCTGAGGGTCAGGTTGATCTTATCCGTAATATGTACCAGTGTAAATGCACCTCTGTTCAGTGCTACGAACATGAGAGCAATCGCGATAGCCGCGTTTGCAATAATAATGCTTGCTACGTAAATCTGACGATGCATGCGCTCTTTAAAGTTGAGCAGCAGCAGCCCCAAACCGCCTACGATAGGAATCAGGATGGGGATCAATACTAACCATGCCATATTGTTTCCCCCTCCTTACAAGATTGTGCTGCCAATGCAGCTGATTGCCTGGATCAGACCATTTGGGAACATACCCATGATGCCGAGGCCAGCTGCCATAATGATCAGCGGCACTGTCATCAGTGGGGATGGTTCCTTCTTCTCCAGTGTGGAGTAATCGAAATCCTTACCTGGGAAGAATGCATCACGAACGATGCTGAGGAGGTAACCAGCAGTGAGCAGAGCACTGACCATGAGAACGATGGAGCCTGCCAGCGGCAGCCAGCCCATGGTGCCCAGTGCTTCAGCGATACCGCCTGTTGCCAGGAACCACTTACTTGTGAAGCCTGCCATTGGAGGAATACCAACCAGAGACAGTGCTGCAAAGATAAAGGTCCACATAACGATCGGCATTTGTTTGCCGATACCCTTCAGCTCGTGAACGTAGGTCTTGTGTGTCTTGAAGATGATAGCACCTGCGCAGCAGAACAGGATGTTCTTTGCTACGGAGTGGAATACTACCTGCAGCAGTGCGCCGGTCAGACCATCAGATGTCATCATGAACACGCCGAACAGTACGTAAGATACGTTAGAAACGGTGGAGAACGCCATACGTTTCTTGAGCAGCTTTTCTTTGAAAGCCAGCATAGAGCCCATGAATACGGTGCAGATTGCCAGCGCCATCAAAGCGTACTGTGCCCATGAGCCGCGGAGGAAGTCCGCGCCAATCATGTAATAGGTTACACGGATGATTGCCAGAACACCGGCCTTAGTGATAACACCGGAGAGAACAGCGGAAGCCGGAGCCGGAGCAACCGGGTGAGCTGTTGGCAGCCATGCGTGTAACGGAAGCATACCTGCTTTACAGCCGAAGCCGATCATCATGATCAGGTATACTGCAAGGAGGAAGTCCTCCTGACCTGCTACTGCAGTCATGTCCAGTGTACCGCCGTCTACGAAGGACAGTGTGGTACAGAACTTATTCAGGAAGAACATACCGAACAGGCCGCAGCCTGCGCCAAATACGGAGAAGCCTAAATACTTCATACCAGCCTTGATTGCTTCTCTTGTGCGAGAATGAATAACCAGCGGCACGGTAATAATAGACATCAGTTCATACATCATGTAGAGGGTTGGCATTGTTGCTGTGAAAGACAGACCAACCATTACGCCCATTGTCATGGTGTAGAACGCAAGGAATTTTTCTTCTTTTTCTTCGTGTGTAATGTACTCAAATGCGAAGAATGCGACAAGCGCCCAAACAGAGACGATCAGGCAGGAGAAGAATCTCGATAGACCGTCTAACTGGAAGCCGATACTCAGGCTTCCACTGATTGTCCATACGGTGATATCAGTGTCGGGCAGAAATGCAAGCGCATATACCATCAGGGCATCGATAATTACGACCGCCGAAATGTAACCTCTGCGAACCTTACGGTCCTTCAGGAAGAACACGACGACGCCTGCTAACATCGGAAACAGAATCGGAATCAGAAGCAGGATACCCATCGACAAACCACCTCACTTTTATTCATATTATCAAAATCTTTAACCTAACAAACCGATGCCGGCCTTAATGACCTCGGCAATTGGCTGTGCAAAAATACCCAGTGCGAAGTTGCTAGCAATGAACAGAACCATCGCAACAATAAAGCTGATGCCAGCCTTATGTCTTGGATGATCATGTACTTCTTCCTCTTCGTCATCATCATCGTGACCGCCGTGGCCATGAGCGTCATGACCGTGAGCGTCGTCACCATGGGCATCGTGGCCGTGGGCATCTTCACCCTTGCGCTTTTTCGGTGTCCAGATGTTGATACATGCAGGGAGATAGTAAAGAGCGTTGAGCACGGTACTGATAGCCAGAGCAATCAGTACAACGATCAGACGGGAGATACCGCCTTCGATTGCGCCGGTAGAGAACCACAGCTTTGGCGGGAAGCCAGCGAACAGCGGGATACCGATCATGGACAGGGAACCGATTGTAAATGCGATACCTGCCAGTGGGTTCTTCAGAGCAGTGCCCTTCAGATCCTTGATCTGGTAGCTGTGGCCAGCGTGGTGTACCAGGTTACCAGCAGCACCGAACAGCATTGGCTTTGTGAATGCGTGGCTGAGCATATGGAATACTGCAGCCAGGATGCCGATGTCGGCGCCAATGCCGATACCCATAAAGACGTAACCGATCTGTGCAACAGAGGAGTAAGCGATCATACGCTTGATATGACGTTCCTTCACAGCCTTGATGGAACCGATGATCATACCGGCTACACCAAATGCCAGGAAGATGTCATTGATGTGGAGCACGTCCATCATTTCCGGTGTAAACATACGATACACAAGCTTGATGATGAGGATCAGATAACCCTTCAGCACCAGACCGGAAAGAATGGAGGAGGAGCTGGTTGTGGAGGAACCGTGAGCACTTGGCAGCCAGGAGTGGAACGGGAACACCGCACTCTTGATGGCAACGCCCAGGAGCATCATGCCGATTACAATGGTCAGCGGAATGCCGTACTCGCCTGTTTCCCACAGAGGAATCAGAGATTCCTGAATGCTGGACATCAGCAGGTGACCTGTCATGGAGTACAGGATACATACGCCGAACAGGAACAGACCGGAGCCCAGACAGCTCATGATCAGGTAACGGATTGTTGCAACGATTGTTTCGCCGGAGTCTTTAACCATAACGATCGCACAAGCTGCGATGGTGTTGATTTCGATAAATACGTAAGCGTTAAACAGGTCGTTTGTGTAAATCAGTGCCAGCAGAGAAGCCAGCAGCATGTTTAACATTACAAAGTAAAGATATTGTTTTCTCGGACGGATATCATTGTAGATATCTTTGAGACCAACAAGAATACAGAGGGCAATTACCAGACAGAAGCAGCTTGCCAGCAGGGCTTCCATTGGACCTGCGCGGAGCTCGTTGCCCCATGGTGCAGGGAAGTGACCCATCATGTATGTAAAAGATTCTGTGCAGCCCTGGCTTACAAGGTAGCCAAGGAGAATGGTGTTCAGAACACCAACAGCAACGATCACGCAGAAGTTGATCTTCTGTGCTACGCGGCCGTGCTTACGGAAGAACGGTGTGATCATACCGGCCATCAGAGTGAGCAGAATACTGAAGGACGGGAAGTTATAAACAAATGGCATCATATGGTGCATTATTTATTGCCCCCTTCCTCTTCGTGATATTCACTCTGTTCTCTTTCCTTTTTGGAGAGAACCAGAATCTCATCCAGATTCATGGTATGATACTTTTTCCACAGACGCATTGCCAGTGCCAGGGAGAATGCTGTAACCGCAACGGAAACAACGATACCTGTGAGAACCAGACCGGTTGGGATCGGGTTGATGTATGCTTCTGCAGAAATGGCTTCGCCTGCATCCGGGAACGGAGCGACTCTGCCGAAAATAAAGCCTCGGGATGCGAGGAAGAGATAGATCGCAGTATCCATGATATTCAGGCCAATGATCTTCTTGATCAGGTTCTGCTGAAGCAGAAGATTCATAAAACCGATACCAAACAGGATTACAGCAGCAATCTCATAATAGTGATTCATGATATAATCCCACATGCTTACAGATCTCCTCTCGAGAATAATGAGTAGAATCCGTACATGGTGCAGGCTACGATCATGCCAACGCAGATGTTCAGAGGCAGGATGAAGCCACCACTCAGGATCGCACCTGGGATACCCTTAGGAATAAAGGACTCCAGGTGGTTTGCGCCTGTGAAGAAGGAGTATGCCTTGCAGCATGCATAGCACAGGAGCGCGCCGCTGGTAATAGCGGTGAAGAGTTTAAAGTTGAAGAACTTATCCATCATCTTAAAGCCATTGGACGATGCCAGAAGAATCAGGCCTGCGCCCATGATCGCACCGCCGGAGAAACCGCCGCCAGGTGAGATGTGGCCGTTAAGAACAACGTAAACACCAAACAGGAGAATGAACGGAACCAGAATGACACCGATCATTTTGAGGATGATGTTTGGCTGGCTCTTTGCCAGCAGTTCTTCTCTTGCATTTTCTGCTTCCTGCTCCAGATCACGTTTGGTCGGGTCAGTTCTCAGCAGAATGATAACTGCGGAAACCGCAATAAACAGAACGGAAGATTCGCCCAGGGTATCGAATGCACGATAGTCCAGGATCATGCCGGCGATAATACTTGTTGCGCCGGTATCTTTCAGGCCGTCCTCAATATACTTCTGTGCAACCTCATTGTTGGTTGGCACATCTACTTCGCCGTAGTTCGGCAGGTCGCTGACGGTAAAGAGAAGAACGCCGATCAGCGCACAGCAGAGGAAGATGGACATACCAATGTAAAATTTACGGAAGGATTTCATTTTTTTCAGGAATGTAACCTCTTCCGGCTTTTTAATCTTTGGTACGTTGACCATCACAGGAGTTTCCAATTGAACTTCGTCACCGTCTACCCAACTGGAAACCTTTTTAAAAGAAGAAGCAATGTCGTGCTTCAGGCTCTTTTTTGTTTCCGTTTCCGGATGATTATCCTTATGCATCGTCTTCTCCTTTCTCCTCAAAATACTTCAAAGCTTGTTTTTGAGATTCTTCTTTGGAGACCGGCTTTTTAAAGTGAAGCTGACCTGTCTTCTTCAGAGCGAGGAAGAACAGAACAGTGGTTACGCCGGCGCCAACAGCGGCTTCTGTACCAGCAAGGTCCGGAGATTCCAGGATCACCCAGATGATGGACATTACAACGCTGTAGGACATAAAGATCAGAACGGTGGTCAGCAGGTTCTTATGAACCGTGGCCACGATTGCACAGGCAATCAAAAAGATCAACAGAATAAATTCCAGAACGATCATTTGATCACCTCCTCGTCAAAGGTGTCTTCATCTTCCTGATCCTGGGAAACATATTCTGCTTTCGCGATCAGGTGGCTGGTCAGCGGGCTGGCCGCCCAGATGAATGCGATGACTAACAGTAATTTTAAAGTTGTAAAGGTGAAGCCTGTCAGGATCATAACACCTACCAGGCAGAGCAGTGCGCCCATAGTGTCGCACTGCGCAGCAATGTGCATTCTGTTCAATACATACTTAAAACGGAACACACCCATGGTTGCTGCTGCGAAGACGAAAACGCCGGCTGTAATGAATACAGCTGCTACGATAAATTGAGCTATCATTTTTCCGCCTCCTCGAAACTTCTGTCCTCAATCTCAATCTTGACGATATTACGGCTCTTCTCGCTTCGTTCGCGGAAAACGACGATACGGGAGATAATAATAACCGCCAGGAAACTGAGCATTGCGTAGATCAGAGCAACGTCTGCCATAAAGCCTTCTTCTAAGAAAGCGGTGAGAATGGCAACCATGACAATGGTTTTAACACCGATCATGTTTGCCGCTACCAGACGGTCCGTGAAACGCGGACCAAGAATTGCTCTGAGCAAGCAGGCACAAATGATGAGAGAGAGGATTACCATAATAACAATAAAGAAGATGGTGGAATATGTGGTTCCAACAAATCCAAACATTATTCTTTCCCCTCCATTTTACGCAGTTTTACCACGAAATCGCACTCGTCAATACCGTCTGTCATACTTGCATCCAGTGCGTGAACACAGAATACATCGTCACTGACGTTTACAGTAATGGTACCAGGTGTGATTGTGATGGAGTTTGCCAGCGCGACTTTGCTGGTCTCATTTTTTAAATCGGTTTTGAAGTAGACCATCTTTGGTTCGACCTTCGCTCTCGGATTGAGAACGATTTTCAGAACACACCAGTTTGCTTTGATAATTTCCTTAAACAGGAAAATACCGTAGGCAATCATCTTGCCGGACTTTTTCAGGAGTTTGCCCTCCTGCTTCGGTCCGAAGCCCAAAACTTTCCAGGTGAAAAGATTGATCGCAACCGCAAAGATAATACCGATGATCAGAATCTCGATTGTAAATTTGCCGTTGAAGACGATCCACATTCCTAAGAGTAATAAGAATAGCATGTTATCACCTCAAAGACTTTTGTTCAACACGCAGATGACTGCAAACCCTTAGTGAGCCGCAGCATCAGTATCGGCGGAATCGCCATGCGCATAGGCAGCCTCGCCATGGTCAGCAGATTCTTCGCCTTCCTCAGCATGGCCATCTTCTTCAACATGGCCCTCAACATGCGTTTCCTCATGGTCACCTGCGCCGTGCAGGTTATTAATCGGCGCCGAAACCAGAAACAGCAACCCTGCACTTGCCGCAAGGACAATCAAGGTACAAATAAATTGTTTCATTGAAAAAAACCTCCTGACCGGCGACCTGCTCCTGCTAGCAGGCAACTCCAAACTGGGAGTCATCGCCGAAATAATCTTTTGTGTATTTATTGGCCGCACTATAAAAGCTGGCTCTAACTGGAGACAACTTTCCTTATAATGCAGATAACTATACGTATTAAATTATGTCGCAATGTTCATGAATTGTCAATAGATTTTGTGTTTTTCTTATACGATTGATAAATTCTCGGAAAAAAATTTTGTAGAAAGTTGCACAAATTTTCAAGAATTTCCACTGCACAAAAATCTGTCAAGTAAAAGTTTGCGGCTGTTATTTTGTTAATGTTCCGTTAAATATGTGGAATCTGTGTAAAAATATGACAAATTTGTGACAATTTACCCAAAAAAGAAGAATCGCACAAATTTTGTGACCTGGTCACAGATTCCTTCTTTCTGCGCAAACTGCCCAAATATACCTTGTGAAAATTAAAACAATTTTTTACACAAATTCACTGCAAAGTATATCATTTTCTGTTTCTGCGGCAGATTCTGCCCAAATTCCGCCCTTCTCCCCTGCAAAAAAAGAAAGCCACCCCAAATCGGGATGGCTTTCTGCGCTGCATATTCGATTAAGGAATTGGTGCTACTACCACGCGAATTTCCACTGCGCGGCGGAAATCTACTTTTGTTACGGTTACTGTCAGGTTGTCGTAGTTAAAGACATCGCCCTCTTCCGGTACCTTGCCGAGCTCGTCCATGACCCAGCCGCTGACAGTTGCAAAATTGTATTCCTTCTTGATCTGGAACATATCGCGAATCTTGTCCAGGCTGGTGCTGCAGGTGATGGTATAGGAGCCGTCTTCGTTTTTCTTGATTTCCTCTGTTACTTCATCGTGCTCGTCCCAGATCTCACCAACCAGCTCTTCCAGAATATCTTCCAGTGTTACGATACCGGCTGTGCCGCCGAACTCATCGACAACAACGGCCATGTGAGATTTGTTATACTGCAGCAGACGCAGCAGCTTGGAAATTTTAATACCTTCCGATACGTTGACCGGCGGCTTGATGATATTATCAATGCGGTCCTTGCCGTCCAGTACGTTCTGGTTAAAGTCTTTTTCGTGGAGGATACCAACAATATGGTCCATATCCTCCCGGAAGACCGGCATACGGGTGTACTCATGTTCACGGAACAGTCTCTGGATTTCGGAAACAGACATATTGATCTCCACACCAACCACGTCAACGCGTGGGGTGAGGATGTCTGCTGCATCCAGGTCGTTAAATTCAATTGCGGAGCGAATCAGCGCGCCTTCGTGCTGGTCGATCACACCGTCATTTTCAACTTCCTCTACAATGGTGATCAGCTCTTCTTCTGTAAAGCCGGAAGTACCCTGCAGACGGAATACCTTGGTCAGCAGTTTCTTCCACAGATAGAACAGTGCGTTTACCGGGGTCAGGATCCACATGATCAGCTGCATAACAGGCGCAGAGAAGGCGGCAAAGCTTTCCGCCTTTTCTTTTGCAATGGATTTCGGAGAGATCTCACCAAAGAGCAGAACCACTACAGTAATAACAATGGTAGAGAGTGTTACGCCGAAATCGCCCCAGTGCTTTGTAAAGAAAATGGTTGCGATTGAGGTACAGAGAATATTTACGATATTGTTGCCGATAAGAATTGCCGACAGCAGGGTATCGTATTTTTCACTGAGTTTCAATACAAGGGTGTATCGCTTGTGGCCGGCTGTGGCCAGGTTTTTAACACGAATACGGTTTAAACTGGAAAATGCAGTTTCTGTTGCTGAGAAAAAAGCGGACATCAAAATCAGACCGACCATTGCGGCGATCATCGCTATACTTCCACCGTCCATAATTTTAAAAAATCACTCCATTAAGATAAAAATTTGTTGTCTTTCTATCATAGCATAGGAACAGATGGAACTCAAGTGAACTTTCTGTAACAGAACTATGTACAATTGTTAATATTTTATCAAAAACAGAGACTATTTTTGTCGATCAGATCGTCCCGTCAGATAATCCAGGCTGACACGGTAAAAGTCGGCAAGCGTAATCAGGTCATCAATACATGGCTCTGTCTTCCCCGTTTCATAATATGTATAAGAGGAGCGTTCTTTCTTCAGAAACGCCGCAATCTGCTGCTGGGTCAGATCGTGGTCTTCCCGCAGTGCTCGCAGACGTTCTGCTAATATTTTTTTCATCGTCATCCCTTCTTTGTGATTATACTATGATTATAAATATAATCATAGATTATTATATAATTAATCACACTGTCAATATATAATAAATAAAAAGTGACAGGAGGGGACGAAATGAGCGAATCTGAAAAGAAACCGTTAAAAATCAAGCGGCGCGGCGATGATGGATATAAGGTAATAACATTCCGCCTGCCGGAAGACATGGTTAAAAAGCTGGACGAACTCGCTCGAGAGGCAAATCGTTCCAGAAATGAAATCGCAACAGAAATCCTCCAATACGGACTGGAAAATATAGAAATCGAGTAAAAAAAGCAGCTGCATTTTATTGCGGCTGTTTTTTCTTTTATGTCCCGTCTTTTTGCAGAGACAGTTAGCTAACCATGCATTTTTCTGGACAAACTATCCCCCTCTTTCTATACTATATATAAATAGAAACTGAAAGGAGCATTGCTATGACAGAACGGGAACGAATGCTGGCAGAAAAATTATACTTCTCCGGCGGCCCGGAACTGCGCGGTATGCGCAGCCGCGCCAAAGAACTGAACGCCCGCTACAACAGCACCATGGAATCTCAGCAGGAGGAGCGGCGGGCCATTTTAAAAGAACTTCTGGGCAGCGTGGGTGAAAATCCGTGGATCGAACCGAACCTGCGCTGCGATTACGGCAAACATATTTATATTGGAAACAACTTTTATGCCAACTATGACTGCGTCTTTCTGGACTGCGCGCCCGTTACCATTGGAGACAACGTTCTCTTTGGTCCGCGGGTGTGCGTGTTTACTGCAGGCCATCCCATTGACCCTGTGGTCCGGGCATCCGGCCTGGAGCAGGCAAAAGCCGTCACCATCGGCAGCAACGTATGGATCGGCGGCAATACCGTCATCAATCCCGGCGTTACCATCGGCGATAACGTCGTGATCGGTTCCGGCTCTGTGGTGACAAAGGACATTCCATCCAACGTTATCGCTGTGGGCAATCCCTGCCGTATTCTGCGGGAAATTACCGAAGAAGACAGAAATTACTGGCAGACGCTGGAAAAAGAATATCGGGCGGAAATTTCTGCTGATTAAACTGCACTGTTGTTGGAAATACTGCTCTCACAAAGAAATTTTTGTGAGGTGTACTTATGAACAACAACGCCCCTTCTCCCAATGCCCGGCAGGAACGCAGCACCCGTCTGCTGCTGTTTGTGCTGATCCCCCTGTTTCTCTGCCTCTTTGCCGCCGCAGTGGTAACGGCCATCTTCTGCGCTGAACCGGCAGCACCGGCTTCTAATCTTGGCGGCGAAGAGCAGAAACAATCTGCGCTCACCAACTTTACCGACGATCTTGGTGTAAACTCCCAACTGAAATTCACCACCGTAGAGCTGACGCGGACAGATCTGACGGAAGGCAGTCTGGTACTGGTCAACGGTGACACACCGTGGAGATTTTCTGCTGAAAACACCTTGATGAACGTGTACGATAATGCTGTCACGGCCTATCAGCTTTCCGGCACGGACCTCCTGCTGCAGGAACCGGCCATTAACGCCCTCAATGACATGATGTCAGAATTTGTCCGCATCACCGGATTCGAAAATGTAATGCTGTCAGAAGCATATCGCTCTGCGGAAGACCAGACACGCATTTATAAACAGGCGCTGGCTTACTACGGTGACAGCGCCGGCGACCATGCCGCCAAGCCCGGCCACAGCGAATATCACACCGGCTACGCTGTCAGCCTGAGCGTTTATGAAAATGACACCGTGATGGACTTTACCGGCACAGATGATTGCGCATGGATTCTCCGCAATGGATACCGGTTTGGGTTTATTCTCCGTTACCCGGAAGGTAAAACAGACATCACCGGGTATGAGCCGCTGTCTCACCACTTCCGCTATGTGGGCAAGCCCCACGCTTACCTGATGCGGCTGAAAAATTACTGTCTGGAGGAGTACCTGGAATATGTTTCTCATTACACCTTCGGCGGTAACCACATTCAGGTAACAGACAATGAAAACCAGGCGTACGAGATTTATTATGTGCCGGCTGAAGACGGTCTCACCAATGTACCGGTACCGATTGAGAACGACTACACCATCTCCGGCGACAATCACAGTGGCTTTATTGTAACCGTTGCTCTTTAATAGAAAGAAGGATCCCGTTAACGCAAAAGACCTCCCTGTTGGGAGGTCTTTTTTACTATAAAAAAACAGTTATGCTGTTTCAGTCTGCTCTTTATCTTCCGATGGTGTTTCAACCGGTGGATCTGTCGGCTCTTCGGAAGGTACTTCCGGCTCTTCCATAATCACATCTTCTACTACAACAATCTGCTTGCCCAGCTCATTGTAGCGTCTTTCTACCAGAGACTTTTCCCACTTGACCAGACCGCCGTTGTTGTTCGGCTGCATCGGGTCATTGAAGTAATAGTAGTTATCGTCATAACCTACCAGTACAAGACAGTGCTCGTTGGCGGTCCAGGTATAGGTCTTGTTGGTACCGGTCACATACCAGGAAGATGTTTTATAGGTGCTGCCCATATACATACTTGCCCAGAAAATTACCGGTTGGCCATTGTCCAGATACTTCTCCACTTTGCTCATGGAAAGACCACGAACTGCTTTGGCTGCTTTACCTTCCGGCAGGAGGGATTCCATGGTATATTCGATGGTGCCGGCATAACAGCCGTAACCGCTGTAGCTGCTTGGAGAACCGATGAAAGCTTCATCCGGGTGCGGACCGTACAGTCTGCCCTGATAGTAATACAGGTTGCCCTTCGGCATAGCGTTCACGACCTGTTTAATCGAAGCCGGCACGCCGTAATAACGCAGCACCATGGTGGTGCTGGTAGCTTCGCAGCCGGTTGGCCATGCATTCTGGTTCAGGTATGGCACAGAGAGCAGAACCCTTGCTTTTGTCTTTGCCGTAACTGTTGGGTATGCGCCGCTGTACTTAACGCCGTCTACTTTTTTATAAGCTTTCGCTGCAAATTTGTATTCGGTGTTCTCTGCAAGGCCAACAGCTTTGTAAGAAGTCACATCGCCGCCGCTGATATCTTTCATCAGAGTCCAGTTGTTCTTAGATGGATCCCAGCGGAATACGCGGTAGCCGGTTGCACCCGGAACAGCGTCCCATGTTAAGGTAACGGTGCCGGTCGTTGCTTTGGATGCTTGCAGACCGGTCAGTTTTTCCGGTACAGTAGCAGTGATCAGTGTTGGGTAACCGCCAAGATATGTTTTGCCGTCTACTGTCTTAGCAGCTCTCACTCGGTATCTGTACTCCGAAGCAGCAGAGAGATCTTTGTCCGTGTAGGTGCATTCTGTTGTCTCGTCAATTTTCAGATACTTGCTTCTTTCCGGATTCCAGCGGAACACCTCATACTTGTCTGCGCCCGAAACACTGTTCCATGTCAGCGCCACAGAATTCACTGTTGTTTTCGCTGACAGATTGGTCAGCTTTGCCGGATTGGTCGCAGTGATGATCGTTGGATATGTATCGCTGTACTTGGTGCCGCTGACTTTTTTATAAGCCTTTACCGCATATTTATATTCTGTGCCGGATGGAAGATTCCCGTGGGTGTAAGAAGTACCGCTCTGATCTTTCAGGAGAACCCAGTTGTTCTTCTCGCTGCTCCAGTAAAAAATACGGTAACCGGTTGCTCCGTTCATTGTATCCCATGTTAATGTTACAGCCTTATCGGTAGAGGAGGTTTTCAGACCTGTTACCTTTGCCGGTGCTGTTGCCACAGTCAGAGAAGGATATGCGCCGCGATACAGCACACCATCTACACGCTTGTAGCCGCGAACTGCATATTTATATTCTGTGCCGGCTGCCAGATTTTTATCGGTAAAGGTCAGTTCTGTCACATTGCCGATCTGCTTCCAGCCGTTCTTTGCTGCATCCCAGCGGAACACCTGGTAAGCGTCTGCACCGGAAACTGCATTCCACTTTAATGTAAGGGTGTTGTCTGTTGCTTTGGATACCTTCAGGCCGGTCAGCTTGGCTGGGAGTGTTGCGGCAGAAAGTGTTGGATAGGTACCGCTGTATTTAGTGCCGCTGACCTTTTTATAAGCCTTCACAGCATACTTATAAGTAGTGCCGGATGGCAGGCCGCTGTGAGTATAGGAAGTGCCGCTCTGGTCTTTCAGGAGAACCCAGTTGTTCTTCTCATTGCTCCAGTAGAAGATACGATAACCGGTAGCCTGCGGTGTTGCATTCCAGGTCAGCTTTACAGAAGAAGTTGTGGCAGTTGCTTTCACGCCAGTCACCTCTTCCGGTGTGATCTGGAAGGTCACAGTCTTCTGGCCGGTATAGTTGCCCATCATGGTGATGACTGCAGTAGCTTTGCCGATGTTCACGTTATTTTTATAGGTAATGGTATAGTCACCGCCAATAATCAGTCCCATACCATTATAAGAAACCACCATGTCCGGTGTAATCGGTGCGCCGGTGTATACATGGTTCGATGGTGTGATCTTCACGTCTGCAATGTCAACCGGTGCAATGGTAAAGGCATCGGTCAGCGTACCCATATATTTGCCCATACCGGTTACCGTCACAGTAGCTGTACCGGCATCGGTGTTGTTTGCATAAGCAACCGTGTAGTCTACGTTTTCACGCAGCGTGGTGCTGCCATCCTTCACGGTGATGGTCTGTGTCTGCGCTGCACCGTTGTAAACACGATCTTCCAGACCGGAAATCTCAGCTTCTGCAGAAAACGGCTTTGCAATGGAAAATTCTTTTTTCACAACACCGCTGTAATTGCCCGTGCCGGTAATCACAATTGCTGCTGTGCCGACGTTGGTGTTTCTTTCATAAGAAACGGTGTAATCCACATTTTCTTCCAGCAGCTTATCACCGTCATAAACCGTCACGCTCTGTGTAACGGCTTCGCCGGTATACGCTTTGTTTTCCACACCTTCCACACGGAACTGCTCTGTGCCGTCTTTTGCTGTAATGGCAAAGGTCTGTTCTGCTTCGCCGAAGTAATCACCCATACCGGCAATGGCTGCCACTGCGGTACCGGCATTCACGTTTTCTTTATAGGCAACGGTGTAATCTTTCCCGGACTCCAGTTCATTACCGAGGGCATCTGTTACCGTCAGTGCAGGCTGAACAGCCGCACCGGTATAAGCCTGCTCCGGAATCTTCTCCACAACAGCCTTTGTCAGGTCATGTGCAAACAGAACGGTGCAGCCGCTCCATGGCGCAGCATCGTAGCCTTTTGTCTGTTTGCCCAGCACAATAATTTCTGTGTCTGTGTCCAGAGTCACACCGTCTGCTTCCGGTGCATTGTTCTGCAGTGTCAGCTTCTTCAGCTTTTTGCAGTCGTCAAAAACACCTGCCTCCAGCACAGTCACTGTCTTTGGCAGTGTGATCTCTTCCACTTTGTCACAGCCTGCAAAAGCACCGCCATCAACGGCTGTTACTTTTGCACCGTCCACTGTTTCCGGGATCACTACAACAGCTGCTTCTCCGTCGTATTTTACCAATGTCAGCGTGCCGTCTGCTGCCGGTTCGTAAGTCATGCCGCTGTCCGTTACAGTGGCCGCAGCAATTTCTTCTGTAACTGTTTCTGCAGCAGGTGCTGCCTCTGCCGCAGAAACTACCGCCATACCGGCGCCGGATACCGTAATCAGCGCGGCCAGCATTGCCGCCAGAATTCGCTTTCCTTTATTTGTCATATTCTTCTCCCTCATAAAAGTCACCGTCGATTACAATAAACTTTCTAGGATAACTATACCGCATCCCTTTCTGCGCGTCTATGACTTTTACGAAACTGTTACGAATTTTTCACAACCTGCCCAAAACAAAAAGACCGCGCTTTTCTATATATAATATAGAAAAGAACGATCTCTGATTTTATCTGTATTTTCAACAGTCATCGTCGCCGGTTGTGGAAAGTTTTTCTCTCCGGACAACATCTTCCCGCAGCATTCTGTAAAGAGCCGCTGCGGTGGGAACACCCAGCAGCATCCCGAGAATACCCAGCAGGCCGCCGCCGATGGTCACTGCTGCCAGCACCCAGATGGCCGGCAGGCCAATGGACTTCCCTACCACTTTCGGATAAATCAGGTTGCCCTCCAGCTGCTGCAGCACCACGATGAAAATGAGAAACAGCAAAGCTTTCAGCGGCGATACCGTCAGCATCATCAGTACACCAATGCCTGCGCCAACATAAGCACCCGCTACGGGGATCAGCGCGGAAAAACCTACAAGAGAACCAATCATCCCTGCATAAGGGAACCGGAAGACAAACATGCCCAAAGCACACAAGCTGCCCAGAATTGCTGCTTCGGTGCATTGCCCTACAATATAACCGCGGAAGCTGTCGTAGAACACAGAAAGGCAGTACATGATTTTTTCTCTCCACTTTTGCGGCAGATAAGTGCGCAGCAAACGTTTCCCCTGTCCCTGCAGCTTTTCTTTGCTGCCCAGCAGATACAGCGAAAAAATCAAGCTCAGCACAACGGTGACGATCACCGAAATAACGGATGTCACAGCGCTGATCACCGTACCGACTGCGCCGCCAATACCGGACAGTGCCACATCTCCAAATCGCGTCAGCCACTCCATCCAGTCGATGGAGGAAAGTTCCGCCGCAACGTCAGCCGGCAGAAGCGCACGCACCCACGGCTGTGCAAATAAAAATTCCAGCGCCGGAGGAATCGCTGACAAAAACAACCGGATACAGGAAATCAGTTTCGGCACTACCAGCGCAATCAGCAGCGCCAGCAGTCCGGCCAGCGTCAGCAGCGCACCAAGCAGGCAGACAGGCCGCCGACTTTTCCACACCCACTTTTTATGACTGCGCTTTTTAAAATAATGGCGCTCATAAAAGCTCATCAGAATATTAATGATAAAAGCAATGGCCAGTCCGATAAAAAACGGCGCCACCGCTTTCAGAAGCATTACCAGTAATCCTGCCGCGGCTTTCCAGTAATAAATACCAAGGAAAAACAGGAAAGCGCTCACGCCAATACGGAAAAGAAACTTCCAGGTCAGATTCATAAAACATCACCATCCCGGGATATGGAGTGTTTTATAGTATATGCCGCTGCGCATTTTTCCATGTGAAGGCCGGGATTGGAAAAGTAAGGAAGATGTCTCGAATCTATACATCCGGACAAACAAAAAAGACGGCACCAAACGGTACCGTCTTTTATTAAGAAGCTTTTTTGCTCTTCAGGGAGAACTTGGATTCTGTGCCGCGAATAAGGCGCTTGAAGTTCTCTCTGTGACGCCATGCGATAAACAATACGCAGGCAGCGCACAGGCAGATTACTGCAATTGGTGCTCTCACGATCAGCAGTGTGACCGGACAGGAGAGCATTGCGCATACTGTGGACAGAGACATATACTTTGTGGTGAACAGCAGGATCATCATGATCGCCAGTGCTACCACGCCGCAGCGCCAGTCCATAAACCAGATGGCAGACATATAAACAAGGAAGCCCTTGCCGCCCTTGAATTTGTACCAGATCGGGTAAGAGTGACCGATCATTACAAACAGGCTGGTGTATGCTGCGCCAAGCTGGAAGTCGTTGTGGAAGATCATAAATAGGATGGAGAAGATCGCCACCACTACTGCAGATTTTGCAAGGTCAAGGATCAATACCCACCATGCCAGCTTATTGCCGAATGTTCGCTTAAAGTTTGTAAAACCCGGGTTGCCGCTGCCGCAGGTGCGGATGTCTTTTTTATACACCGCCCTGGAGAGCACGATGGCCGGGTTCAGGCCGCAGACCAGATACGCTGTGACTGCCGCCGCAATGTAAAGAAATACGATCATACTGTAACGCCTTCCCCTTTCCTGGACTGAACTGGCTCTGCGGCACCCCCATGCCTTTGCAGAACCGACGATGATATTTCTTTTCTCAGAAAATTCCGTAACGCGCTGAACGCCTATTTATGCCTTCATTTTATCACAATCGCGCCGGAAAACAAATATTTTTTTGCAATGTGTAAAACAATCTCACACATATGTTTATAAAAACCTGATCACAGGATTTTTTACAGGAGAAAAGCTTCTTTTGAAAAAAGAAGCTTTGAGTAACGAAAAAACCCGATGCATTGCATCGGGTTCTGCTTGGTGCGGATAACAGGAGTTGAACCTGCATGAACTTGCATTCATATGGACCTGAACCATACGCGTCTGCCAATTCCGCCATATCCGCATGTGTGTTAGCTCCGTGTCGGTTGCTTCCGTACCGGAGAACAATTATGATTATATCAGCAGTTCCTCAATATGTCAACACTTTTTTCAAACTTTTTTTAAAATTTTTTAAAAGAATTAAAAAACCGCATAAATAAGCCATTTTTGCTGCAAACTTTTTTTGAAATTCTGCGAAAAAACGCTTCTGAAGCCTGTATTTTTCAAAAAAAATTTATTTTACAGGCAAATTTTTTTAAAATAATCGGAAAATAAACAGTCAGAAAGAGGATCTTATGAAATATACAATGCTTGGCAGTACAAAAATTCCGCAAATCGCCATTGGAACATGGTCCTGGGGCATCGGTCCCCATGGCGGCAACAGTATTTTCGGCAATCACCTGGAAGAGACCGACCTGAAACCTGTCTTTGACCGCGCCCTGAAAGCTGGCTGCACACTTTGGGACACCGCCCCTGTCTTTGGCATGGGTGCTGCTGAGTCCATTCTCGGCCGCCTGGCGCAAAACAGAACCGACGTGCTGCTTTCCACAAAATTCACGCCGACAGGGCTGCAGTCCCGTCACGCCCTGGAAAAATCTCTCCGCAGAAGTCTGGATCGCCTGCACACCGATCATGCGGAACTGTTCTGGGTGCATACGCCAAAGAACGTAAAAAAGTGGACTACCGAACTGATCCCACTCCTCTGGAACGGCACATGCCGCCACGTTGGCGTTGCCAACCACAGCCTGGAAGAAATTCAGGAAGCCGACACCATTCTCCGACAGGCAGGGCTTCGCCTTTCCGCCGTGCAGAATCACTACAGCCTGCTGTACCGGGTGCCGGAGCAAAATGGTATTTTAAACTGGTGCCGGAAAAATAACGTTGTCTTTTTCTCTTATATGGTATTGGAGCAGGGCGTACTGACTGCCAGATACTGCCCGGCCCGGCCGCTGCCGGGAAAAACCCGCCGGGGCCGCACCTGGCCGCCTGTCCTGTTAGAGCGTATTTCTCCACTGGTCCAGACAATGAAAGAGATCGGCGCACATTATCATGCAGATGCCGCACAGATTGCCATTGCGTGGGCGGCGGCAAAAGGCACAGTGCCGGTGGTCGGCATCACAAAGCCTCATCAGGTCAGCAAAGATGCCGCCGCTGTCAGCATCGCCTTAACGGAAGAAGAAATCCTCCAGCTGGAACGGGAATCCGATGCACTGGACATCTGCATCCCCGGTTACTGGGAAAGGCAGGCATAAAAAACACCCTCCCTTAAGGGAGGGCTTTTTTTATTGTTTAAATTCGTCGGCAGATGTTTTCCACAAACCATGCTGGTTGCAGTAAGAGAACACTGCTTCCGGTCTGTCGTCTGCTGTAATGGAAAATTCCACTTCCGGAGAATCACTGTGCACAAAAGACTTCCGCTGGCCGCCCCGCGCTGTCTGCAGATAAACCCAGGCAATGTTATGACCTTCTGTCATTGGGTGCTGCTCGGTGCCCACCTCCACGCGCAGCTTATCGCCGCGGCACTGCACATAAGGCTTGTGCTTTTCAGCGGTAGCCTCTGCCTGATTAGCTTCCAGCTCCCGCATGGGCTCGCTGCAGCAATGCAGCGGCACACCGCCGTTGTTGATCAGACCAACCACATTGCCGCAATGACTGCATTTGAAAAATTTCTGATGATGATGCATTTTGCTCTTCCTTTCTATCGCCATGATATTCTCATTCTTCCCGGAAAAGCAAAAAATAAACAGAGTTTATCAACTCTGTTTATCATAGCACTATATTAAACAAATCTTACCGCTGTGCCTGCTGCAAGAACTTCTGCTGCACCCGGAGTAATAGAAGAAGTTGCATAGCTGACACCGAGGATCGCATCGGCGCCCATAGCCTGTGCTTCTGCAATCATGCGCTGAGTTGCCTCGTGACGTGATTCCTGCATCATCGCAGTATAGGCTTTCAGCTCACCGCCAACCATGCTTTTAAAGCCTGCACCGATGTCCTTGAACATATTTTTGCTGGAAACCATGCTGCCTGTTACCAGACCGATTACTTCATATTTATAATCGCCCATGTTATGGATTGTTGTTAAGATCATGTTTCTTTCCCCTTTGCCTGTTTTTTTATATTTTAACAGAAAAGCAATCCTCCTGTAAAGAAACTTATCCTAACATTTTCCGCAACTGCTGCAGAATTACTTTTTCCCGCCGGGAGATCTGTACCTGCGTCATGCCCAGCCGCTCTGCTGTTTTTGTCTGTGTCTCACTTTTAAAATAACGAAAATAAATGATCTTTCTGTCCCGCTCTTCCAGCTCTCCCAAAACCTGCCGCAGGGCAAGCAGCTCTCCGATCTTCTCTGCTTCTGAATCCACGGCAATGTCCAGCTGTCCGCCTTCTTCTTCGTCCACCGTCAGCGATACCGGCCGCTGTCCGGCATGGATCGCCTGGGCTGCTTCCGCCGGATCTACCTCCAGTAGATCGGCCAGCTCCTGCACTGTCGGCGGACGGCCTTCTTTTGCAGTGAATTCTGCTGTGACCCGCGCCGCCTTCATGGAAAGCTCCTTCAGGGCCCGGCCGATTTTCACAGCACCGCCATCGCGGAACAGCCGCCGCATTTCTCCTAAAATAACCGGCACAGCATAGGTGGAAAATTTCAGCCCGCGGCTGTCATCAAAGCCATCCACCGCTTTGACCAGCCCAAGGCATCCGGCCTGATACAGATCCTCATACTCTATGCCCCGGCCCTTCAGCCGCTGGGCGCAGGAATGCACCAGCCCAAAATGCTCGCTGACACGCTGTTCCCGTTCCGATGACGCCATCATCTCCCCTGTTCCTCTGCTTTGCGGACAGATAGTTTTTTCACCATGGTTACCGTGGTGCCTTTGTCCACAGCAGAGCGCACCTGCAGTTTATCGGTGAAGCTTTCCATCACTGCAAAACCAAGGCCGGCACGCTCTTCGCCGCCTGTGGTAAACAGCGGCTCCATGGCCTGCGCCACGTCCGGAATCCCGCAGCCTTTGTCCCGTACACGCACCGTGACGGTACCGCTCCTGTCAAATTTTGTGGTTATGTAAATTTTTCCGATCGTATCCCGGTAGCCGTGGATAATACAGTTGGTCACCGCCTCAGACACTGCTGTTTTCAGATCAGCCAGTTCTTCCACTGTTGGGTCTAACTGGCTGATAAAAGACGCCACCGCTGTCCGGGCAAAGCTTTCGTTGGAAGAATAGCTGAGCAGTGTCAGCCGCATTTCATTTTGCATCGTATCGCACCTCCTTAGATGAATCGGAAAAAATCTCTCTGTCTGCCGGAGCTGTTTCCGATCCTCTGTTTTTTTCTTCTTTTTCACACTCTACCTGCACCAGCTGATGAATTCCCGACAGCACAAGGATCTGTTCCATCTGCCGGGAAATATGCGTAATACGCACCATGCCGCCTAATTCCTGCATCCATCTGTACCGGCCTAAAATCAGCCCGATGCCGGAACTGTCCATAAACGTGACCTGTGAAAAATCAAGAACCAGCTCCTGCGGACGGATCCGCGCCGCTTCGCTGTCGATCAGCTCCCGCAGCTGTTCTGTCTGATGATGATCGATCTCTCCGCTGAGGGAAGCCACCAGCCTGTCCCCCTGCAGCTGCATCACAACATTCATTGCGATTCCTCCTTTTGGGCAATAAAAAAATCCCTTACCGTTTTCTTTAACGATAAGGGATTCTTCCTGCATATTCTGTCACAGGCTGTCGCCTGTTATGATTTATTTTTCTTCAGCAAAAAATGCCATTGCATGTGGGCGTGCATCTGCACACAGGAACAGGGAACCGCAGCATACTACAGCGCCGTCCTTGCCAGCCATCTCCACTGCCTTTGCAATTGCAGCTTCTACGCTCTCTGCTGTTGTTACTTCAGCATCGTGCTTTTTCCACATTTCTGCCAGGTCTGCTGCCTTCACAGCTCTTGGGTTAGATGGCTCTACAGTGATCACTGCATCGAATGCGCCGGAGAGCATCTCCACAACGCCTTCGCAGTCCTTGTCCTGCATCATGCCGTGGATGCAAACCTTCTTCTTGTGCGGTACCAGATTAGAAAGAGAGAACAGCAGTGCTGCTACGCCTTCCTGGTTGTGTGCGCCGTCGATCCAGAACAGCGGCTCTTTGCCCATCAGTTCCATTCTTGCTGGGAAGTGCACGTGTGCAAGGCCGTCTGCTACGTGATCTTCTGTAATTGTCCAGCCCTTGCGGCGGAGCACCTCAACGATGCGGAGCGCAACTACAGCGTTCTGCAGCTGATACAGGCCCGGCAGTGTCAGATCGTAATCTCTGCCCTTGTACCAGAAAGTGAGGCCTGCTGTGTGGCTCTTCTTCATGATAACCTCAGCAGCATTTGCCATGTAAGCATCGTTGTTCTTCTTCATTGCTACGCGCTTGATCAGGTTGAGGGCTGCTCTTGGAATGGACTTGCCAAGAACAAGGCTGCCGCCTTCCTTAATAATGCCGCTCTTCTCTGCTGCGATTTTCTCTTCTGTTTCGCCCAGAATTGCTGCGTGGTCGATGGAAACGGAAGTGATTGCAGTTGCCAGCACAGTTTCTGCTGTTACGATGTTGGTGGAGTCGATAGTGCCGCCCAGGCCAACTTCCAGCACAACGATGTCGCACTTCTGCTCAGCAAACCACAGCATGCCGATTACAGTTACCACGTCAAATTCTGTTGGGTGAATGTCTTCCTCTGCCAGCGCTGCAGCAGCGTTCAGTACTTCCTCACCAATGCGGCAGAGATCCTCTTCCGGGATCATCTCGCCGTTGATTTCGATTCTTTCGCGGAACTCCAGTACGTATGGAGAAATAAAGCGGCCTACCTTATAGCCAGCCTTCTCCAGAATGGAAGCTGTCATTGCGCAGGTGGAACCCTTGCCGTTTGTACCGCCAACGTGTACAAACTTCAGGTTATTCTGTGGGTTGCCCATTTTTTCTGCCAGAGCCAGCGCTGGTGTCAGGTCTGTTTTCCATGTTTTGCACTCTGCAAGACGTGCGATTAATTCTGTCTGTGTCATATTCAACATCCTTTTTACAACAAAACCTTCCACAAATCGGGAAGGTTTTGCTAATTTCATATATAATTTATAGCTGCTATAAAAAGCAAATTAACTAATCTTATTTAAGGGCTGCGAGAGAAGACTCAATCAGCGCAATTCTGTCGCTGAGACGTGCAGCATCCTGCTTAACGCCTTCTACAACGTTTGCCGGTGCCTTTGCCAGGAAGCCCTGGTTATTCAGCTTGCCGTTGCACTGTGCCAGCTCCTTGGTAGCCTTCTCCAGCTCCTTGCTGAGGCGTGCAATTTCTGCCTGCTTGTCTACCAGTTCATCCATTGGGATGTAAACAGTCGCATCGTCTGTAACGATTGTTACAGCGCCGTCCATGTCGAAGCTGTTGCCGATCTCTACTTCGTTTGCATAAGCAAGCTTAGCAACAATTGCAGAACCATCACAGAAAGTCTGCTGCTGTGCAGTTGCAATGTAAACCTTTGCCTTGCGGCTTGGTGGTACGTTCATTTCTGCACGGCGGTTACGGATGCCGCGGATCACGTCCATGATACGCTTCATCTCAGCCTCTGCAACAGGGAAGTCCAGTGCAGGGTCGAACTCCGGCCACTGGGAAACCATCAGTGCATCGCCTTCGTGCGGCAGTGTCTGCCAGATCTCTTCTGTGATGAATGGCATGAATGGGTGGAGCAGCTTCAGTGTGCCTGTCATTACCCAAACGAGAACTTCTCTTGCGTTCTGTGCTGTTACAGGGTCAGCGCCGCCCATGCGGATCTTTGCGATTTCGATGTACCAGTCGCAGAAGTCATCCCACAGGAAGTCGTAGATCTTGGAAGCTGCGATACCAAGCTCGAACTTCTCCAGATTCTCTGTGATCTCTTTTGCAACGTTGTTGAACGCACTGATGATCCACTTGTCTTCTGTAGCCAGTTCTGTTGGGAGAACACCCTTTACGTCGTGGCCTTCCAGGTTCATGAGAATGAAACGAGCAGCGTTCCAGATCTTGTTTGCAAAGTTACGGCTTGCCTCAACCTTTTCTGGAGAGTAGCGCATATCGTTGCCAGGGCTGTTGCCGGTTGCCAGCATAAAGCGCAGTGCGTCAGCGCCGTACTGGTCAATAACCTGCAGTGGGTCGATACCGTTGCCCAGAGACTTGGACATCTTGCGGCCCTTTTCGTCACGAACAATACCGTGGATAAATACGGTGTCGAATGGTGTCTTGCCCATGTGCTCAATACCGGAGAAGATCATACGAGCTACCCAGAAGAAGATGATATCATAGCCTGTTACCAGTGTGCTTGTTGGGTAGAAGTACTTCAGATCTTTGGTGTTGTTTGGCCAGCCCAGTGTGGAGAATGGCCACAGAGCAGAGGAGAACCATGTATCCAGAGTATCCTCATCCTGGTGCAGGTGTGTGCCGCCGCACTTTGGACACTTTTCTGGTGTCTCGCGGGAAACGATTGTCTCCCCGCAGTCGCAGTACCATGCCGGAATTCTGTGACCCCACCACAGCTGACGGGAAATACACCAGTCACGGATGTTTTCCATCCAGTTGAAGTATACTTTGTCAAAGCGCTCCGGAACGAACTTGGTGTCGCCGTTGCGAACAGCCTCGATTGCAGGCTTTGCCAGCGGCTCCATCTTTACGAACCACTGCATGGAAACTCTTGGCTCAACAACAGTGCCGCAGCGGTAGCATTCGCCAACATTGTGCTTGATTGGCTCGATCTTCTCCAGGAAGCCCTGCTCCTCCATTGCCTTAACGATCTTCTTTCTTGCCTCAAGGCGATCCAGACCGCAGTACTCGCCGCCGTGTTCGTTGATGATGCCGCTCTCGTCCATCACGTTGATGATTGGCAGGTTGTGGCGGAGACCAACTTCAAAGTCGTGCGGGTCGTGTGCAGGTGTGATCTTAACAACACCGGTACCAAACTCCATCTCTACATAGGAGTCAGCAACGATCGGAATCTCACGGCCTACCAGCGGCAGTGTTACGGTCTTGCCAACCATATCCTTGTAGCGCTCGTCGTCTGGGTGAACAGCAACAGCTGTATCGCCCAGCATTGTTTCCGGACGTGTTGTTGCCAGGCGGATAAAGCCGGAACCATCGGTCAGCGGATACTTGAAGTGCCAGAAATTGCCGTCCTTCTCTTCGTACTCAACCTCAGCGTCAGAGATGGATGTCTTACAGTGCGGGCACCAGTTGATGATGCGCTCGCCGCGGTAGATGAGGCCCTTTTCATAGAGGCGTACGAATACTTCGCGAACAGCCTCAGAGCAGCCTTCGTCCAGTGTAAAGCGCTCTCTGTCCCAGTCGCAGGAAGAACCAAGCTTCTTCAGCTGGCCTACGATGGTACCGCCGTACTTTTCTTTCCACTCCCATGCGCGCTTCAGGAAGCCCTCACGACCCAGCTCTTCCTTTGTTACGCCGTCAGCCTTCATTGCTTCTACAATCTTAGCCTCTGTTGCGATGGATGCGTGGTCAGTGCCCGGCAGCCACAGTGCAGAGTAACCCTGCATTCTTCTCCAGCGGATGAGTACGTCCTGGAGTGTTTCGTCCAGTGCGTGACCCATGTGGAGCTGGCCTGTAATGTTTGGCGGCGGGATTACGATGGTATATGGTTTTTTCTTTGGATCCGGTTCTGCATGAAAGAAGCCGTTTTTCACCCAAAAGTCATAGGTTCTGTCTTCCACTTCATGTGGATCATATGCTTTGGCAAGTTCCTTGCTCATTGCGTTTCCTCCTCAATTTCGGCTCGTGCCGAGTCTTGTTTGCAAATATGCCTAATCTTTTTTATTATCGCATTTTCATCATTTTTTGTCAATGAAATTACCTTGTATAAAAGTAACAGAAATGCAAAAAGGAGAACCCGCAGGTTCCCCTCAATTAGTTAGTTAATCTCTGTGCTGAATTCCAGTTACAATGCCGTCCTCGAAGTAAACATAACCCCTACCATCATAAACCCACTGCTCGTGAGTACCCCATTCATATTCATCAATATTTTTTCTATCTGGTTCGCCCCACACACCACCAGTGACTTCATCTTTTGTCATGCCAATCTCGGGACCTGAATTTTTTATAGTTTCTTCCTTTTCTTTTTCTTCTGTCAGATTAAAGGTATCACTGTATGGATCATAATCAAAGAATTCCGTATCAACAAATAACTTTAACAGTTCATTGAAATCCTGATTCGAAGCAATTAGTTCATTTACTTCTTTTTCGCTGATGCCAGTATACTTTGTTCCGGTATACTCTTTTTCAATTGCCGCAACCTGCTTTGTAAATGCAGTTGCGGTTCCCATACTGGATGAACTATTCTTGCATTTTCCACTGTCTGTTGATGGATCAATTCCAGTTACCACTGTAAGTCGAGTTTTATTTTCAAGGAAATTCAGATTACAATCCAGTGTACCATCTTCATTTTCGAACACCAAGTAGTAAATGTATGAAACTTCACCAGGAGCAGAAGCGCCCCAGTACCCCGTTGTTTCTAAAACAATTGCCCGTGCATTCTTTGGAAGCTTTTTAGATATATTCTCATCTTCATAACCAATCATCCATGCTTTTCCAAATGTATCCGCATTAATATCAAACCCTTTTAAATGAGCAGAATCAAAACTCCAGCCTTCACACATGAGCGCTGGGAAAATTTCAAAAAAGTCTTTTTCAAAATCAGTTCTGCTGTCTAAATTCAACTCTTTATATCGTTCAGCTAGTTCATATGTAAACAGGTTATTTTTTGCCTTATATTTCAAGGTATTTACAAACGCTTCAATACCAGAATACGGTACCTTATGCCCATATAGCTTATCACTACATCTAATAACCTCTTTATCACGCATCGCTATCAGTAAAGCGGCTCTATCCTCAGCACTATTCAATTGCAAACGGTTTGCAGATTTATCTTCATCAACCACATTGGCTGCAGGTTCACTTCCACCTCCACCGCAGGCTGTCAAAGAGGTAAAACTCATGGCAGTCACGAGTGCTGCGGCGATAAGTGCGATTTTCTTTGTATGTTTTTTCATTTTCATTCCCCCATTTGCTTTAATTTCATAAATATTTTAACGGAATATCCGTTAAAATTCAATACAGTTGCACGAATTTATATAAAATCTCAACAGGGGTGATTTTATGCAATGTGTTGAAAGAATTAAGGAATTACGGGAAGATCACGACTACAATCAGACCTTCGTTGCCAAAGCTATTCACGTTGCGCAAACCACCTATTCTGACTACGAAAAAGGCAAAGTAAGAATCCCCCTGGAAGCCCTGATTGAACTGGCAAGACTGTACGACGTGGACATGAATTACATTTCCGGCGTCAGTGATGTGAAGAAAAAATTTCCAAAAAAGTAAATAGAAACAGCAAAAAAGACCACCCAAAACGGGTGGTCTTTTTGATGTGCACTTATTTCTTTGCCTTTTCCGGGTTGGTCAGGTATGAGAGACCAACGTGGGTTGCTTTTGGTGTGTTGTTGATCAGCTGAGTCAGGAAATCGTTCAGCTGCACGTCGTTGTCAAAAGCGCGGAGCGGAATACCAACTTCACCATGCTGGTCCAGCTGCAGGTAGATGAACTCCTTGCTCTTTTCCACACGCTCAAGGCTGTCGTAGTTAATTTCGGATGTACGGTTTACAGTGTAAACTTCAAAGTAGTCATCATACAGTGTGATGGTTGTCTGCGGCATAATGTCCTCTTTGCGCTGACGGAACATCAGCAGCTTGATGGAACGCTTCATCTTATGATGCAGGAACCACATGATAAACGCGAATACCAGCGCTGCTGCACCAAAGGATGCCAGATACAGATACCACTGGAATTTGCACATATAAGCAATGATCAGCATTGCTGCCAGATAAGCGCAGCTGATCATAATTGCAGTCGGGATAGTTGCAGAGTTTTTACGGGTAGCACGGAACATATTAAAGTTATACAGTTCCTGCTCGTTGAACTTATAGGTAATTTTCATTTTGGCCAAAAGCCTCCTTATGCGGCAAATGATAAATTCTCATACGATTCTTCACTATTCTAACTATCATACCACAATTTTTGCAATCGGTAAAGCCTTTTCCCGGCAGGTTTTGCGGCTTTTCAGCACTCTTCCAGTAAAAGCGCTTCCAGATCTGCTGTTGTTTCTGCAAAAACAGAGGCGCCTCTTGCTTCCATTTCCTCCCGGCTGCCATAGCCATACAGCACACCGATGAAATCCACATTCATGGTCTGGGCGCCGCCGGCATCGTATCGGGTGTCACCGATCATCACAGTTTTTTCTCTGGATGCGCCTGTTTCTTCCATGCAGCGTGTAATAAGACCCGGCTTGTCGCTCTGTTTGTCGGAGCTGTCTGCGCCGGCATTGCAGAAGATCAGGTCGCGGATACCGAGGAAATCAACAACCTGGTCTGCCATTGGCTGCGGCTTGGAGGTTGCGATGCACACCTTTGCACCGGCTTCCACCAGATGTTCCATCAGTGCTCGCATGCCCGGATACAGTGCGGTGTTCCAGATTTCGCCGGCTCTGTAGTATTTGCGGTAAATCTGCATACATACTTCTGCCTGGCATTCTTCCATGCCGGCGTAAGTCATCAGCGCTTCGCAGATCGGCGGGCCGATAAATTTTGTGTAGTCAAAGTCAGCAGGCATTTCCCAGCCGTACTCTGCCAGTGCCTTTTTTGCTGAGCCAATAATACCAGGATGAGATTCGGAAACAGTGCCGTCCAGATCAAACAGCACAGCGTCATATTTACAAACTTTCATGTCGTTGCTCCTTATTGCCAATTTGCGGCATCATATTTTCTATACGCTCTTTTTGTGCTATACTTAGTTACAATTATAAATATTGTACCACAAAAAAATCAGCTTGGAAAGGAGGAGTCCCACTGTCAATTTCTGCAATCTTCAAACGAAAACCGCCGTCCGGTCAGCGGCGCATTCATCTGCTGGATGAGATCCGCGGCGCGGCTGTGTTCTGCATGGTGTTCTACCATGGGTTCTACACATTCTCCGCCTTTTATCACTGGGAATGGTGCACCGCTCTGTATTCCTTTTTCAAGCCCATTGAGCCGGCCTTTGCGGCGCTGTTTATTTTTATTTCCGGTGTTGCCGCCAACCTGACCCGCTCCAATTTATCCCGCGGCATCAAGCTGGCTTTTGTGGCGGCTGCCGTCACGGTAATTACCATATTTGTCACGCCGGAGCAGCCCATTTATTTTGGTGTGCTGCACCTGCTGGCCCTTGGTATGATCCTGTCGGGACTGCTTCTCCCTCTGCTGAACAGGCTGCCCCTGTGGCCAAGCCTTGCCGCCTGCGGTGTCATCGTCATGCTTACCTATGGCATCTGGGATGGGTTCATTGGATTCTTCACAGCGCCGCTGGTTCAGATGCCGGGCTTTTTGTACGAGACTGACTGGCTGTTCTGGCTGGGTATGTACAGCGGTGACTTTTTCTCCGCCGATTATTTCCCAGTCTTCCCGTGGCTGTTTGTCTTCCTTGGCGGCGTATTTTTTGGTCGGCTGGCAAAGGCCGACCGCTTCCCGCAGTGGACTTATCAAAACCACGTTCGGTTCTTTTCTTTCATCGGCCGCCACGCGCTGATTATTTACCTTGCCCACCAGCCGCTGTTCTACGGCATTGGTCTGCTGGGAACTTTATAAAAAAGGAGTTGCTGTCATGTGGCGTAACTTAAATAAACGAGAGAGATTTTTTCTCGTTCTGATCCTGCTGCTTGCCATCGGCGCACCGATTGTTTATCTGATCTCTATTTTCGGATATGCTCCGCCGATCAACAAACTGTTCTGTATTGGATGGATTTGCATCATCCCCGTATTTGTTTTTCTGTTCACCGGATTCGTCAGAAAATCTTCCAGAATAACATTGGGCGTCTGTGCCGCTGTTACTGCTGTTTATGCATTCCTCAATAACGGCGCTTATACCGATTTTATAGGAAAATCCAACCTTGGCTCTGTTCTGGGAACATTCCTCATTCCATTTGTTGTCATGATCCCTCTATGGCTTGCCGGTACATTTCTTGGCTATCTGGTTTTTGATGCCAGACAGAAACGCCGTTTTAAAAAGGAACATCCGCCTGCAGAAAAATAAAAGAACCCTCCCAAAACGGGAGGGTTCTTTTTATGCGTATCAAAATGCAGGAGAACCCCCGGCGAGGGTTCTCCTCTGGAACGCTCCGCCGGAGCGTTCCATTCACCTCTCCTGCGCCTTCTTGCAAACAGGAGTTTCGCCATTTGCGAATGGCGACCAAAGGCTCTGCCTTTGGAAACTGCCGCCTTTGAAAAGGTGGACGAAACTTTTATTTTATAAAAAGCTACTATGCATCTCTGGGAGGATATTTCCTCGTTTCAGCGCGGAAATTTTCCGAGGAGTGCAGTTCTTTTGTCTGAGAGGGCGAGCGATCGCCTGTCGGGGCATCCCGACTTATACGTTGTATCTCCAGAGAACAACGTCGCCGTCCTTCATTACATACTCCTTACCTTCGGAGCGAACGAGGCCCTTTTCCTTTGCTGCAACCATGTTGCCGCACTCTGCCAGGTCATCAAACGCAACAACTTCACCGCGGATAAAGCCGCGCTCAAAGTCGGAGTGGATCTTACCAGCAGCCTGTGGTGCCTTTGTGCCGTTTGTGATTGTCCATGCACGGATCTCCTGCGGACCTGCTGTCAGGTAGGAGATGAGTCCCAGCAGTGCATAGGATTCCTTGATGAGACGGTCGAGACCGGACTCGTGGAGACCCATGTCAGAGAGGAACATTTCCTTCTCTTCGTCGTCCATGCCGGAGATCTCAGCTTCGATCTCTGCGCAGATTGGAAGAACGCCGGAATGCTCTTCCTTTGCGATCTGCAGAACTTCCTGGTAGCGAACGTTGCTGTCCAGACCGCCAACAAAGTCGCTGTCGCTCATGTTTGCAGCGTAGATCACAGGCTTGTTTGTCAGCAGGGATACTGTGGAGAGCAGCTCTGCTTCTTCCGGTGTGCACTCTACAGTACGTGCAGACTTACCGGAATCCAGTGCCTCACGCACACGCATGAAGAAATCGTACTCTGCCTGGTACTTCTTGTCAGACTTGATCAGCTTCTGTGTCTTGTCGATACGGCGGTCGAGGATTTCCATGTCGGAGAGGATCAGCTCCAGGTTAATGGTCTCGATATCTCTGGATGGACCGATGCAGCCGTCAACGTGAATGATGTCGTCGTTCTCAAAGCAGCGAACTACGTGGATGATCGCGTCTACTTCACGGATGTTTGCCAGGAACTTGTTGCCCAGACCTTCGCCCTTTGCTGCGCCCTTAACAAGACCAGCGATGTCTACGATCTCGATTGCAGCAGGAATGATACGCTGGGAATCGTAGATCTGACGGAGCACTTCCAGACGCTTGTCCGGCACTGCAACAACGCCAACGTTTGGCTCGATGGTGCAGAATGGGTAGTTAGCAGACTGAGCGCCTGCGTTTGTGATTGCGTTAAACAGGGTGGACTTGCCAACGTTCGGCAGACCTACAATACCTAATTTCATGTGTACGTTCCTCTCTATCTGTAAAATAAAATTTCAAATGCCATTAACATCTTATTATAGAGTTTTTTCTGCCGAATAGCAAGGGATTCGCAAAAGAAAAAAGCGCTCTTTTCCAGAGCGCCTTTGTATGAAATCACAACAGATTATTTCTCTTCGATGCCGAGAATGTCATCCAGCTCGCCCTGCTCCAGTGCGCGCTTCAGTGCTTCCTCGTCGATCTCGCCAACCATCTCGTCGTACCAGTCGTCGAATACAGCGGAAACCTTCTCAAACTCTTCATCTGTGCCGATGTTGTCCAGTGTAACGTCGCCGTTCTCGTCTTCAATGTAACGGAAGATCATTACGTTCAGCTCTTCGTCTTCTACCGGTGCCAGTACAATGTAGTCGTACTCACAGCCGTCAATCTCCAGTACAGTGATGATCTCACAAGCTACTTCGCTGCCGTCTTCCAGCTGAATGTTCATCAGCTCTGTGTGGTCGTGTTCGTGCATGCAGTCGCCGTGCATGCAGTTTTCGTTATGTTCGTGCATTGTTTTGTCCTCCTCAATAAAACTTCAGATTACTCTGCCAGCAGTGCTGCAGCGTAATCTACTCCCTGCAGGTTCGCATTCTTCAGGAAGATTTTTGCCAGCTCTCTTGGCATCTCGTAAAGATAGCCGCTGTTTGCGCAGCCGCGCTTGTTAAATGGTGCGTGCTTCATGGTGCAGATGTTGAGAATGTCCTCAACGTAGTCGGATGTCTTCACTGCATTGTCGATCATTACGTAATCGCAGTCAATGCGGCGGCCGTCTTCGTGGTCGTAGCATTCGCCGCGTGCTGTACTTACTGCCTGAATGCAGCCGTTGCTGCCGTGCAGAATAATGTCGCCTGCCTTCACGTCAAGCATTCTGTCCCAGTAGTGGAACTTCTTGCCTTCTTTATTTGCAAGCGGTGCCCAGATGTAGCCGCCCTTGCTCTCTGCATCAAAAGCTGTGCCCTGGAATACAACGAAAATGTTTCTGCCGGATACATCGATCTTCTCAACTGCCGGTGCAGCTGCCACTGCAGCTGTTTCTACTGCCTTTGGTGCAGCCTTCTGTACATTTTCTTTTGCCAGCGGCTTCACTTTGATGCCCGCTCTGCTGTACTTCTTTTTCATAAAATTCACCTCATACTCTAAAGCCTTCCCTCTATCTTATAGAATTTTGCAGAGAATAGCAAGAGATTTTTAATATTCTTCGGTTTGTTTTTCCCAGGCAAAGCATCCCATGTTATAGCATGAAACTCCTTTTGTGTCATGTTTCGTACAAGTACCCATTTCCAGTGGGACAGAAGTATAATCTCCAAATATTTTCACATAATATCGCTGAAAATGCGCACATTTCCCGCAGTTGTTCCCCTCTTTCTCCATCTCTTTTCTATAATTCTCCTCATACATCATCTGAATCCGATAACTGTCCAGAATCCTGTTGATTCTTTCGGAAACAGACCCGCCTGTTTTTTCTGCCTGTGCTTCTATAAAACCGGCAACCGTTTCATCTAATGCAATTGTATATTCCCGTTGCTTCTCTTCTTCTTTCTTTTTCTTTCTCATAAACCATACCTCCATCCAATCAAATCCAAAATTCATCTTACACAAGCAAAATGACTTGTGTCAATAGTCATTTCACTTATGCTACAAGGTTTATTCGTGCAGAAAATCCTCATAAAATAATAATGGAGGTGATTCGATGGATAAACAGTATCTGAACAGCTATGAAAAGCTGGGATTGAACATTGCATACTATCGTAAAAGCAATAAATATACACAGCTTCAGCTTGCAGAACTTCTGGGCATTGACCGCAGTCATATGAGCGCCA